>NZ_RBXX01000002.1:7222874-7523827 GCF_003635025.1 Saccharopolyspora antimicrobica | reverse complement strand
ACCGGGACCGGTCGCTGGAGGACCTCCAGTGCCTGCGCTCCGGGGACCGCTCGCTGGTCACCGCCGAGTACGACCTGGACGGCCAGCGCCTGCAGCTGGTCGCCACGGCCGCCGAGTTCACCGGCCTAGCCGACGCTGTGCGGGCGGTCGCCGAGACGGCCACCCCGTCGGCCGAGCTGGTCGCCGACATCTACCTGGCCTGGAACGACCAGCCCGCGGACCCGGACGAGGCCGCCGCCGCGCTGGGCAAGGCGCTGGCCGGGCTGCCGCTGCCGGAGCGGCTGCGGCGGGTGACGACCACGGTGGCGGGCCGGCGCGGCACCACGATGCACCACCACTTCACCTTCCGCCCGGGCGAGGACGGCCTGGTCGAGGAGCGCATCATCCGCGGCCTGCACCCGCTCGTCGCCCAGCGGCTGCAGCTGCACCGGCTGGAGAACTTCGACATCACCCGGCTGCCGTCGGCCGACGAGGACGTCCACCTGCTCCGGTGCGTCGCGCCGGAGAACCCGGCCGACGAGCGCCTCGTCGCGATGGCCCAGATCCGCGACCTGACGCCGCTGCGCGACTCCGACGGCCGGGTCGTGGCGCTGCCCGCCGCTGAGGCGGTGCTGGACGCCTGCCTGGACGCGATCCGCCGGGTCCAGGCCCAGCGGCCGGCCAAGAAGCGGCTCGACGCCAACCGGATCGTGCTCTACGTGTGGCCGTCGAGCGACATCGACGAGCAGGCCCTCACCGCGGTGGCCGCGCGGGTCGCGCCGCGCACCGCCGGCGCCGGGCTGGAGGAAGTCCTCTACCTCGGCAGGCAGCAGGACCCGGCCACCGGGGACCTCGACGAGGTCGCGCTGCGGCTGGCTTACGGGGCGGGCGCCGGGCTGACCATCGAGCTGACGGAGCCGCCGACCGAGCCGATCCAGCCGCTGGACGACTACGGCCAGAAGGTGCTGCGCGCCCGGCGGCGCGGGAACGTCTACCCCTACGAGCTGATCGACGTGGTGGCCGGTGCCGACGGGACGTTCGTCGAGCACGACCTGGACGACACCGGCGCGCTGGTCCCGGTCGACCGGCCCAAGGGCCTCAACGAGTCGGGCATCGTGGCCGGGGTGGCCAGCTCGCCGACCGAGCGCTACCCGGAGGGCGTCAAGCGCGTGGTGCTGCTGGGCGACCCGACCAAGGCGCTCGGCGCGCTCTCCGAACCGGAGTGCTCGCGGGTGATCGCCGCACTGGACCTCGCCGAGCGCGAGGGCGTTCCGGTGGAGTGGTACGCGCTGTCGGCCGGTGCCCGGATCTCGATGGACTCCGGCACCGAGAACATGGACTGGGTGGCCGCCGCGCTGAAGCGGATCGTGCACTTCACCCAGGACGGCGGTGAGATCAACGTCGTGGTGGCCGGCATCAACGTGGGCGCCCAGCCGTACTGGAACGCCGAGGCCACGATGCTGATGCACACCAAGGGAATCCTGGTGATGACACCGGATTCGGCGATGGTGCTCACCGGCAAGCAGTCGCTGGACTTCTCCGGCGGTGTCTCGGCGGAGGACAACTTCGGCATCGGCGGCTACGACCGCGTGATGGGCCCGAACGGCCAGGCCCAGTACTGGGCGGCCGACCTCGCCGGCGCCCGGCGCGTGCTGATGGGGCACTACGACCACACCTACGTGGTGCCGGGCGAGACCGCGCCGCGCCGCGCGCGGACGGCCGACCCGGTCGACCGGGACGTCTCGGGCTTCCCGCACGCGGTGGTCGGCAGCGACTTCACCACGGTGGGCGAGATCTTCTCCGCGGCGACCAACCCGGACCGCAAGAAGCCCTTCGACATCCGCACGGTGATGCGGGCCATCGCCGACCAGGACCACCCGGTGCTGGAGCGCTGGGCGGGCATGGCGGACGCGGAGACGGCCGTGGTGCAGGACGCGCACCTCGGCGGGCTGCCGGTCTGCCTGGTCGGGATCGAGTCGCGGTCGGTGCCGCGCCGCGGCTTCCCGCCCACCGACGGCCCGGACACCTACACCTCCGGCACGCTGTTCCCGCGCTCGTCGAAGAAGGTCGCCCGGGCGATCAACGCGGCGAGCGGGAACCGGCCGCTGGTGGTGCTGGCCAACCTGTCCGGCTTCGACGGCTCGCCGGAGTCGATGCGCGCGCTGCAGCTGGAGTACGGCGCCGAGATCGGCCGCGCGGTGGTGAACTTCGAGGGCCCGATCGTGTTCTGCGTGATCTCGCGCTACCACGGCGGGGCGTTCGTGGTGTTCTCCAAGGCGCTCAACCCGAACATGACCGTGCTGGCCGTGGACGGCTCGTTCGCCTCGGTCATCGGCGGGGCGCCGGCGGCGGCCGTGGTCTTCGCGGGCGAGGTCAACGCGCGCACCGCGAAGGACCCGCGGGTGCAGGAGCTGGAGGCCCGGGTGGCCGCTGCCACCGACGTCGAGCGCGCCACGCTGGCCACCGAGCTGGCGGAACTGCGCTCGTCGGTACGGGCCGAGAAGCTCGGCGCGGTGGCCGCGGAGTTCGACTCGGTGCACTCCATCCAGCGCGCGGTGGAGGTCGGGTCGGTGGACGCGATCGTCCAGCCGGAGCGGCTGCGCCCGGACATCATCGCCGCCGTCGAGCGCGGGCTGGCGAAGCAGGGCTGAGGCACCGGGCGAGCGACGAGACCCCTCGTCGCTCGCCCGGCCCGCCGGGCGGGGTCAGGCGGTGGGCTTCGGGTCGAGGAAGCCGACGGCGCCCAGGACGTTGCCGCGGCGCGCCGCCGCGTCGTCCACCGGCTGGTCGGGACGCCAGTAGGCGGCGGGCACCACGCCGGGCTCGACGAGGGTGTAGCCGGGGAAGAGCGCGGCGACCTCGTCGGCGTTGCGGATGTGCATCTGCGGGGTGGAGGTCTCGGCCAGCAGCGCGCGCAGCTCGGCGATCTCCTCGTCGGTGCGGCTCAGCTGGGCGTTGTTGGACACCGCCAGCGCGCTGCCCGGCACGCAGGCGTCCCGGTAGTGGGCCACCAGCGACGCGCCGTCGGGGCTCGGGATGATGTCGAGGATGCCGAAGGCCAGGACCGCCACCGGACGGGAGAAGTCCAGCAGGCCGGCCACGCCCGGGGCGTTGAGCACCGAGTCGGGATCGCAGACGTCGGCCTCGGTGACGGTGACCCGCTCGTCGCCGCCGAGCAGGTGCCGCGCGTGGTGGCAGGCGACGGCCTCCCAGTCCACGTAGGCCACCCGGGCCTCCGGGTTGTGCGCGTGGGCGATCTCGTGCACGTTGCCGACCGTCGGCACGCCGGAGCCGAGGTCGATGAACTGGTCGATGCCGACCTCGGTGGTCAGGAAGCGCACCGTGCGGCCGAGGAAACCGCGGTTGATGTAGCAGTAGTCCCGTTCCGTCGGGGCGAACTCCAGGGCCCGCTCCGCGGTTTCCCGGTCGATCGCGAAGTTGGCCGATCCGCCGAGCAGGTAGTCGTACATGCGTGCGATGTTGGGGTTGTCCAGGTCCGCGTGCGAGACCCTGGCCGCCAACTCCGCGTCCCGGGAGTTCTGATGCATGTCGCCCACGGTAACCGGTCGGCTCCCGACCTGGTGCTATTAGTCTGAACAGCAGATCCGCGCTGCGGTGTGCGGAGCAGTGCCGCTCCGGCCGTCCGCGGGCCGGTGGCTCGCGGACGGCCGGACCGGCGGTTCAGCCCTCGGGGTAGAAGACGAACAGCGTGCAGCCGGTCGTCGTCTGCGGGATGTGCGAGGAACCCGCCGGGGCGTGGATGAACGAGCCCGCCGGGTAGTCGCGGACTCCGTCGTTGAAGGTGCCCGACACCACGAAGACCTCCTCGGGGCCCGGTTCGTGCACGTCGATCCCCTCCCAGCAGGTGCCCGGGTCCATCTCGAGCACGTTCGCCGTCGCGCCTGCGTCCCCGCGCCACAGCTGGCGGTGGCGGATGCCCGGGAAGATCTCGCGGGCGGGGGAGTCCTGCGCGGAGGACCACGCGTAGCCGGTCATGTTCAGGTCTTTCCTCATGGCGCCAAGTCTCATCGGCGATCACCCCGGCGCCGAGTGTCGGAAAAGACATCTTGCGGTACTTTTCTGCCATGCATCGAGTGGTCGCGCTGGTTCGCGCACCGCAGTCGACGTTCGAGCTCGGCTGCGCGGCAGAGGTGTTCGGCTTGGAGGCCCGGGGAGTTCCGAAGCGCTACACCTTCGGCGTGTGCGCCGAGCAGCCCGGGCCGGTCGCCACGCGCGCGGGTTACGCCATGCTCGTGACCGACGGCCTCGAAGCGCTCGACCGGGCGGACACCGTGATCATCCCGGGCTGGCCGCCCGCGGAGAAGGCACCCGTGCCCGAAGTCGTCCGCGCCCTGCGGCGCGCGCACGAGCGAGGAGCACGGCTGGTCAGCATCTGCTCCGGTGCTTTCGCGCTGGCGCACACCGGACTGCTGGACGGCCGGCGTGCGACGACGCACTGGGCGCGCACGGCCGAACTGGCCGAGTCCTTCCCGGCGGTGCAGGTCGACCACGACGTGCTCTACGTCGATCACGGCGACGTGGCCACCAGCGCGGGCGCGGGTGCGGGCATCGACCTGTGCCTGCACCTGGTGCGGGCCGACCAGGGTGCCGCGTACGCCGCGCACGTGGCGCGGAGCATGGTCATGCCACCGCACCGCGAGGGCGGGCAGCTGCAGTACTCGGCTCCGGCGCACCCGGTCCAGATGGACGGTTCCCTGGCGCCGCTGCTGGAGTGGGCGATGGAGCGGCTCGGCGAACCGCTCGGCGTCGAGGACCTGGCGGCGCGGGCGGGTGTCTCCTCGCGCACGCTCAACCGCCGGTTCACCGATCAGCTCGGCACCGGCCCCGGGCAGTGGCTGCTGACCCAGCGGCTGGCCGCGGCGCGGGAGTTGCTGGAGAACTCCGATCTCACGCTGGAGGCCATCGCGCACCGCGTCGGCCTCTCCTCGGCGACCAACCTCCGCCGGCGCTTCCTCGACGCGCTGGGAACGACTCCCGGTGCCTACCGCAGGGCTTTCCGGACCGCCTAGCGGCCAGGCGGTCTTTGGCCGTGACTTGCTGTTTCGGGACGCCTCCGCACGGTAATCTCGATCAGCTCGCGGGCAGCTGATCGGGTGGCCCGGTGGCGGACGGGAGCGTGGGTGGGGATGGACCGGAAACGCGTCGTCGGCGGGCTGATCTTGAGCACCGTCCTGCTGGCCTCCTGCGGTTCTGCCGCTTCCGCGCCGGATTTCGCGGTGGCTACCGGCGCGGACGGGCTCACCCTGGTGGGCGCCGACTGGACTCAGCAGGTGCCCGGTTTCGGCACGTCCGAGGCTTCTTTCTTCCCGCCCGGCGACAGCGATGCCGAGATCGCGGCGCCGCTGGACTCGGCACGGGCCGTCGTGGTCTACGCCGACCGCGTGGTCGTCGTGGCCCGCGGCGCGGAGCCGGTCGTGCGGGACTGCGCGGAGTGCACCGGAGTGGCTGTCACCGATACCGACATCGTGACGACCAGGACGAACCACGCCCCGGACAACGGGTTCGACCTGGTGCTCTACGACCACGAGCTGTCCGCGGAGCGCGTCGTTCCCGCGCAACGGCTGCAGGAACGCGCGAGCACCAGTCTGGCGGAAAACACCGAGTCCCCGGTGACGCTGGCCGCCGACGAGGACAGGATCACGGTGGGCTACCTGGCCCGCGACGGCGGCAACCGGCGCGGTCCTTCGGTGATCGCGCAGTACGACTACGCCGGCCAGCTGCTGGGCAGCACGAAGGTCGACGGATTGCTCGGCCGCTCCGCGGTCTCCCCGGACGGTCGGCTGCTCGCGGTCGGAGTCGGTGGTTCCAGCGGATACTGCACCAACCCGTACGAACCGGTGATCGTCGACCTGGCGACGCTGCGCGTGCGCGAGGTCGAACCCGCCGTGCCGGGCACCAGCCCCGACGACCCGGACCCCTGGTTCGAGCTGACGGATCTGGTCTGGGCGGGCGAGACGCTGCTCGCCACCGGCGAGCTGCACGTCGTCCGCGATCCCGGCGAGGTCTGCGACCCGGAGCCGGAGGTCTGGCAGCGCGCCATCGACCCCGAGACGGGAGCGCCAGCGGATTCCGGTGGGCACCAGGCGATTTCGACGCGGCAGGTCGGCCCGGGCTGCGACCACGTCGTGCAGACCGTGAACCCCAGCAACCCGGAGGGCAGCAGCCCGGACGGTGACATCGTGCTCCGCAGGGTCTCCGGGCACGTCCTGGGCGACTACAGCCGGATCAGCCTCGGAATGCCCGCTTCGGCGGCTTGTGCAGGGTCATGACCGGGCAGCGCTACCACGCGTTCATCAGCTACCACAGTCCCGCGCGGCGAGAGGCGAAGCGCCTCAAGCACGTTCTGCACGCGATCGCCAAAAGGCATGATGCAGGCGCGGATTTCGCCGTCTACCTGGACACCTCCGACCTGCGGCCGGGATCGCTCGGCGGCGAGATCCGCAGCGCGCTCGCG
Organism: Saccharopolyspora antimicrobica; assembly: GCF_003635025.1. Taxonomy (GTDB): domain Bacteria; phylum Actinomycetota; class Actinomycetes; order Mycobacteriales; family Pseudonocardiaceae; genus Saccharopolyspora; species Saccharopolyspora antimicrobica. The sequence continues at coordinate 7,517,373 of NZ_RBXX01000002.1, read as the reverse complement.
CAATCCCGGTGCCTGATCGTGCTGCTGGACCGCACGACCGTCCGATCCTCCTGGGTGGCGCAGGAGATCGAGCTCTGGCTCGCCGGTGGCGGTAGCCCGCAGCGGTTGTTCCTGGTCCGGCTGGACCCGGAGCTGAACCTGGCCTGGGACGCCGACCGCGGCACGTTCGCCGATGCCGAAGCGCTGCCCGCACCGCTGCGCGAGGTGTTCCCGGACGAGCAGAAGTGGATCGACCTCACCGGCCCGGCGCAGCGCCGGGACCACGAGGCCCTGGCCGGGTTGTGCGCGGCGCTGATGGACATCGACGCCAACGAGTACCTGCTGGAGGAAGCGCGCTACCAGCGCGGCCGGAGGCGCACCATCACCGCTGTCGCCGTGGTGATGGTGCTGCTGTTCGCCGTCGCGGCCGTCGGGGCGGTTGCGGCGGTCAGCGGTCAGCGCATGGCGGTGCGCAAGGCCGAGCTGGCCGAAGCGCAGGCCGATGCCTCCGAAGCGCTGCTGACCGCGCAGAGCTCGCCGACGCTGGCCATCCAGCGCGCGCTGGCTGCCGCGAACCGCAGCGACAGCTCGACCGTCCGCTCGGCGATGCTCGCGGTGTCGGAGTCCGCGCGTCGGCTGGTGCGTGCGCTGGTGTACCCGGAATCCGAGACCGGGCACCCGGCCAGCGGGGCGGTCTTCTCCGACGACAACACCATGCTGGCGGCCTGGGGCGCGGACCGGGTCCCGGGCACCTCAGCGCTGCGGGTGTGGGAGCTCACCACCGGTCGGCTCGTGGCGTCGATCACCGCGGATGCCGCCGAACTCCGGGACGTCGTCTTCGTCGGCAACCGCCTCGTGGGCTGCAGCGCGGCCGGGCCGGTGATGGCCGAGATCGGCGAGGCGAAGACCGCGCGGCTGAGCAGCGGTGCGTCGTGCGAGGTTCATCCCTTCGCCGAGGGCGTCATCCTGCTCGACAAGCCGCAGGGCGTGGCGCATTTCGTTGGCAGCAGCGGAGAACCAGTGGTCTTCGAGGGCGTCGACAACGTCGCGGCGCATCCCTCGGCCAGAGCTGCCGCCGTTTCCGGACCGGCGGGCGTCACCGCGGTCGCGGGTGGGCGGCGGCTGCCGGTTTCGGCCCCGCCCGGGTGGTCGGTGCGGTTCGCCGATGGCCAGGGCGGTTTCCTGCTCGGCGGAGGCGGAGCGGAATGGGGTGTGCTCACGCTGCCCGGCGGCGTTCCGGCGGTGCGGACGCTGACCGTTCCCGCCGACGCCGTCGACGTCGCCCCGCTGCTGGACGGTTTCAACCGGATGACCGGTGTTCTCGCGTGGATCACCGCCGACGGCACCATCGGCTGGACGCAGGACGACCGGCGGACGAGGATCGCCGACACCCACGGGGAGAACATCGGCCGGACCCCGTACCGGACCAGGTTGGAACCGTTGGCAGGCGGGCACTTCGTCGCAGTGCTCGGCGTCACCGCCACCGTGGTGCGACCACCAGGACCGGGTCGGCCGGTGTTCAGCTCGCCGCTTCCGGACGCGGAGGTCGCGTGGAGCGGCAAGGAGCTGCCGGGCGAGATCGGCCGGTCGCCCGCAGCGGACTTCGATCCGGTCATCGCCCGCTGCCGGGATCGCACCGCGGTCATGCTCGACGCGGACTTCCCGGGCGAGGCGCAGGTGGTCGGTAGCGGTGCCGAGCCCTGGCCGGTCGACGGGCACGGCCTGTTCAGTCCCGCGTGCGATGCCTTCGCGGTCGGTCGATCGCTGTCGGTGCTCCCGGATCTCGGCCACGAGCCGATGACGCTGCGGGAAACGCTCGTCACCGACCAGGTCGTGCCGGGCCCCGCCGTTCCCTCGACGGGAACGACTCGGGTGGCTCTGCTGACGCCGGGATTCGCCATCGAGGTCCTCTCCACCGAATCCGACGATGCGCTGCTGAAGCCGTGGGACGTCAGCGGCGAGCAGCGCGGCGCCGTGACCGCGCTGGGCGAGCGGGAGGTCTTCGCCCGCAATGAAGATCTGCTGATCGTCGGCGGCAGCGGCGGGACGACGCGGGTGCCGCTGCCGGAGATCACCGACCTGCTCGCCGCGAAACCCGACGGTACCGGCGCGGCCGTGCGGGACGTCAGCCCCGGCACAGCGCAGCCGGTGTGGCTGGTCGACGGTTCGGCGGTGGTGCCGTCAGCCGCCTGCGCCGGGCGTGACGTGACGTACCTGCCGGGCCCGGCCTTCACCAGCTCACGCGCTGACGCCGAAGCGCAGCTCCCAGTGGCCCGCACCGATGACGGGCAATTCATCGACTGCCGGGACGGGCAGGCCGTCACCCGCGCCCCGGAGCAGGAGATCCTGTCCTACGACATCGGCGCAGGCACCGGGCGGATCGTCGCGCGCTCAGGTGACCGGATCACGCTGACCACCTGGTCCCGCGACACCGGAACCAATACGACCACAGTGGACGGACCGGGACTTCCTGCGTCCCAGGCCACCACATCCTTCGACGAGAGCGGGCAACTGGCGGTGAACTACGTCCCGGGCGTCCGCTCGCTGTCGCTGCACCAGCGTGCCGGCGAGCGCTGGAACCGGACGCTGCTCCTGGCCACCAGACTGCCCCGGCTGGTGGCCGCACAACCGGTGGACGGCGGAACGCTGGTCCTGGCGGTCGGCGCCGGGGGCGAGTTCGAGCTGTTCGACGCGGAAACCGGTCGGCTGGTCGCCTCCGACTTCAACCCCTTCCGGGATGCGGGTGCCGACGACGTCGAGCGCGTCGCCGCCCGCCGCGTCGGCGACGCGCTGATCGTGTCCCTCTACCGCGCGGGCCGGACGGAATCGAACAGCACCATCCAGATCCCGGTGTCCGTCCAAGCCCTGCGGCAGCAGCTCTGCTCCATCCACTCCGCCCCGGAATGCGCGGTGTGACTTCCCGCGCCCGGCCACCACGCGAGATTCGTCCGGAGTTAATTCCGTTGACGCCGGTTCCGGCGCGGAGGTAGCTTGACCGTGCTTCTGTTGCCGTCGGTTTGGAGTAGGACGTTGGTCATCTGAGGTCTGAGATGCCGTTGTGTCGTGGCTCGTGCTGAGCCCGATCCGGTGTGCGACCTCTGCGATGCGAATCGTCCTCCTCCCCGTGTCCGGGCATGGACCTCTCCTGCACCGCTTGTCGCTCGCGGCGTCTCGAACGTGTTGCGCACACCGTTCGATCCGGACCTCGGGAGTCCTCCATGTCATCTTCCGCATCCCCGTCCACCATCGCCAGTGCCGGCTGCGTCGAGCTCAGCTTCGAATGGCCCGACGGCGGCCGCGTCTTCGACGGCCTGCAAGCGGCGTTCGGTCCCGGCCGCACCGGGCTGATCGGGCTCAACGGGTCGGGCAAGTCCACGCTGCTCAAGCTGCTGGCCGGTGAGCTTACGCCCACCGGTGGCGAGGTTCGCCTCTGCGGCGAAGTCGGCTACCTGCCGCAGAACGTCTCGCTCGACACCGGACTGCGCGTCGACGAAGCGCTGGGCATCGCCGGGATCCGCGCTGCGCTGCGCGCCATCCACGCCGGTGACGTGCGCGAGGAGCACTTCGCGGCGGTGGGCGAGGACTGGGACGTCGAGGAGCGGGCCGTCGCCGTGCTCGAAGAGCTCGGGCTGGGGCACATCGGCCTGGACCGGACGATCGGCGAGGTCTCCGGCGGCGAGTCGGTGCTGCTGCGGCTGGCGGCGCTGCTGCTGGAGCGGCCGGACGTTCTGCTGCTCGACGAGCCCACCAACAACCTCGACCTGTTAGCCCGTCAGCGGCTGTGCTCGGCGGTCGCAGCCTGGCCCGGAGTGCTGGTCGTGGTCAGCCACGACCGCGAGCTGCTGGCCCGGGTGGACCGGATCGCCGACCTGCGCGACGGTGAGATCAGCTGGTACGGAGGCAACCTCGCCGCCTACGAGGAAGTTCTCGCGGTCGAGCAGGAGGCGGCGCAGCGGATGATGCGCGTCGCGGAGACCGATCTGCGCAAGCAGAAGCGGGAACTCGCCGATGCCCACGTCAAGCTGGCCCGGCGCAAGCGCTACGGACAGAAGATGTGGGACACCAAGCGCGAGCCCAAGGCGGTGATGGCCCAGCGCAAGCGCGCGGCCCAGGTGTCGGCGGGCAAGCACCGCATCATGCACGAGACGAAGCTCGCCGAAGCCGAGCAACGGCTGGCCGAGGCCTCCGATGCGGTGCGCGACGACGACGAGATCCGGGTCGACCTCCCGCGCACCGCGGTGCCGTCAGAACGCACCGTGCTGACGGCGCGTGGCCTGCACCTGCGCCACGGAGCCCGAGCGCCGGGCGATTTCGACGTGCACGGGCCGGAGCGGATCGCGCTGGTCGGGCGCAACGGCTCCGGCAAGACGACGCTGCTGCGCACCATCGCCGGTGAGCTGGCACCGCTCGCCGGGGAGGTCGTCGGGCACGTTCCGCTGCGCTTCCTGCCCCAGCGCCTCGACGTCCTCGCGGACAACGCGAGCATCGCCGAGAACGTGGCGCGGTTCGCGCCCGGATCGACCAACAACCAGATCCGGGCCGGGCTCGCCCGCTTCCTGTTCACCGGGGACCGGGCCGACCGGCCGGCGGCGACGCTGTCCGGGGGTGAGCGCTTCCGGGCGACGCTGGCCGCGCTCGTGCTCGCCGAACCCGCGCCGCAGCTGCTCATGCTGGACGAACCGACGAACAACCTGGACATGGCCAGCGTCCGCCAGCTGATCGCGGCGCTCGACGCCTACGCCGGTGCGCTCATCGTGGCCAGCCACGACGTGCCGTTCCTCGAATCGATCGGCATCACCCGGTGGATGCTGCTCGACGGCAGGCTGCGCGCGACGTCGGCGGCGGAGGTGAGGAGGACGGCGATGAGCTGAGACCGACATCGGAGTTCTCCGGAGCGCGGGGAGTTCACGCCTCCGTGCGCACCTGGAACGGGTGACTCGCGGTGCCGTCGGAAGCCGGTTGGCGAATCATGCCAACCGGCCAGTCCGGCGAAGCTCCAGGGAGCGTGAGATGACCAAGGCCCAACCGGAACCGGTGGTGCACCCGACCACCCGCAGCTGCCCGTTCGACCCGCACGACGGGCTGCGGGAGCTGCGCGAGGAACGGCCGCTGGCCCCGATGCGCTGCGATGGCGGGCGCCGCGGCTGGCTGGTGACCAGCCACGCGCTGGTCCGGGAGGTGCTGGCCGATCCACGCTTCGGCTCGAGCTACGAGCTGCTCAAGTTCCCGATCACCGTCGCCGATCCCGAGCAGCCGGCCCCGGCGGGACTGTTCAGCGTGCTGGACCCTCCGGAGCACACCTGGTACCGGCGCAAGCTCTCGGCCGGGTTCGGCCCGCGCCGGATGCGGGCGATGACGCCCCTGATCGAGCGGATCGTGGACGACCGGCTCACCGCGATGCGGCGGGCCGGTGGTCCGGCCGACCTGGTGACCGCCTTCGCGGAGCCGGTCACCCACCAGGTGATCGGCGAGCTGCTGGGCATCCGGATCGCCGACGAGGAGGCGTTCCGCCGGTCCACCGAGAAGATGTTCACGCTCGCCGGCGACGGTGACCGGATGGGCGAGGGGTGGGCGGAGTTGTCCGCGGTGCTGGCGGAGTTCGTGCACGAGAAGCGGGAACGGCCGGGCGACGATCTGCTCAGCGTGCTCAACGCCGATGACGAGCTGTCCGTCGAGGAGATCACGACGATGGCCGTGATCCTGGTGACCGCCGCCCAGGACGCCACCACCAGCGTGTTCGCGCTGGGCAGCTACGCGTTGCTGGCCAACCCGGATCAGCTCGACGCGCTGCGCGACACTCCACCGCTGATCGACAGCGCGGTGGAGGAGTTGCTGCGCTACCTGACGATCAACCAGTTCGGCTCCACGCGGGTCGCCCTGGCGGACTTCGAGTTCCACGGCGAATCCCTCCGCTACGGCGACCTGCTGACGCTCTCGCTCGCCGCCGCCAACCGCGACCCGGCCCAGTTCCCCGACCCGGACCGGCTCGACATCACCCGCGCGGCGAGCGGGCACGTGGCGTTCGGCCACGGCGTGCACCACTGCCTCGGCGCGCAGCTGGCGCGCATCGTGCTGCGCACCGGTTTCGCCGGGCTGCTGCGGGAATTGCCCGGACTGCGGCTGGCGGTCCCGGCTGCGGAGGTCCAGATGCGCGACGACTCGCTCAACTACAGCGTGCGCAGCCTCCCGGTCGACTGGGACTGACCGCCTACCGGTCCCCGTTGCTGCGGACGCCGCGGAGCCGGTCGGCCGCGCGGTCGGTGCCGCGGCCGACCGGTGTGCTGCCGAACGCCCGGGCCAGCCCGGACTCCGGCATGGCCACGTAGATGCTCTCGTACGAGCGAGCCGGAACGAGGTAGGTCTCGTGCCAGATGCCGACGTGCTCTCCCGCTGCTCTGCTGCGGCGGTAGAAGTCTGTCCACGCCGGACGGTGCTGGCGCGCGGGATCCGATGCGTAGGAGTAGAGCTTCTCGGCGGATTCCCAGTACTGCACGCTCGTCAGCAGCCGGGGCGGGCGCGGCAGGATCCGGAACCCGAGCAGCCCGCTGTCCGGATCGGCTCTGAGCTCGGCGAGCATCCGGCGGAACCCGGTGATCACCGGAGCCCAGCTGCGCACCGCGGTGAGCTTGTTGATCCTCGCGCCGATCAGGAACACCACGAGATCCCGGTCGTTGGGTGCGGTGAAGCGGCCGGTCTCCGGCGGTTCGTTCATCTCGCATCCTTTCGCTCATCGGGCACGGTACCGAATCCGGGCGTCCTCCGAACGATTCGACGAGCCGGAAAAATCGCAAGTTTCCTTCGATTTTCGGTGGCATATTCCAGTTCGCCACCTGGTAGTAGGAGTCGAGTGGTGGGGGGTCGGCTTCCCCGGTATTGATGTGTGCGGAGATCATCCGAACGAGACGGGGGATTCGATGCGGATCGGCCGGCGCCGCAATCCGGTTTTCCTTGCCGCAGTTGGTTTTTCGGTAAGTTTTCCGGCGAGGATGCGGGGTTCGCTCCGGTGCGGGGTTTCCCGGTCGGCCCGGGTTCTCGGGCCCGTTCCCCTTCGGTGAAAACATTTCTCGTTCTACTCCGATCACTTCTCCCTCAGCACGAAGACGTTCCAGTGCTCTTTGCTGTCCGCGCCGCCGCGCCCGAATCGAGGAATGGACGATGGTGAACTCGCAGAATCCTGCTTCCGGCAACAAGGTCGCGATCATCGGAATCGGGTGCCGGTTCCCCGGAGGTGCCTCCGATCACCGGTCGTTCTGGCGGAACCTGGCCGACGGCAAGGACTGCATCGTGCCCACCCCGGTCGACCGCTATGACGTGTCGACGCTGGGCAGCCGGGACAAGGCCAAACCGGGGCGGCTGGTCGGCGGGCGCGGCGGCTACATCACCGGCTTCGACGAGTTCGACCCGGCCTTCTTCGGGATCAGCCCGCGCGAGGCCGAGCACATGGACCCGCAGCAGCGGAAGCTGCTGGAGGTCGCGTGGGAGGCGCTGGAGGACGGCGGGCAGCGGCCGGACGAGCTGGCCGGCCGCGACGTCGGCGTCTTCGTCGGCGCGTTCACCCTGGACTACAAGATCGTCCAGTTCGCCGACCTCGGCTTCGAGACGCTGGCCGCGCACACCGCGACCGGAACCATGATGACGATGACGTCCAACCGCATCTCCTACTGCCTGGACCTGCGCGGGCCGAGCGTCTCGATCGACACCGCCTGCAGCTCCTCGCTGGTGGCGGTGCACCTGGCCTGCCAGAGCCTGCGTCGCGGCGAGAGCAGCCTCGCGCTGGCCGGCGGCACCCTGCTGCACATGACCCCGCAGTACACGATCGCCGAGACCAAGGGCGGATTCCTCTCCCCGGACGGCAGGTCCCGGACCTTCGACGCCGACGCGAACGGCTACGTGCGGGCCGAAGGCGTCGCGGTGGTCGCGCTGAAGCTCCTCGACGAGGCGGTGCGCGACGGCGACCCGATCCACGCGGTGATCACGGCGAGCGGCGTGAACCAGGACGGCCGCACCAACGGGATCACGGTGCCCAGTGCGCAGGCGCAGATCGAGCTGATCGAGCAGGTCTGCGCGGAAGCGGGCATCGAACCGGGCGAGCTGCAGTACGTCGAAGCGCACGGGACCTCCACGCCGGTCGGCGACCCGATCGAGGCCAACGCGCTCGGTCGGGCGCTGGCGACCGGCCGCAAACCCGGGCGGCGCTGCTACATCGGCTCGGTGAAGACCAACATCGGGCACACCGAGTCGGCGGCCGGGATGGCCGGGCTGATCAAGACCGCGCTGTCGCTGGCCGAGCGCAAGATCCCGCCGCACATCAACCTGACCCGGATCAACCCGGACATCGACCTGGCCGCCCAGCCCTACGAGATCCCGGACCGGCTCACCGACTGGCCCGAGCACGACGGGCCGGCCCGGGCCGGGGTGAACTCCTTCGGGTTCGGCGGCACCAACGCCCACGTCGTCCTGGAGGAGGCGCCGCAGCGGCCGGAGCCCGAGCGGCGGCCGGCGCAGCGCTCGCACCGCATCCTCCCGCTCACCGCCCGGGATCCCGCGGCGCTGCCGGAGCTGGCCGGGCGGATCGCCGAACGGCTCGGCGAGATCGACCCGGCCGACCTCGGCCACACCCTGGCGCACCGCCGCCAGCACCACGACCACCGGCTGTCCATCGTGTACTCCTCGCAGGAGGAGCTGGCGCAGCGGCTGGCCGGGTGCGCGCGCGGCGAGGCGCACCCGCTGGCCCGCACCGGCCAGCGGCGCGAGGAGAACCGGCTGGTGTGGGTGTTCACCGGGATGGGGCCGCAGTGGTGGGCGATGGGTCGGCAGCTGCTGGCGAGCGAACCGGTCTTCCGCGAGGTGATCGAGCGCTGCGACCGCGAGATCGCCCGGATCGCGGGCTGGTCCCTGCTCACCGAGCTCACCGCCGACGAGGCCGACTCGCAGATGGCCGAGACGTGGCTGGCCCAGCCCGCCAACTTCGCCGTCCAGATCGCGCTGGCCGCGCTGTGGCGGCACCACGGGGTGCGGCCGGACGCGATCGTCGGGCACAGCACCGGTGAGGTCGCGGCGTTCTACGAGGCCGGGGTCTACAGCCTGGCCGACGCGGTGCGGATCATCGTCCACCGCAGCAGGCTCCAGCAGAAGCTCGTCGGGACCGGCACGATGCTGGCGGTGAGCCTGTCCGAGGCGCAGGCGCAGCAGCGGGTGCGGGGCTTCGGCGACCGAGTCTCGGTGGCCGCGATCAACGCCCCCACCGCCTGCACGCTGGCCGGCGACGAGGACGCGCTCGCCGCGCTCGCCGACGAGCTGACCGCCGAGCAGGTGTTCGCGAAGTTCCTCAGCGTCCGGGTGCCCTACCACAGCGCCCGGATGGACCTGATCAAGGACGAACTGCTGTCCTCATTGGACGGATTGCGGCCCGGACCGGCGCAGGTTCCGCTCTACCTGACCGGCCAGGAGGGCACCGCGCGCGGCCCGGAGCTGGACGCGGACTACTGGTGGCGCAACGTCCGCGACAGCGTCCGCTTCCGCGCGGCGGTGGACCGCATCGCCGACGACGGGTACCGCCTGTTCCTGGAGATCGGGCCGCACCCGGTGCTGGCCCACTCGATCCGGGAATGCTTGCTGGACAAGCAGATCGAGGGCGCCGCGGTGCCGTCCATCCGCCGTGCGGAGGACGAGGCGGAGCGGTTCACCGCCTCGCTGGCCGACCTGCACAACCTCGGCGTCGACGTCGACTGGGCGGTGCTCGAACCGCGCGGCCGGGCGGTGTCGCTGCCTGCCTACCCGTGGCGCCGCGACCGCTACTGGGTGGAGCCCGCGTCGGTCGCGCAGATCCGGCTCGGCCAGGTCGACCACCCGCTGCTGGGCCGTCGCCTGCCCACCGCCGAGCCGTCCTGGGAGGCGACGCTCGACGTCGAGCGGGAACCGTACCTGCGTGACCACCGGATCCAGGGCGACGTGGTGTTCCCCGCCGCCGGGTACCTGGAGATGGCCGCGCAGGCGGTGCGCGCGATGACCGGCGGCACGACGGTCTCGCTGGCCGGCATCGAGCTGCGCAAGGCGCTGTTCCTGCCGGAGGACGAGGCACGGCGGGTGCAGCTGTCGTGCACCGCGGACTCGGAGTTCGCGATCACCACGGTCAACGGCGCCGACCAGCGCTCCGTGCACGCCACCGGCGTTCTGCGCGCCGGACGGCCGAACGGGCGGAGCACGAGGCTGGATGCGGAGGCCATCCGCGCGCGCAGCTGGCAGCACCTCGACGGTCCGGCCTGCTACGCGGCGCTGGCCGAGCTCGGCTACCACTACGGCCCGGCGTTCCAGAGCATCGAGCAGGTCTGGATCGGGCCGGACGAGGCGCTCGCCCGCATCCGGCCGAACGAGGCGCTCGCCGGCACCGGCGACCACCACTTCCACCCGGCGCTGCTGGACGCCTGCTTCCAGACCCTGCTGACGCCCCTGATCGGCGAGGCAGCCCCGGAGACCGGCATCCGGCTGCCGCTGTCCATCGCCGAGGTGCGGAGCGGACCGATCGGCTCGCAACCGATCTGGGCGCACGCCAGGGTCGTGCGCCGGGACGGCGACGAGCTCATCGGCGACATCACGGTGCACGCCGAGGACGGTTCGGTGCTCGGCCACGTCGACGGCTTCCGCGCCGCCGACGTCGAGCAGGCCTCCGCGGGCGTCGCGACCGCCACCATCGACAACTGGCTGCTCGCACCGGTGTGGGAACCGGCACCGGATCTCGCCGAACACCCCGACGCGCCGGGCGATGTGCTGGTACTGGCCGACTCACAGGGCATCGGCGAGGAGCTCGCCGCGCAGCTCACCGCCCGCGGTGGCCGCTGCCACCTGGTGCGGCCGGGCACCGGCTACCGGCGCGGCGAACGCGAATCGGTGGTGGCACCGGACAGCACCGAGGACCTGCGGCGGCTGCTCGCCGAGCAGCCGTGCGACGCGGTGGTGCACCTGTGGAACCTGGACCGGCCGGAGTTCGGCACCGCGAGTGACGCCGAGCTCGCACGCCAGCACACCGACGGCACCTACTCGGTGATCGCGCTGGCCCAGGCCCTGGTCGCCGAGAAGTCCCCGGCCCGGCTGCACCTGGTCACCCGCGGCACGCAGCCGGTCACCGCCGATGCCGAGGTCGAACCGCTGGCCGCCCCGGCCTGGGGCATCGGCCGCGTGCTGTGGCAGCAGGAGCTCACCGCCAACCGCGGCAAGCTGATCGACCTGGACCTGGCGGGCACGGACGTGGCCGCCGACGCCGCCGCGCTGCTGCGCGAGATCAGCGCCGACGACGAGCACGAGATCGCGCTGCGCGGCGACCGCCGCCACACCTGCCGGCTTCGCAGACCCGACGACCTGCTGAAACCGCTGCCGCTGCGGTTGCGCCCGGACTGCGCCTACCTGGTCACCGGCGCGTTCGGCGCGCTCGGGCGGCTGGTCTGCCGGACGCTGGCCCGGCGCGGCGCCCGGCGGCTGATCCTGGTGGGCCGCACCGAACTGCCCGCCCGCGAGCACTGGCGCGAGATCGACCCGGACAGCTCCACCGGCCGGAAGGTGGCGCTGGTCAAGGAACTGGAGGCGCTCGGCGCGCAATCGCTCCTGGTGCCGCTGGACATCACCGACGAGCGCGAGTTCGCGGCGTGGCTCGCCGGCTACCGGCGGCACGACCTGCCGCCCATCCGCGGCGTCTTCCACCTCGCGGGCAGCGTCGAGGACACGCTGCTGCCGGAGATGGACCGGCAGACCTTCGACGCCGCGCACGACCCCAAGACCGTCGGCGCCACCGTGCTGCACCGGCAGCTGCGCGACGATCCGCTCGACCACTTCGTGCTCTTCGCCTCCATCGCCTCGGTGCTCACCACCGCCGGGCAGACGAACTACGCGGCGGGCAACGCCTTCCTCGACGCGCTGGCCCACCACCGGCGCTCGCTCGGGCTCCCGGCGCTGAGCGTCGACTGGGGGCCGTGGGCGACGGGCATGATCGCCGACCTCGGCCTGGTCGAGCACTACCGCAACAACCGCGGCATGAGCTCGCTGTCCCCGGAAGCCGGGATGGCGGTGCTGGAACGGGTGATGGACCAGGGCCACCCGCAGCTGCTGGTGGCCACCATCGTCGACTGGCCGCTGTTCACCGCCTGGTACACCACGCCGCCGCCGCTGGTGGCCGAGCTGGCCGCCGAAGCGGCCGACGACGGCGGGACCGCGGGCGGCTTCCTGGAGGAATTCCGCGCCACCGCACCGGATCAGCGGCGCGAACTGCTGACCCGGCACTTCACCGAACTCGTCGCCGGCGTCCTGCGGGTGCGGCCGGATCAGGTCGACGAGAACTCCGGGCTGGGCGCGCTCGGCCTGGACTCGCTGCTGGCGATGGAGGTCCGCGCCCGCACCCACGCCGAATTCGGCGTCGCGCTGCCGGTGGTGGCGCTGCTGGGCAGCTCACCGGTCACCGACCTCGTCGGCCGGTTGCACGAACAGCTCGACGCGGCCGGGACCGACACCGGACCGGCCGCGGAGGTCGAGGAGTTCCGCGACGAGCGGCAGTACCCGCTCACGCAGAACCAGCAGGCGCTGTGGTTCCTCAAGCAGCTCAACCCGGACGGCTTCGCCTACAACATCGGCGGTGCGGTGGAGGTGCGCACCGAGCTCGACCCGGACCTGATGTTCGAGGCGTTCCGCGCGATGCTGGCGCGCCACCCCAGCCTGCGGGCCAACTTCGTGCTCGTCGACGGCGAGCCGGTGCAGCGGATCTCCGAGGAGGTCAAGCCGGACGTCGAGCTGTTCGACGTCCAGGACCAGCCCTGGGAGGACGTCTACCAGCTGATCATCCACGAGTACCGCAAGCCCTACGACCTGGAGAACGACCCGCTGATCCGGTTCCGGCTGTTCCGCCGCGGCCCGGACCGGTGGGTGATCACCAAGGCGGTGCACCACATCGTCTCCGACGCGATCTCCACCTTCACCTTCATCGAGGAGCTGCTCGCGGTCTACGAGGCGCTGCGCGCCGGGCACCGCGCCGAACTCCCGCCGGTGACGGCCACCTACCTGGACTTCCTCAACTGGCAGAACAGGTTCCTGGCAAGTGACGACGCGCGCCGGATGCTGGAGTACTGGCGGCAGGCGCTGCCCGCCGAACCACCGGTGCTGAACCTGCCCACCGACAGCCCGCGCCCGGCGGTGCAGACCAACAACGGCGCCTCGGAGTTCTTCGTCCTCGACGAGGAGCTCACCGCCCGGGTGCACGCGCTGGCCCGCGAGCACGACGTGACCGTGTTCGTGGTGCTGCTGGCCGCCTACTCGCTGCTGCTCAGCCGGTACTCCGGGCAGGACGACGTGATCGTCGGCAGCCCGGTCAGCGGCCGCACGCAGGACGAGTTCGCCTCGGTGTACGGCTACTTCATCAACCCGCTGCCGCTGTACGTGGACATGACCGGCGACCCGACGGTCGGCGAGCTGCTGGCGCGCACCCGCGAGACCGTCCTCAACGGACTGGACCACCAGGAGTACCCGTTCGTGCTGCTGGTGGACGAGCTCGGCGGGGCGCACGACCCGAGCCGGTCGGCGCTGTTCCAGGCCATGTTCATCCTGCTCGTGCACAAGGTGGCCACCGAGAAGTACGGCTACCGGCTGGACTACATCGAGCTGCCGGAGGAGGAGGGGCAGTTCGACCTGACGCTGTCGGCCTACGAGGACGAGGCGGACGGCCGGTTCCACTGCGTCTTCAAGTACAACTCCGACCTGTTCCGGGCCGGCACCATCAGCAGGCTGGCCGGGCACTACCGCAACCTGGTCGACTCGCTGACCAGGACGCCCGCCGCCGAACCCATCACCCAGCTCCAGATGCTCGACGCCGCCGAGTCCGAGCGGCTGCTGCGGGGCTTCAGCGGGGTGATCCGGCGGGCTGCCGACGACGTGCCGGTGCACCACCTGATCGGCCGGGCGGCCGCCGAGACCCCGGACGCGATCGCCGTTTCGATGCCATCGGAGACGGGGGAGACCCGGCGGCTCAGCTACCGCGAGCTCGACCGCGAGTCCCGGCGGATGGCGCACCGGCTGCGCGAGCTCGGCGTCATCAACGGCGCGGTCGTGGCGCTGTGCATGGAGAAGTCGCCGGAGCTGATCGTCGCGCTGCTGGCCGTGCTGCACGCAGGCGGTGCCTACCTGCCGCTCGACCCCGGCTACCCGGTGGACCGGCTCTCCGACATGGTGCGCGACGCCGGTGCCGTGCTGGCCGTCGTCGACGACAGCCACCGGGACCGGCTCGGCGGTGTGGGCGTGGTGCTGACACCTGCCGAGCTGCTGAGCACGGCCGGGCCGGAGGCGGCGGACCGCCCGGTCGACCCCGGATCACCGGCCTACGTCATCTACACCTCGGGTTCGACGGGTCGCCCCAAGGCGGTGCGGGTCAGCCACCGCAACCTGTCCTCGGCCTACCACTCCTGGTACGCGGAGTACCGGCTCGGCGAGGACGTCCACGTGCACCTGCAGCTGGCGAGCCCCGCTTTCGACGTGTTCACCGGCGACCTGGTGCGGGCCCTGTGCTCCGGCGGAACCCTCGTGCTGGTCGACCGGGACCTGCTGTTCAACACCGCCCGGCTGCACGATGCGATGCGCGCCGAGCGCGTCGACTGCGCCGAGTTCGTGCCCGCCGTCGTCCGCGGGCTGGTCGAGCACTGCGAGCGAGCCGGGCAGCGCCTGGACTTCATGCGCCTGCTGGTCGTCGGCTCCGACGCGTGGAAGGTCGAGGAGTACCAGCGGCTGCGCGCGCTGTGCGGCCCGGGCACCCGGGTGCTCAACTCCTACGGGCTCAGCGAGGCCACCATCGACAGCGCCTACTTCGAGGGGCCGACCGACCACCTGGCACCGAGCCAGCTGGTGCCGATCGGCCGGCCGCTGCCCAACAGCACGCTCTACATCCTCGACGAGCACGGCAGGCCGGTGCCGCCGGGCGTGCCGGGGGAGCTGTGGGTCGGCGGTGCCGGGGTGTCGCTGGGCTACCTCGACGAGGAGCTGACCGCGCAGCGCTTCGTCACCCGCACCTTCGACGGCGAGCCGGTGCGGCTGTACCGGACCGGTGACCTGGCCCGCTGGGACGCCGACGGCATCGCGCACCTGCTCGGCCGCGCGGACTCGCAGGTGAAGGTGCACGGGCACCGCATCGAGACCGGTGAGATCGAAGCCCGGCTGGCGTCCTGGCCGGGACTCGCCCAGGCGGTCGTCACGGCCCGCGCGGGCGCCGACGGCAACAACGTGCTGTGCGCCTACTGCGTGCCCGCCGACGGGGTGGCGCTGGACGTGCGGGCGCTGCGCAGGCACCTGGCGGAGTACCTGCCGACGTTCATGATCCCGGCCCACCTCATCGAAGTCGGCGGTCTGCCGCTGACCACCAACGGCAAGGTCGACCTCGCCGCGCTGCCCGCCCCGGAGGTCGTCCGGGAGGAGACCGACGAGCTGCCGGTGACCCTGTTCGAGGAACGCATGGCCGAGCACTGGAAATCGGTCCTCGGCCTGGACCGGGTGACGCTGCGCGACGACTTCTTCGAGGTCGGCGGCAACTCCATCCGGCTGATCGAGCTGATCCACCACCTGCAGCACGAGTTCAACATCAGCATCCCGGTCAGCCAGCTGTTCAAGGTCACCACCCTGCAGGGCATGGCGACCACGCTGGAGCACATCATCACCGGCCGGATCGGCGGCGCCCAGCCGTACCTGACCTTCAGCGACCACGGCACACCGCTGTTCTGCTTCCCGCCCGCCGGCGGGCACGGCCTGGTCTACCGCCGCTTCGCCGAGCACCTGCCCGCCCACCGGGTGGTGGCGTTCAACTACCTGACCGGGGACGACAAGGTGCCCCGCTACGCGGACCTGGTCGAGGACCTCCAGCCCACGGGCCGGTGCGCCCTGCTCGGCTACTCGCTGGGCGGGAACCTGGCCTTCGAGGTCGCCGGCGAGCTGGAGCGGCGCGGCCGGGAGGTCTCCGACGTGATCATCATGGACTCCTACCGGATCGGCGAATCCTTCGAGCTCGGCGAGGAGCACCTCGAAGCGTTCGAACGCGAACTGGCCGAGCACCTGCGCAGGCACACCGGTTCCGAGGTGGTCGCCGCCGAAACCCGGGAGCAGGCCCGCGACTACCTCGACCACAGCAGCCGGACGCCGAACACCGGCACGGTCCGGGCCGCGGTGAGCGTGATCTCCGACGAGGCCAAGGCCGAGCAGTACGCCACCGGCGCGCCCGGAAGCTGGCACGGCAGCTCCGCCACGCGCAGCGACCTGCACCGCGGATCGGGCAGCCACGCCGAGATGCTCGACGAGACGCACCTGCCGGCCAACGCCGGTCTGGTGCGCGGGATCCTTCAAGGCGCTGGTACCGATGCGTGAGAGCAAACCGAGCGTGCTCATCATCGGCGGCGGCATCGCGGGTCTGGCGGCCGGCTGCTACGCGCAGATGAGCGGGATGGACAGCCACGTCCTCGAGAAGCACGTGCTGCCGGGCGGGTGCTGCACCGCGTGGTCGCGCGAGGGCTACATCTTCGACTACTGCATCGAGTGGCTGATCGGGACCGCGCCGGGCAACGAGGCCAACCAGATCTGGCGGGAGCTCGGCGCGCTCGACGGCAAGGAGATCACCAACTTCGACACCTTCAACCGGGTCGTCGGCGAGGACGGCCGGGAGGTCCGGTTCTACCACGACCCGGGCCGGCTGGAGCGGCACCTGCGGACCATCTCGCCGGATGACGCGCGCCGGATCAAGTCGTTCTGCCGGGACCTGCGGCGGTTCCTCAAGCTCGACGTCTTCCCGTTCCTGAAGCCGCCGCCGTTGAAGACGCTTCCCGAGAAGCTGGCGATGGTGCGCGAGGTGCTGCCGGCGTTCCTGCTTTTCTGGCGGACCTCGGCGACGCAGATGACCGACTTCAGCGGGAGGTTCACCGACTCGTTCCTGGGGCGGGCGTTGCCGAACGTCTTCTTCCAGGACCACGAGCGATTCCCGCTGCTGCCCTACCTGTACAACTTGGCCTGCGCCCACCACGGCAACGCGGGTTTCCCGGAGGGCGGCTCGCTGGGGCTGGCGCGCTCCATCGAGAACCGCTACGCCGCGCTCGGCGGCCGGATCAGCTACCGCGCACGGGCGCGGCGGATCCTGGTCGAGGATGGCCGGGCAGTCGGCGTCGAGCTCAAGGACGGCAGCCGCCACTACGCCGACCACGTCATCTCGGCCTGCGACGGGTACACCACGATCTACCGCCTGCTGGGCGGCGAGTACACCAGCCCGACCCTGGACAAGCTGTACGAGGAGCTGCTGCACGAGCCCGGGACGCTGTACCCGGGCGTGGTGTCGGCGTTCGTCGGCGTCGACGGCGAACCGCCGCCGGAAACCCCGCACAGCACCACCTTCCTGCTGTCCGAAGAGGACAGTTCGAGGCTGCCGGGGGCGATGCGGGACAGCATCGTGGTCCAGCTGCGGTCGCGCTACTGGCGGGGTTGCGCGCCGCCGGGCAAGTCGCTGTTCCACTGCACTTACTTCAGCGACTTCGGCTACTGGCGGGAACTGCGCACCCGCAACCGGCGGGAGTACTGGGCGCAGAAGAAGGAGGTCGCCGACTTCACCCGGCGCTTCCTGGTGGAGCGCTACCCCGGTGTCGACGGGCGCATCGAGATCGTCGACGTGGCCACGCCGACGACCAACCACCGCTACACCGGCAACCACAACGGCAGCATCCTCGCCTGGATCGGCTTCACCGAGGCCGACGACCTGGTGACCCAGCTGGTGAACCGGCAGCGGATGCGGCTGCCGGGCCTGGACGGGTTCTCCATGGCGGGGCAGTGGGTCGTCGGCGGCGGGCTGATCAGGGCGGCTTCGAGCGGCCGGTTCGCCGTCCAGTTCCTGTGCGAGGAGCTCGGCATCCCGTTCCGCGCCTGGGAAAGCCCCGACGACGTGCGCTGGCGACCGGAGATGCTCGGCCACCTGCCGCAGCTGGACGTCCGTCCGATGCAATTCACCGAGGAGGCCTGAACATGTCGCGGCAGAGCGTGATCATCGTCGGTGGCGGGCTGGGCGGCCTGTCTACCGGCTGCTACGCCCAGATGAACGGCTACCGCAGCCGGATCTTCGAGATGCACGAGATCCCCGGCGGCTGCTGCACCGCCTGGGACAAGGGCAGCTTCACCTTCGACTGCTGCGTGAGCTGGCTGCTCGGCAACGGCCCCGGAAACGAGATGCACCAGATCTGGCTGGAGCTCGGTGCCCTGCAGGGCAAGGAGATGCGCCACTTCGACGTGTTCAACATCGTGCGCGCCCGGGACGGCCGGGCGGTGTACTTCTACTCCGACCCGGACCGGCTGCAAGCGCACCTGCTGGAGATCTCACCGGCCGACGCCCGGCTGATCCGGGACTTCTGCAACGGGCTGCGCCGGTTCCGCAAGCTGCTGTCGGTGTACCCGTTCCTCAAGCCGGTCGGCCTGATGAGCACCTTCGAGCGCTGGCGGATGCTGGCCTCGTTCGCGCCGTACTTCAACCTCATCCGCAAGTCGATCGGCACGCTGATGACGGACTACTCGGCAAGGTTCCGCGATCCGCTGCTGCGCGAGGCGTTCAACTTCATCCTCTACGAGAAGCACGCGGCGTTCCCGGTGCTGCCGTTCTACTTCCAGCTCGCCGCGCACGCCAACGGCTCAGCCGGGGTCCCGGAGGGCGGCTCGCTCGGCCTGGCCGAGTCGATCGAGCGCCGCTACCGCGGGCTCGGCGGCGAGATCGACTACAACGCGAAGGTCGAGGAGGTGCTGGTGGAGGACGACCGCGCGGTCGGTGTGCGGCTCAGCGACGGGCGCGAGTTCCGCGCCGACATCGTGGTGTCGGCCTGCGACGGGCACACCACGACGATGAAGCTGCTCGGCGGCCGCTACCTCACCGACACCCACCGCGAGCTCTACACCAGCACGATCGACGAGCCCGGCAACATCTTCCCCGGGTACTTCGCGCTGTTCCTCGGGCTGGACCGGCCCTTCCCCGACGGCGAACCGTGCACCACGCACCTGCTGGAGGAGGAGGTGGCCGCGCAGCTGACCGGCATCCGCCACCCCAGCATCAACGTCCAGTTCCGCAGCTCGCACTACCCGGAGCTGGCGCCTGCGGGCAAGACCATCGTCTACGCCACCTACTTCTGCGACATCGCGCCGTGGCGCGAGCTGGCCACCGGGCCGGAACAGGCGACCCGGATCCGCAAGGGCGAGCCCCGGCACACCCTCTCGGTTCGGCGCGGCGTCGACTACTACGCGGCGAAGCGCCGGGTCAAGGACGCCATCGTGGACTTCCTCGACGGCCGCTACCCGGGGCTGAAGGACTCCGTCGTCGTCCGGGACATCTCCACGCCGCTGACCCAGGTCCGCTACACCGGGAACTACAACGGCACGGTGCTGGGCTGGCAGCCGTTCGTCGACGGCGGCGAGACGATGGAGAAGGTGATCAAGAAGCACGGGCCGCGGCTGCCGGGCCTGCAGAACTTCTACCTCTCCGGGGTGTGGGCGACCACGGGCGGGCTGATCCGGGCCGCCGCGGCGGGCCGGCAGGTGATGCAGTTCGTCTGCCGCGACGACGGCAAGGAGTTCACCGCCAGCATCGACGACAGCGCCCCGGAGCCGACCCACCTGGTGATCCCGGTGGGTTCGGGATCAGCCCGGACCGGTGATCTCCACCAGAGCGAAGCACTGATGTGATGCTGCGCCCCACCGGGGCGCAGCACCGCACCAGCGGTTCACCAGGCGATCGGCAGGGATTTCAGACCGTGGGTCAGGTGGCCGGAGCGGAACTCGGGCTCGGCGGCCAGCTTCAGGCTGGGGAACCGCGAGAGCAGGACGGGCAGCGCGATCCGCAGCTGCAGGCGGGCCAGCGGCGCGCCGATGCAGTGGTGCGGGCCGTGCCCGAACGCGACGTGCCGGGACGGGGGACGGGTGATGTCCAGCTCGTCCGGCCGCGCGACGAGGACCGGGTCCCGGTTGGCCGCGGGGAGCGAGCAGATCACCAGATCACCAGAGTTGATCACGTGCCCGGCGATCTCCACCTGCCTGGTGGCCACCTTCGTCGTGCTGGTGTGCGCGATCGTGAGCCAGCGCAGCAGCTCCTCGATCGCCGCGTCGATGATCTCGGGGTCCCGCCGCAGCCGGTCGAGCTGATCGGGGTGCCGCAGCAGCGCGAACGTGCCCAGCGACAGCATGTCGGAGGTGGTTTCGTGCCCGACCAGCAGCAGCAGGCTGACCATGCCGACGATCTCCGCGTCGCTGAGCTCGTCGCCGTGTTCGAGCACCATCCGGCCCAGCAGTCCCTCGCCCGGATCGACCCGGTTCCGGGCTGCGAGCCGGGCGAGGTGCGCGTGCGACTCGGCGTGCAGCGCCATGCGTTCCTCGGCGGAGAAGGAGGTGTTGAGGAATCCGTTGGTGTACCGGAGGAAGTCCTCCCGGTCTTCGAACGGGACGCCGAGCAGCTCGCAGATGACCAGCGAGGGCACCGGAATCGAGAACGAGGCGACGAGGTCGCCGGAAGATCCGGAGCGTTCGAGGGCGTCGAGGTGGTCGTTGACGATCCTGGTGATGCGCGGCTCCAGCCGGTTGAGCCGGCGGGAGGTGAACTCCGATGCGACGGTCCGCCGCAGCCTGGTGTGCTCGGGCGGGTCGACGACGAGCACGTTGCCCGCGCTGCGCATCACGGCCTGCCCTTCGCCGGACTCCGGGGAGCCGGGCAGGACGTTGCTGAAGCTCTCCCAGTCGGAGAGCACCTGCCGGACGTCGGCGTAGCGGGTCACCACCCAGGTGTCCAGTCCGAACGGGCTGGTGCTGCGCACGACGCCGTCGCGCTGCCGGATCGCGTTCAGTTCTGGTACCGGGTCGAATCCGTTGCGCTGCATGTGGATCGGGAGCTCCCGAGACCGTTGCATCACTTCTCCTCACTGCACTGCCGGGATGTCACGGCGAACATAGCGAAAGCCGGGACCGCTGGCATCTACAGTGGACACTTCTGGGTAGATCTCGGCGCGGGCGTTGAACATCCGGGCCGGGACCGGTAGGGCGCAACGGGCCACCGCGGTCGCGCGGTGGCCCGTTGCCTGCCGGTTTCGGTTCGGTTCGCCTCAGGAGGTTGCCGCGGTGGTGCGGAAGGTGCGGAGTCGGAGGCTGTTGGTGACGACGAAGACGCTGCTGAAGGCCATGGCTGCTCCGGCGATCATGGGGTTGAGGAGTCCGGTGGCGGCGAGTGGGAGGGCGGCGATGTTGTAGGCGAAGGCCCAGAAGAGGTTGCCTTTGATGGTGCGGAGGGTGTGGCGGGAGAGTCGGATGGCGTCTGCTGCGGTGCGCAGGTCGCCGCGGACGAGGGTGATGTCGCTGGCTTCGATGGCGACGTCGGTGCCGGTGCCCATGGCCAGGCCGAGGTCGGCTTGGGCGAGGGCGGCGGCGTCGTTGACGCCGTCGCCGATCATGGCGACGGCTTTGCCGTCGTTCTGCAGGCGGGTGATGATGTCGGCTTTGTCCTTGGGCAGGACTTCGGCGATGACTTCGGTGATGCCGACTTCGGCGGCTACGGAGCGGGCGACGGCGGTGTTGTCGCCGGTGAGCAGGATCGGGGTGAGTCCGAGTGCGCGGAGTTGGGTGATGGCTTCGGCGGAGGTGGGTTTGATGGTGTCGGCCACCACCAGCACCGCCCGCGCCTGCCCGTCCCACGCCACGGCGATGGCGGTCTTGCCCTGCTGCTCGGCCGCGGCCTTCGCTTCGGCCAGTTCGGGGGTGAGGTGCTGGCTCCACTGCTCCAGCAGGGCGGTCCGGCCGGCGATCACGGCGTGGCCGTCGACGATGCCCTGAACGCCGAGTCCTTCGACGTTGGTGAAGCCTTCGACGGCGGGCAGCTCACCGATGCGCTGCTGGGCGCCGCGGGCGATGGCCTGGGCGATCGGGTGCTCGGAGGCGTTCTCCAGCGCACCGGCGATGCGCAGGACCTCGTCGCGGTCGGTGTCGTCGGTGGTGTGAACGTCGATGAGTTCCATCTGGCCGGTGGTGACGGTGCCGGTCTTGTCCAGCACGACGGTGTCGATGCGGCGGGTGGACTCCAGGACTTCGGGTCCCTTGATCAGAATGCCCAGCTGCGCGCCGCGACCGGTGCCCACCAGCAGCGCGGTGGGCGTGGCCAGCCCGAGCGCGCACGGGCAGGCGATGATCAGCACCGCCACCGCAGCGGTGAACGCCGCCGCGGCCCCACCGCCGCTGCCGAGCCAGAAGGCCAGGGTTCCGACCGCGAGCGCGATCACGATGGGCACGAACACCGCGGAGACCCGGTCGGCGAGGCGCTGGATCTCGGCCTTGCCGGTCTGGGCGTCCTCGACCAGCTTGGCCATCTGCGCCAGCTGGGTGTCCGAGCCGACCCGGGTGGCCCGCACGACGAGCCGCCCGCCCGCGTTGACGGTGGCGCCCACGACGGTGGCGCCGGGTCCGACCTCGACGGGCACGGATTCGCCGGTGAGCATGCTCGCGTCGACCGCCGAGTTGCCTTCCTCGACCACTCCGTCGGTGGCGATCTTCTCTCCGGGCCGGACGACGAACCGGTCGTCGACGGCGAGTTCAGCGGTGGGGATGCGCACCTCGCGGCCGTCGCGCAGGACCGCGACGTCCTTGGCGCCGAGTTCCAGCAGTGCTCGCAGGGCGGCACCGGCACGGCGCTTGGAGCGCGCTTCGAAGTAGCGCCCGGCGAGGATGAAGGTGGTCACGCCGGCGGCGACTTCGAGGTAGATCGAGCCGTCACCGCTCATCCGCTGGATGGTCAGCTCGAACGGGTGCGTCATGCCGGGCACTCCGGCGGTTCCGAACAGCAGCGCGTACAACGACCACAGGAACGCCGCGATGGTGCCCATCGACACCAACGTGTCCATCGTGGCCGTTGCGTGGCGCAGGTTCGTCCAGGCGGCCTTGTGGAACGGCAGCGCGCCCCACACCAGCACAGGGGCGGCGAGGACCAGCGAGATCCACTGCCAGTAGGTGAACTGCAGCGCCGGGACCATCGCCATCGCGATCACCGGCACCGACAGCACCGCCGAGACCACCAGCCGCTGCCGCAGCGAACGCGTCGGATCGTCGGCTTCTCCGGACTCCGGCTGGTCGGCCGAGCCCTCCCGCTCGGTCTTGGGCAGCGTTGCGCTGTAGCCAGCGGCCTCGACGGCCTCGACCAGCTGCTGCGGGTCGACTCCGTCCGGGATGCTGACCTTAGCCTTCTCGGTCGCGTAGTTCACCGTCGCCACGACACCGTCGAGCTTGTTCAGCTTCCGCTCGATCCGCGCCGCGCACGAAGCGCAGGTCATCCCGGAGATGGCGAGTTCCACCTCGCCGGTGCTCTGCGGTGTTCGCTCCTGGGTGGTCATTGCAGTTTCTCCTCGATGAGTGATTCCACGCTCGTTTTGCGTGGCGGTGCGGGTGGCGGAACCTCAGACGCTTCCTGGACTGCGGGTGCCCCTCGTCCAATACACGGCGGAGGGGCCGTCCTCGCCAGGAAACGTCTGAGAACCCGCGGCGGTGCGAGTTGCGATGGTGGGATAAGCGCTTCGCGCTTGCGGCAACTCATTTCGCTGTTGCGGTATGTCTCGCGGTTGCGGACTGATGGACGAAGTCGATCGACCAGGTTTGTTCTCGCATCAATGCCCGGTGTGACCGGGCTGGTCCGCCGCGGGGGCGCTGCCGCTGGTGTCCACTGTGAACTCCGCGGTGCGCACGACGCCGTCGTGCTGGAAGTCCAGGAACAGCCGGTAGGTGTCCGCGCTCGGCAC
This sequence comes from Saccharopolyspora antimicrobica, assembly GCF_003635025.1. GTDB lineage: Bacteria > Actinomycetota > Actinomycetes > Mycobacteriales > Pseudonocardiaceae > Saccharopolyspora > Saccharopolyspora antimicrobica. The sequence goes on along the minus strand of NZ_RBXX01000002.1, from coordinate 7,493,605 downwards.
CGCCGCGACGAAGTCGATCTGCGGGCCGGGTGCGGTGCGGCCGTCGCCGGGCGCGCCTTCCGGGTGCACGTGCAGGTAGGCGAGGTCGCCGCCGCGCAGCGCGACCAGGTGGCCGTAGGCGGACAGGTAGGGCTGCAGATCGGTGACGGGCGCGCCGTCCTTGCTGACCGTCAGCCGCAGCGGCGACGACTGGCCCGCGACGAGCTCACCGTCGAGCCGGACCTGGTAGCCGTCGACCTCGGCGACCCGCGACGGGGCGTACCCGCGCGGCTCGAACTCGCCGGCTGCGGCGATGTCGGTGCCGAGGGTGGTCGCCGCCCCGCCGGTCGGGGTGAAGTCGGCGAAGACCCGGTAGCTGCCGGCGTCGGGCAGCTCCAGCGGGGTGCTCCAGGTGCCGTCGGCGGCCATCTCCGGGTGCAGGTGCTGGAATCCCGCGGTGTCTCGGCGCACCACGATCAGGTGCATGCGCTTGTCGTGCTCGACGTCGAAGGCGGTGACCGCGCGCCCGTCCGGGCCGAGGACGCGGAAGGAGAAGGGCTCGGTGGTACCGGCGTTCCGGGTGGTCGCGGTGGAGGTGAAGGTGTAGCCGCCCCGGGACGACGCGAGCCCACCGGGCAGGTCGGTCTCCGCGACGGTGGCGCCGTGGGCGTTCCCGTGCCCGTCGCCGCTGGGCATGCCGTCGTGGCTGCTCGGGGCGGGGGCGGCCGAGAGGGGGCCGACAGCGGTGCCGACCGCCCAGGCGCCACCGGCGACCAGAGCGAGCACCGCACCGTAGGCGGAGAGCTTTCCTGCTGCGTTCATGGCGAATCCTCACTGCGTGCGGGGCCGGGCCCGCAGGCCCGGCCGGTTCCAGGTCAACTGCCGGCCAGCTGGTAGCCGGCCTCCTCGACGGCGGCACGCACCTCGTCGGTGCTGATCGCTGCGGTGCTGGAGACGGTCACCGCTCCGGTGGGCAGGTCGACGGCGACCTCGGAGACACCGGAGATCTGGCTGACCTCCTCGGTCACCGACTGGACGCAGTGCCCGCAGGTCATGCCGACGACGGTGAAGGTGGACTCGGTCATCGGGAGCTCCTCTTTGGCTTTACCCGTAGGGGGTAGGTGTTCCTTGCGATACGAGATTTATACCCCCAGGGGGTATGAAGTGCAAGCCTGCGGGAGTGCTGCCGCGAGGAGTGGTTGCAGGCGTCGTCGTCGGGGGGGCGTTTTCCCTGGTGTGGCGGCCAGATCGAGGGCTCTTGGGTGCTCTTTGAGGGCGCTGCGGCGGGGATGGTGTTGGAAATAGTGACGGGAGTCACTAACTATCCGGCTTCATACCCCCTATACGTATCCATGTCGGGCCGGGGAGTGATCGGCACCTGCAGTACAGAACTATCGATTCTTTCAGTGTTGATCGAAAATAGTTGCGGGTGTACGAAACGTTCTTGATCGACCCCGGAAACCGGACCAGACTTCGGCGCGTGCCGACGACAGCCGACCTCGAGCACCTGCTGCGCGAGGCAGAACTGCGCGTGACCCGACCGCGGGTCGCCGTGCTGTCGGCGGTGCACGCCCACCCGCACGCGGACACCGAGTCGATCATCGGCGCGGTGCGGGAGGTGCTCCCGAAGGTGTCCCACCAGGCCGTCTACGACGTGCTGCGGGCGCTGACCGCCGCCGGCCTGCTGCGCCGCATCCAGCCGATGGGTTCGCTGGCCCGCTACGAGGCGCGGGTGGGGGACAACCACCACCACCTCGCGTGCCGGTCCTGCGGAGTGGTCGCCGACGTCGACTGCGCCGTGGGCGCCGCGCCCTGCCTGACCGCTTCCGATGCCCGGGGCTTCACGATCGACGAAGCCGAGGTCATCTACTGGGGCCTGTGCCCGGACTGCGCTGCCGACCCGGCCACCGCATAGGTCCGGCTGAGGTGCGGGCGGTTCGCCCGGCGGCCATCCTGGGGCGACCTCTTCGGCCAGGTGCTCCACGGAGGAGATCGGCATGCCCGCGACGATGATCGCGCTGTTCGGCGGCACCGGCCCCGAGTGGGAGGCCCGGGAGGTCCCGGTGCCCGACGCCGGGCCCGGTCAGGTGCTGGTGCGCGTGCGCGCGGCGGCGCTGAACAACGCCGACGCCCAGGTGCTGGCCGCCGCCGATCCCTCCTCCGGCGGCGCGGGCGAGCCGTACCAGGCCGGGTACGAGTTCGCCGGTGAGGTCTGCGCCGTGGGGCCGGGTGTCACCGGCGTGCTGGTGGGGGAGCGGGTGATGGGCACCCAGCCGCGCAGCTTCGCCCAGTACGTCCGCGCGGATCACCGGCACGTGCTGCCCATTCCCGGCGCGGCCGGGTACGAGGAGGCCGCCTCGCTGCCGACCGGCCTGCTCACCGAGCACGGCGCGCTGTGCCTGGGCGCGTTCCGGGCCGGTCAGTCGGTGCTCATCACCGGTGCCGCTTCGGCGATCGGGCTGCTCGGCGTGCAGATCGCCAAGGTGCTCGGAGCTTCGACGGTCGTGGGCACCACCCGGACGGCGTCGAAGGAGGCGCTGCTGGCCAGCGCGGGAGCGGACGTGGTCGTCGTCGGCCCGGGCGAGGACCTGACCGAGGAGGTGCTGGAGGCCACCGGCGGTGAGGGCGTGGACGTGGTGCTCGACCACGTGGGCGGACGGCTCTTCGCGGCCTGCCTGCCGGCCACCCGCGTCGACGGGCACCTGGTCAACATCGGCCGCCTGGACCGGGCGGAGTCCACGATCAACCTGGACCACCTGTCCTACCGGCACCTGCACCTGCGCGGCGTCTCGTTCGGCTTCGGACGGCCCGCCGAGCTGGGCGAGGTGCTCGCCGGGCTCGTGCCGGAGGTGCTGCCCGCGGTGGCCGAGGGCCGGATCAGACCGGTCGTCGACGAGGTCTTCCCGTTGGCCAGAGCCGCCGAAGCCCTCGACCGGCTGCGCACCGGTGAGGCGCTCGGCAAGATCGTGCTGGCCATGCCCTGAGTGCGGGTTCTCCCCCGAGCAGGTGACGCGCGTCAGTAGTCTGGCCGATCGTGGACCGACCGACGTTGCCCGAGCACCTGCGACTGCTGCTGTCCGATGAACCCGTGCTGGACGTGTACGCCCACGGCCCGTGGCGGGTTCCGGACGGGCTGTACCAGGAGATCTGGGAGCGCGCGGAGGAGCTCAACCGGGATCCGGCCGCCGAGCGGCTGGCGGTGGAGCTGCCGGAGTTCTACGCCGAGGGCACCACGGTCGTCGGTGCCGAGCTGTGGTGCCTGCTGGAGTTCCTGCTCGGCACGGTGGCGGTGCGCGGCGGCAACGCCGCCGACGTGCAGTGCGAGACGCTGAGCGGGTTCGTGGCCCAGCCGTGGTCGCCGGTGCGCAGCTGGTCGTGGAGCGCGCACGCGGCGGTGTTCCGGCTTCCCGCGGAGTGGCTGCTGACCGGTGCCGGTGACGATCCGGAGCTGCGGGAGGCGGCGTTCGACCTGGCCCGCCGCTGCCTGGACGTCTTCGCCGGGCTCGAACCCGTCGAGGCGCGCAGGCAGGCGCTGATCGCCCTGCACGACCTGCGCGCCGCCGATCCGGCGCTGGCCAAGCAGGATCTCCTCGCCCCGGTCGAGACGCTTCGGGAGGCGTGGGCGCAGCGGGCGGACGAATCGGTGCTGGCCGCGCTGCCCGAACTCGCCGGCCCGGCCGCCTACCTGGACTGGGCGTGCTCGGGTTTCCTGGCCGCGCACCAGCGGCTGCTGGAGCGGGTGCCGAGCGCGGTGAGCCCCGGCCCGGTGCCCGACGTCGGTCCCGGCATGGAGCACGAGGCCGTGCTGGCGCACCTGATGCTGCACGCGGATCTGGTGGAAGTGCCGGTGGAGCTCGCGCTGACCACCGGGCGCCCGATGTTCGAGACCGTGCAGAGCATGTTCGCCGGCTACCGGGCGACGTTCAACGCCGACCGGTGGCACGGCCAGGTGCTGGCCTGGCTCGGGCGCGCGGTGCTGGCCGGTGAGGTCGACGTCTGCCGCGCCTGGCTCGACATGGCGATGCGGATCAGCGGAGTGGTGCAGGGGCTGCCGCACGGCGTGGTGACGCCGAGCTGCGGCATCCTGGTCCGCGATTTCCAGCAGCAGCTGCGGGTGCTCGCCCAGCCGCGCCGGGTCCGCAACCCGCTGGCGGCGAAGCTGACCACCGGCGAGGACCTGCCGGCGGCGCAAGAAGATCCGGCCGCCGAGCTGGTGGGGCAGCCGGAGCTGGTGTCGGCGCTGCGCACCGAGCTGGCCGCTGCCCAGGACGGCCGTGCGGTGCGAATGTTGTTGACGGGCCCGGAAAGCACCGGCCGCGGCACCGCGCTGCGATTGCTGCGCGGTGCCTTGCTCAAGGCCGGTGCGCAGCGGCAGGAGATGTGGGTCTCCGAGGCGGAGTTCGCCAGCCTGGACGTCAGCAACGCCGTGGTGCACCTGCAGCAGAAGACCTACGCCCTCGGTTCGCGGGATCTGCTGGTGCTGCACGGCCTCGACCGGCTGGCGGGCCTGGAGTGGTCCGGGGCGGCGTTGCTGGAGGAGCTGCGGCGGCTGCTGAGCCGGGTGCCGGACCTGCACGTCATCGCGGTGTGCCGGGCCGGGGGCGCGGACCGGGTGGGTGAGGTGAATCCCGCGCTGCTGCAGCAGTTCCGGGTCGCCGCCACCCGGGCGTTCACGGAGGACGAGCGCGTGGAGCTGTTCCGGCGCGCGGTGGCCCGGCGGGAAGCGGTGGTCGCCGACGACGCCGCCCGGGAGGGCGCGCGGCTGGCGGCGGCCGGGCAGCAGAACCTGCGCGGCGCGCGCCTGGTCGAGCACCTGGCCGAGCGCGGTGTCGAAGCGGCACGGGCCCGCAGCGGCGGCGGCCGGCTGGAGGTGCTGCGCCGAGATCTGCCGGAATCCCCGGTCCGCGGTGCGGGTTTCGCCGACTGCGTCGGCCTGGAGTCGGTCCGCCGCGAGCTGGACCAGGTGCTGGCCGAGGTGCGGGCGGCGGAGCTGCGCCGGGAGGCCGGGATGCCGGAGGCGATCCGCCCGCGGCACCTGGTGTTCACCGGTTCGACCGGGACCGGGAAGACGACCGCCGCCGGGATCCTGGGCCGGATGTGCGCCGATCTCGGCGTGCTGTCGTCGGGACACCTCGTGGTGGTCGACTGCGCGGACCTGGCCGGGCGGCACCTGGCGGAGGCGGCCGTCGGCGTGCAGCGCGCGATCGACCAGGCCTCGGGCGGCGTGCTGTGCATCGAGGACGCGGGCACGCTGGCCCGCCCCGGCATCGATCTCGACCACTCCCGCAACCGGGGTGTGATCGATGCGCTGCTGGCCGGCCTGCAGGCGCGCCCGGACGACCTGCTGGTGGTGCTGTGCGGTCCGGACGCGGCGGTGAACGGGCTGCTCAAGGCGACCCCGGAGCTGGCGGCCCGCTTCCCGAAGGTGGTGCGCTTCCCGGACCTGACCGACGAGCAGGTCGTGGAGCTGTTCGAGCGCAAGGCCGCCGAAGCGGGTTTCACCGTGGCGACCGGAGTGCGGGCGAAGGTGGCCAGGCTGGTCCGCGCCTCCCGCCGCACCGCGGCGATGACCAACGGCCGCCTGGCCGTGCACCTGCTGGAGCGCACGATCTCCGCGCAGTCCCGGCGGATCCTGGCCGGCCGGAAACCGCGCGCGGTCAACCGGATCGTGGCCGCCGACGTCCCGGACACCTCGGTGGAGCGGGTGCGCACCGACCTCCCGGAGGACCCGCTGGCGCTGATCGACGACCTGGTCGGCCTGGAGTCGGTCAAGCGCGAGGTGCGGCTGCTGGTGGCGGAGGCCGAAGCGGACCGGCTGCGCCGCGGCGCGGGGCTGGCGCTGGGCTCGCGCATGCGGCACCTGGTGTTCACCGGCAACCCGGGCACGGCCAAGACGACGGTGGCCAGGCTGGTCGCGGCGGTGTACGCCAAGCTCGGCCTGCTGTCCTCCGGGCACCTGGTGGAGGTCTCGCACGCCGACCTGATCGCCCAGTACATCGGCCAGACCGCGCCGAAGGTCCGCGCCGCGGTGGACAGCGCGCTGGGCGGGGTGCTGTTCATCGACGAGGCCTACGCGCTGACCCCGCCGGACGGCAGGCAGTCCTACGGCCCGGAGGCGATCGCCGAGCTGCTGCGGCTGATGGAGGAGCACCGCGACGACCTGGTGGTGATCGCGGCGGGCTACGAGAGCCGGATGGTGGAGTTCCTGCGCACCAACCCGGGCCTGGCCTCCCGGTTCCCCTCCGTGGTGCACTTCCCGGACTACGCCGAGTCCGAACTTCTCGCGATCTTCGAGCGGATGGCGGGCAGCGCCGGGTTCGCCCTGGCCGACGGCGTCGGCGCGGAGGTCCGCGGCATCCTGCGCGCGGCCAAGCGCGACGAGTCCTTCGGCAACGGCCGCGTGGTGCGCAACCTGCTGGACCGGGCGATCGCCTTGCAGGGCGAGCGGATCACCGCCACCGAGCACGACCCGGCGGAAGTCCGCCTGCTGCGCCCGGCCGACCTGGCGGGCGTGCGGATCAGCCAGCTGGCCACCGGGGACGACCGCTTCGGCCAGTACCTGTGAGCGGTGGGGACTTCAGCGCGCCTGGTAGAGGGCGCTGCCCTTGATGTAGTCGTCGTAGGGGATGGTCCAGTCGGGGATGTCGCCGTCGGCGGTGGTCAGCGGGCGGTCCGAGCCGACGATCTCCACCGGGTCGCCGATCTGCACGAAGTCGAAGAACCACTTGCCGTTGGCCGGGGAGAGGTTCACGCAGCCGTGCGAGACGTTGGACTCGCCCTGCGCCCACACGGTGGCCGGGTTGACGTGGACGAACTCGCCGTTGTTGGAGATGCGCACCGCGTAGGGCAGGACCTCGTCGTAGTAGCCGGGTTCGCCCTTCTGCGGCCCGCCCCAGGTGTCCGAGCGCATCCGGGTGGAGGTGTGCTTCTCGAAGGCCACGTGCACGCCGTACTGGGTGGGGTAGACGCTGCGGCCGTAGGAGGCGGGCAGCCGCTTGATCTCCTGGCCGTCCTGGAAGACGGTGAGGGTGTGGGCGTTGACGTCGCCGACGGCGCGCTGGTCCCTCCCGATGCGGAACTCGCTCTCGTGGTCGGCGGTGCCCATCACGCCGCCACCGGCGTTCACCCCGTACAGCCGCGCCCGCACCCGGACGGTGGTGCCGGGCTGCCAGTAGTCCTTGGGCCGCCAGTTGACCTGCTCGTCGCTCATCCAGTGGAACGAGCCCTCCGTCGGCACCGACGGTTCGACCGACAGGCGGCGCTCGACGGCGGCGCGGTCGGTCACCGGCTTGCTGAAGTAGATCGAGACCGGCATGGCGATGCCGACCTCGGCACCGGCGGTGGGCCGGGTCCGCTCCACGGTGATCTCCTCCACCGGGGTGGCGGTGGTGAACGTCGAGGTGGCCGGTGGTGCCGGGATGCGCTCGGCGTCCTGCGCGCGGGCCTGCACCCGGTAGGTCTTGCTGAACTCCAGCGGCACGGTGGTGCTCCACCGACGGCCGCCGTCGGTCAGCTCGCCCGGGACCGCGGTTCCCCCGTCCGCGGTGACGGTGACCGAGGTGAGGACGCCGCGGTGGGCGGTGACGACCAGCGGATCGCTGGGCCCGACCTGCGCGGCCCCGTCGGGCACCGAGGTGGTCACCGACGCGGCTGAGACCTTCGGCGCCGGTTCCGTGCACGAGGTCAGGGCGCAGGCGAGCGCGGTCCCGACGATGAGCGGCCACCCCTTTGCGACCTGCATCCCGACCCCCGAACCTCGACGCTGCGGCTCCACGTCCTGACAACTGTCGGTGTCCGATCGGCACATCTCAACACGATCATTCCCTCCGGGGCGTCGCGGCCAGGTGCGCCCGGCGGAACTCCGATCCGCCCCGCCATCGTGCCTGGTCGGACGTTTTCGCAGGTCAATATGGGTGGCGTAACTCTGGCGCAATGTTCGCCGGGTAGCGTGCCGATCGTGGACGAGACGGCAGGCAGGCGGATCCCGGCCGGGTGGAGCTCCGCGCGGCCGCGCGCCGAGCGGGCGCGGCAGGTGGCCGACGTGCTGCGGTACCAGATCACGGCGGGTCGCTTCGCCGACGGTGTGCTGCCCGGCGAGCGGCAGCTGGGCGAGCAGTTCGGCGCCTCCCGCAACGCGGTGCGCGAGGCGCTGGCGCTGCTGCGGCGGGAAGGTGTCATCACGCGCCAGCGCGGAGTGGGCACGCGGGTCGTGCTGCCGAAGTACGGCCACGGGCTCGACCGGCTGGCCGGGCTGGCCGAGGCGATGACCGGGTACGGCACGATCACCAACGAGGTCCGCTCCGCCCGGGCCGTCGCGGAGCTGCCGGTGCCGATCGCCGAGCGGCTCGGGGTGGCGCCGTCGGCGGGCGGCGTGCACCTGGAGCGGCTGCGGTGGCTGGACGGTCTGCCGCTGTCGCTGGACACCACCTACCTCACCGCCGACATCGGCCACCGCCTGCTGGACTGCGACCTCGCAGGCCGTGACGTGTTCACCCTGATCGAGGAGACCACCGGGCAGCGGCTGGGTTCCGCGGAAGTGGCGGTGCACGCGGTCAACGCCGACCCGGACACCGCGGCGCTGCTCGGAATCCCGGACCACGCGGCGGTTTTCGCGCTGGAGAGGCTGACTCGCACGGCGGACGGGCGGCCGGTGGACGTCGAGTCGATCCGGATCCGCGCCGATCGCATGGCGCTGACCGCCACGCTGCACCGAGGCCGGATTTCGCCCGGGGGAGAAGGGGATTGATGGCTGTGATCCGCAAATGCTGCGCGGTGCCAACGCGTTTCGGTGAGCTGTGATGGCGGAGTTGACGATCCCGACGCTGGTCCTGCTCGGGCTGTTCGGGCTCGCCGGCGGGGTGGGCATCACCGCGGTGGGGCCCGGCGGGGTGCTGCCCACGATCGGCCTGTTCGCCCTGACCGGCCTGTCCCCGGCCGAGGTCGCCGGGACCGCCATCGTCACCCACGTCGCGACCGGTGCGCTGGCCACCGCCGCCTACACCCGCTCGGGTCACCTGCGCGAGCCGGAAACCCGGCGCACCGCGCTGATCCTCGCCGCCGCGGCCCTGGCGGGCACTCCGCTCGGCGTGCTGATCAACACCGGGGTGTCCAAGCGGATCTTCGGGCTGGTGCTGGGGATCTTCGTGGCGCTGGTGGCCGCGCTGGTCTGCTACCGCGAATGGCGCCGCCCTGCGGGCACCCGCGCGCACCCGCCCGCGCTGCTGATCGCGTGCCTGGGTTTCGCGGTGGCGGTCGCGGCGGGCATCGTCGGCATCGGCGGGCCGATGCTCACCGTCCCGCTGCTGGTGGCCCTGGGCGTGCCGGTGCTGGAGTCGCTGGCGTCGGCCCAGGCGCAGTCGATCGTCATCGCCGGTGCGGGCACGATCGGTTACCTGGCAACCGAATCGATCAACTGGCCGCTGGCCGCGCTGGTCGGGATTCCCGAGCTCGCGGGCGTGCTGCTGGGCTGGAAGATCGCCCGGGCACTGCCCGCCCGCGGGCTGAAGTACGGGCTCGTCATCACCCTGCTGGCACTGGCGCCCTACCTCGCACTGCACGGTGCGTGACCGGAAAGCCTTTCTGCGGCTCGTCTTGCATGGCGGTGCAGGTGGCGGTGCAAGCGCCGAGGGTGGGTTATGCGCCTGCGGCGCATGCGGCACCTCCTGAGGTGCGGCAGTCGGCCGTCGCGGCTGCGGCCGTCCAATTCGGGCGCGAGAAGTTCGTTTAGCAGTGTTTCGGTGTTCGTTCAAGGAGTTGCGGAGAAGAAGCTGCCGTTTTCTTCTCGGGCGAGAAAGCTTCGGCGCCGGCCGGCGGGCGCGACAATTCCGCGCAACGGAAGTTCAACAAAATGTTGACGAGAGTTGGATTCCGGACGTAGCTTGCTCCTGCCCGACAGCGCAGAAACGCCTGCGGCGCCGAGCTCTTCACCGGGGAGGAGGCATCGGAACCGGCCCACGCGGCCGGTTCACGCCGGGTAACGGCCGTCCCGCCGCGTCGGACGACACGCGATGGCGGGAGGGGTGGTGGACCGATCGGTGCCGCCGTCCCCGCGACCGACGCTAACAGTCCGGCCCCCGTCCGCGGTGGACCGGGGCATCCGTTTTCAAAAGGGGAACTGGGCATGGCAATCAATTCGCAGGGGAATCCGACCCCGGCGGCCTGCCATCCGGTTGACGAGAAGTTGCCTGCCAAGCAGCTGATCCCGGCCGCCTTCCAACACGTCGGCGCGATGTACGCCGGCGTGGTGGCACCACCGCTGATCATCGGCCCGGCCTGCGGGCTGGACCAGCGCGACCAGATCGTGCTGATCTCGGTGAGCCTGCTGGTGGCGGGGCTGGCGACGCTGCTGCAGACGCTGGGCGCCGGGCGGTTCGCCGGCAACCGGCTGCCGTTCGTCAACGCCAGTTCCTCGGCCGGGCTGGCCTCCCTGCTGACGGTGGCGCACTCCGCGCCGGAAGGCCACCGCATCCAGACCGTGCTCGGCGCGGTCCTGGTCGGCGGGCTGTTCTGCCTGGCGGTCGGCCCGTTCTTCGGCCGGCTGATGCGCTTCTTCCCGCACCTGGTCACCGGTGTGGTGATCACGCTGATCGGCGTGTCCCTGATGACCGTGCCCGTCGCCTGGGTGCAGGGCGGCGAAGGCGCGCCCGACTTCGGGTCGGCGGCCAACCTCGGCCTCGCCCTGTTCACGCTGGTGGTCATCATCGTGCTGCAGCGGGTCCTGCGCGGCTTCCTCAAGCAGATCGCGCTGATCCTGGGGATGGTCGCGGGCACCCTTGCCGCCGCGCCCTTCGGCATGCTCGACACCAGCACCTTCGCGCAGACGTCGCTGTTCGCGCTGCCGATGCCGCTGCAGTTCGGCCCGCCCGAGTTCCACCCGGCCGCCATCCTCGCGGTGTGCATCGTGATCCTGGTGGCGATGACCGAGAGCTCGGCCGGGATGCTGGCCATCGGCGAGATCTGCGACCGGGAGGTCGAGAAGCGGGTGGTCACCCGCGGCCTGCGGGTGGACGGCATCGCCACCACGGTCGGCTCGCTGTTCGGCGGCCTGCCCACCAGCGCCTTCGCCCAGAACGTCGGCGTGGTGTCGCTGACCGGGGTGCGCAGCCGGTTCGTCGTCGCCTTCGCGGGCGGCGTGATGGCCCTGCTCGGCCTGTTCCCGGTGCTGGGCGGCGTCGTCTCGCTGGTGCCGTACCCGGTGCTGGGCGGGGCCGGGCTGATGCTCTTCGGCAGCATCGCCGCCAGCGGCATCCGCACCCTCTCGCGCGCTCACCTGGAGCAGGGCCACAACATGTTCGTCGTGTCGGTCTCGCTGGCGGTCGGGTTGATCCCGCTGGCCGCGCCGACGATCTACCAGCAGTTCCCGCAGTGGTTCCAGACGGTGTTCGGCACCGGCATCGTCGCCGGAGCGGTGGTGGCCGTGCTGCTCAACATGATCTTCAACAGTCCGCTGCGGGCCCCGGCCGCGAAACCGGTGCCGCAACCGGCCGCACCCGCCAACGGCGGCTAGGCCGCTGGTCCCGGGGGAGGAATCGGTTCTGAGCCATTGTCGTGATCCAGAACGCCTGTTCGGTCGATAGCCGCCGGGATACGCTTCCTCCCGCTGGGAGACGTGGCGTTGGGGAGATGAGTGGTGGCGGCGGTACCGCAGGAAGAGCAGGTCCGGGGAGTCGGCGATGCCGAGCTGATCGACGCCGTGCGCGGCGGTGACAGCGCGGCGTACGGAATCCTCTACGAGCGCCACGTGGGCGCGGCGCACGCGATGGCCCGGCAGGTCACCAAATCGCAGGCCGAGGCCGACGACGTGGTCTCCGAGGCGTTCGCGAAGGTGCTGGGCCTGCTGCGGGACGGCCGGGGGCCGACCGACGCCTTCCGCGCCTACCTGCTGACCGCCGTGCGCCACGGCGCCTACGACCGGGCGAACAAGGCGAAGCGGACGCAGACCGTCGACGACGTCGAGACGGTGCCCAACATCGACATCAGCCAGCCGTTCCGCGACGTGGCGGTGGAGAACGAGGAGCGGTCGCTGATCGCGGAGGCCTTCCGCCGGCTGCCCGAGCGGTGGCAGATGGTGCTCTGGCACGTGGAGATCGAGGGCGAGTCGCCGTCGAAGGTCGCACCGATGCTGGGCATGACGGCCAACGGCGTGTCCGCGCTCGCCTACCGGGCGCGCGAGGGGCTCAAGCAGCAGTACCTCCAGGTGCACCTGATGAAGATGGCCGCCGAACCCGACGCCTGCCGCTCGGCGATCGACCGGCTCGGCGCGTGGACCCGCGAAGGCCTGTCCAAGCGCGAGACGGCGCAGGTCAACAAGCACCTGGACGACTGCGACCGCTGCGCGGCGATCGCGGCCGAGCTGATGGAGATCAACGGCGCGCTGAAGGTCTTCATCGCGCCGATCGTGCTGGGCGGGACCGCGACGGCGACCGGCTACCTGGCCGCGTCGGGCAGCGGCCTGGTCGGCGCGGGCGTGATCGGGGCGGTGCGGTCGAACCCGCGCAAGAGCGTGGCGGCCGGAGGCGCGGTGCTGGCCGCGCTCGCCGCGCTGGGCATCGCGCTGGCCGCCAACCAGACCGACCCGCCGCCGCTGGCCGCCGCGCCCGTCGAGCCGGAAAGCCCGGAGCAGCAGCAGGTGCCGGCCCAGAGCCCGCCTCCGCCGCCGGCGGCAGCGGTGCCTCCGGTCGCCCCGCCGCCCGCGGTGCCGACGGAACCAGCGCCGGAGCCTGCTCCCGAACCGCCGGTGGAGGAGGGCACCCCGCTGCTCCCGCTGCCGCTGGTCCCGCCGGACGCGCAGCACATCGCCGACGTGCGCGCGGAGCTGTCCCTGCCGCTGTTCCGGCAGGTGGGCGCGGTGGTCGAGCTCGACGTCGACCGCGACCAGGTCCGGCTGGAGGCCGACGTGAACGCGGGGCGGCCGCGCTAGTCGCCACCGGGACCGGTGCGGCCCGCACCGGTCCCGCCTAGTCCTCCGCCGGGATCCTCTCGTCCCGGTCGGGCGGCACACCGTCGAAGCCGTTGGCCCAGTAGCGGCCGCGCAGCGACAGGTCGAGGAGCATGCCGGTGACCTCCTCGGGCGAGAGCTGCGGCGGATCGCTCTCCAGCCACCAGCGCATCACCGCGATCTGCTCGCCCACCCAGGCGCGGGCCAGCACTTCGACGTCGATCCTCGGCGACACGCCGTGGTGCTCGGCCCGCGTTCGGAAGATGTGCGCGGCTGCGGCGGTGCGCGCGTCGGTGAACTCCCGGAGCGCTCGCCCGTCGCCCTCCCCGCGCAGGATGACCCGGTAGACGTCGCGTTCGTCGAGCGCGTGCCGGAACAGCTCCAGCACCGGCTTCCCGGTGAAGCCCACCGATGAGGTCGGCACCAGCGGCAGCAGCCGCGCGTGCAACTCCTCCAGCAGGTCGGAGGTGACGCGGCTGAGCAGCGCGTCCTTGTCCGCGTAGTGCTTGTAGAAGGTCGCCCGGCCGAGATCGGCGCGCTCGGTGATGTCCTCCACCGTGACGTGGGAGTAGCCGCGTTCCAGCACCAGGGACACCAGGGCGTCCCGCAGGAGGCGGCGGCTGCGGCGGCTGCGCCGGTCCTCGGTCGACATGACAAGGCCTTTCGTGGTTCGGCTTTCCGGCCGGTCAGTTTACCGGCCCATTGACAGGCCGTGAGTTAGTAGACATCGTGTCTCTTATTGGTCGATGTGGCGAAGACCTTGGGAGTCGGCATGAACCTGGGCAGCTACCTCACCCGCAGCAGCAGCTTCTGGCCGGACCGGGAGGCGTTGGTCTGCGGCGGCCGGCGGTGGACCTACCGGGAGCTGGAGGCGCGCACGAACCGGCTGGCTTCGGCGCTGCTCGCGCGGGGGATCCGCCCGGGACAGGCGGTGGCCACCTTCGCCGGGAACTGCGCCGAGCTGGTGGAGACCGAAATGGCCCTCTGCAAGGGCGGTTTCCTGCGAGTGCCGATCAACACCAGGCTCGCGGCCGGAGAAGTCGGGCACGTCCTGGCCGAGGCCTCGGTCCGGGTCCTGTTCGCCGACACCGCGAACGCCGAGGCGGCGCGCGAGATCGTGGACGGCGCCGGGCTGGCGTGCGAGGTGGTCGACTACGACGGCGACTACGCCGACCTGCTGGCCGCCGGTGCGGAGGATCCGGTCGCGGTGGAGGTCGCCGAGGGCGACCCGGCGGTCCTCAACTTCACCTCCGGCTCGACCGGGTCGCTGAAAGCCGCGGTGCAGACGACCGGCAACCGGCTGGCGAACATGCGCAAGCGGCTGATGACCCCGGAGCGCCGACCGGAGGAGGCGGAGCGCTACCTGGCCGCCGGGCCGATCACCCACGCCACCGGGATGGGGCTGCTGGCGGCGTTCGCCCGCGGCACCAGCGTGGTGGTACAGCCGCGCTGGGACGCCGGGGAGTTCCTGCGCCTCGTCGAAGCCGAGCGGATCACCTCCACGTTCCTCGTACCGATGATGCTGAACCTGGTGCTTTCGCACCCGGACCTGAGCACTGCGGACCTGTCCTCGATGACCTGCCTGCGGGTCGGCGGCGCACCGGTCTCGCCGCAGCGGCTGCGCGAGGCCGTCGCCGCCTTCGGGCCGGTCGTCATGCAGGGCTATGGGCAGGTCGAGACCACCAGCGGGGTCACCGTGCTCACCGCGGAGGACGTCGCCCGCGGCATCGCGGAGGACCCGGAACTGCTGTCCTCCTGCGGTCGGCCGGTCTACGACACCGAGGTTCGCGTGGTGGACGACGGCGGCGACCCGGTGCCTGCCGGTGAGCTCGGCGAGGTGGTGGTGCGCGGCCCGGACTGCGTCCGCGAGTACTGGGGCGAGCCCGAGCTCAGCGCCCAGACCTTCCGCGACGGCTGGGTGCACACCGGAGACATCGGGTACCTGCGCGCCGACGGCTACCTGTTCATCGTGGACCGCAAGAAGGACATGATCATCTCCGGCGGGTTCAACGTCTACTGCAGCGAGGTCGAAGCCGCGCTCTACGAACATCCGGCGGTCTCGGAAGCCTGCGTGGTCGGCGTCCCGGACGAGACGTGGGGCGAAGCGGTGAAGGCCGTCGTCGTGACCCGCGAGGCGGTGTCCGAAGCCGGCCTCATCGAGTTCTGCGCGACGAAGCTGGCCCGCCACAAGCTGCCCAAGACGGTGGACTTCGCCGCCGGTCTCCCGGTGAACCGCAACGGCAAGATCGACCGGCGTGCGGTGCGCGACCGCTACTGGACCAGCAGCGACCGCAAGGTCCACTGAGGAAGGACAACCATGTCGTTCACGCTCACCCCGGCCTATGACGACGACCCGCGCCTGGCGGATCTTGTCGGGCGGTTGCGCGACTACCTGGGCGGCGAGCTCGCGGAGTACGAAGCCGAGCTCCGGCTCACCCCGGAAACGCGGCTGAGCCGCGACGTGCTGGAGCCGGTCTGGAAGCGCAGTCGCGAGCTCGGCTTCTACGGCATCCACCTGCCGGCGCGGTTCGGCGGGCAGGGGCTCTCGTTCACCGAACTGGCCGCCCTCAAGGAGGAGATCGGTGCTTCGGGGCGGGTCCTGTCGCACTCCGTGCTCGGCGACATGGGCGGGCCGCTGCGCGCCGGGTCGATCTTCGAGTTCGCCACCGAGCACCAGCTGGAGAGGTACCTGCTGCCGGTGATCCGGGGCGAACGGGCGTGCTGCTTCTCGCTGACGGAGGAGGACGCGGGCTCGGACGTGCGCGCGATGCGCACCACCGCGACCCCGGACGGCGAGGGCTGGCGGATCACCGGGCACAAGGTGTTCTCCTCAGCCGGGCCGTTCGCGGACTTCTCCGTGCTGGTGGCCCGGATGGCCGGTGCCGAGGAGTCCTACTCCGCGTTCCTGGTCGACCTGGACTCGCCGGGCTGCGCGGTGCTCGACGGCCAGACCCCGATGTCCGGGCAGCACATCGAGAGCGACATCGTCCTGGAGAACTGCTACGTCGGCCCGGAACAACTGCTCGGCCGCGTCGGCGACGGCCTGCGCGTGGGGCTGGGCCGGGTCACGGCCAACCGGCTGCTGCACTGTCCCACGGTGCTCGGCAACGCGCGGCGCGCACTGCAGCTCACCGTCGATTTCGCCAAGAACCGGCACGCTTTCGGCGCGCCGCTGGCGGCGTTGCAGTCCGTCCAGCACAAGATCGCGGACCTGGCCACCACCTACTACGCCGCGCGGAGCATGACCTACGACGCGCTGGCCGCGCTCGACGCGGGCGCCAAGCCGCGCACCGAGGCGTTCATGTGCAAGCTCTTCGTCGCCGAGAACGCCTTCCGCATCGCCGACGAGGCGGTGCAGATCCACGGCAAGGCGGGGCTGGTGCACGGCAGCGAGGTCGAGTGGCTGTTCCGCAGGCTGCGCATGTTCCGCATTCTCACCGGTTCCTCGGAGATCCAGAAGAACGGCATCGCCAAGGAGCTGCTCACCACCTGACCGGGCCACTTCCCCTGGAGCGACGATGAAGTCCTCGAACCTCGACACCCCGGCCGACCCCGCGGAGAAGTCCGACCGGCGCGCGTGGGCCGTCATGGCGATGCTGCTGGTCTTCATGCTGATCAACTACGCGGACAAGGCCGTGCTCGGACTCGCCGCCAACCCCATCATGCGGGAGCTCGGGCTGAGCCATTCCGAGTACGGACTGCTGGCGAGCTCGTTCTTCTTCCTGTTCAACATCTCCGCGGTGGCCTTCGGGTTCCTGGCCAACCGGTTCCCGACGAAGTGGCTGATGTTCGGCATGGCGCTGGTGTGGGGATTCACCCAGCTCCCGGTGGTCGCCGGGGCCGGTTTCGCCGCGCTGCTGGTCAGCAGGATCGTCCTGGGCGCGGCGGAAGGACCCGCGCAGCCGGTCGCGATGCACGCCGCCTTCAAGTGGTTCCCGAACGAGAAGCGCAGCATCCCGAGTTCGCTGATCTCCGGTGGCGGCGGGCTCGGCGGCGTTCTGGCCGCACCGCTGCTCACCCTGGTCATCATCAACTTCGGCTGGCGCTGGGCCTTCCTGTCGCTGTTCGTCGTCGGCGTCCTCTGGTGCGCCGTCTGGGCGGTGGTCGGCCGCGAGGGCACCGCCGACCGCGCGGCTGCGCCGACCGGCGCGGAACCGGAGCCGGTGGAGAACTTCCGCGTGCCCTACCACCGCATCCTGCTCAGCGGGACCTGGTTGGCCGGGTTCGTCGGCGCCTTCGGCGCCTACTGGACCTCCGCGCTGCTGCTCGCGTGGGTGCCGTCCTACCTGGAGACCTCGCTGGGTTACAGCGCGGTCGCCGCCGGTGCCATCGTGACCGCGCCCTGGGTGCTGAAGACCGTCGCGACCTTCGGACAGGGTGCCTTGACGCAGTGGCTGATGCACCGCGGCGTGTCCAGCCGGGTGTCGCGCGGCATTCTCGGTGGCTGCGCGGTGTTCCTGGCGGGCGCGGCGATGCTCCTCGCTCCGTTCGTGACGCACCCCGGACTCAAGATCGCGCTCATCACCGTCGCCTTCAGCATCGGCGCCGTCAAGTTCGCCATCGGCCAGACGATCAACGCCGAGATCACCCCACCGGCCCAGCGCGGCGCGGTGCTGTCGATGACCGTCGGGCTGGTGACGCTGGCAGGTCTCGCCGCGCCCTACGTGACGGGCCGGATCGTCGAATCGGCGGCCGATCCGGCCGCGGGCTTCGCGATGGCGTTCGCCATCCCGGGAACCCTGATGCTCATCGGTGGCCTGCTGGCCTTCGCCTTCGTCCACCCCGAACGCGACGCGCGACGATCGCCGCGCACGGGCGCCACGTCGGCCGGCAGGCGCACCCGAGCCCGACCGGTTCGTGACCTCAGCGCACCAGCCTCCGGCACTTCAGCGGATCGGTAGTCGGGTCCGGCTTCCAGCAGCAGCACCCGCTCACCGCGTGCGGCGGACCGGGCGGCCAGCACCGCACGGCCGACCCGCGGCGCCGACCACGATCAAGTCCCAGCCGTTGGGCATCGTCGACTCCTGACGTGTTGCGGAGTTCGTCGTGGTCGGGCCGGGCGGTCGAGTTCAGCGGTCACCGCGGGCGACTGCGCAGAAGTGACAGCCCGGCCCTTAGACGTTCGCCGTCGAGCGGACTGCCTACGCCGCAGCCGCTTCCTCGGCGCGTGCCGCCGAGCTTCGGCGTGCTGCCAGGGCGGCCACCAACGTCGCCGCTGCGCCGAACACCGCGCTGATCCAGAAAGCCCGGTGGGCCTGAGCAGCATCGCCCACCGCGAGCCCGGCCGCGGCCGGGCCGGCGATGGCACCCAGGTTGAACGCCGTGGTGGCCAGCGCACCGGCGATGCGCGGAGCGGTCGCCGAGGCCGAGGACACGATCGAGGCGATCACCGTCGAGCCCACCCCGAACGATCCGGCCCCGGTCACGAGCGCCAGCACGAGCACTCCGGGCAGGGTGTGCGCGGAGAGCGCGGCGAGCACCCACAGAGCGGTCACCACGACCGCGCCACCGGTGATGATGCGGCGCGCGTACCGGTCGCTGCAGCGGCCCGCGATGGTCACGCCGAGGAACGAGCCGATGCCGAACAGCGCCAGCGCCGCCGGAACCCAGGCACTCCCGGGTGCGGACACCGCCGTGGTGATCGTGCCCAGGTAGGTGAACCCGGCGAAGGTCGCCGCGTTGACCAGGACGCCGAGTCCGATCACGACGAGGAGACGTCGCTGCGCCAGCACCCGCCACTCTGTCCACACCGGCGCGGAACTCCCGCCGCGCCGGGCCAGCGCCGACGTCGTCGGCCACAGCACGACCAGCGCCAACGCGCTGAGCGCGGCGATCGCCCAGAACGCCGACTGCCAGCCCCACAACTGGCCGACGACCGTTCCCGCGGGCACTCCGGCGATGCAGGCGATCGTCACGCCGGACAGGATCACGGCGGTGGCCCGGCCCACCAGTGGTGGGCGCACCAGCGTCGGCAGGCTCGCCAGCACCACGGCCAGGAATCCCGCGTTGGCCACCGCCGCCACCAGCCGGGTTCCCAGCAGCACGGCGAAGTTCGCCGTCATAGCACCGACGACGTGGCACAGGGCGAACAGCGCGAGGAAGCCCATCAGCGCCACCCGGCGGGGGACTGCGCTGGCGGCCATCGCCATCGTCGGGGCGCCGATCACCATGCCCACGGCGAACACCGACGTCAACAGCCCGGCCTCGCCGAGCGAAACACCGCTGTCCGCGGCGATGTCCGCCAGCATCCCGGACAGCATGAACTCCGACGTGCCCTGCGCGAACACCGCGGCAGCGAGCACGAAAACCACGAAAGGCAACTGAACCTTCTCCCGAACACCGAGGCACACCCTGCGGGCACGGCGAAGAGGCCGCGCGTGGGCATGCGTGGAAGTGAAAAGACGATCCGCGGGCGAAGTCGAGCACCGGCGATCAACGCGAGAAGGCGTTGCGCCGTGGCATGCTGCTCCGCCGCTCAGCGCGAGTGCTGAGCGGCTACCGTCTGGACGCCTCGGGGGAGTTCACGCCGCAGACCATACAGCACCGGCTGCGGCGGTCGCACCGGGGTTTTCGCTAGCGGACATCGGCGGTCGAGGCCGCCGTGGCTCCGCCCGGGGTGGCGAATCCGACGAGCACCTTCGCCGGGGCGCCGTCCAGGACTGGGATCCGCACGGTCCGCTCGCCGTGCCCGTCGACGTCGAGCCGGTGGTCGGCCAGGACCGCGTCGTTCGCGTCCAGCACGAACAGGTGGGCTCTGCCCGGCCCGTTCACGTCGAGTTGCGCGTGCACCTCGCGCTGCTGCGCGCGGGCGCTGGTGATCCGGGTGGCCGAATCACCGGCCGGGGGAGCGCTGCCGAGCGACGTCTTCAGCCGAACCGATTGCGCGACGCTCCATGGCGAGTCCACTGAGGACAAGGCATCCAGCGGGAGCACCGGCGCGGGCGGCGGAGCTGGCTCGTCCGCCGGCCGGTCCTGCAGGACCGCGCGGCCCCAGCGGTACGGATCGCCCTGCACACCGTCCCAGGTGGACCAGCCGATCCGCGACTGGCCGGTCAGGTCCTGGGTGTCGGAGTCGTAGACCAGTACGTTCAGCCCCAGCCGCTGCGGATCGACCGAACCCGGCAGCGCCCGCAGCGGGATCGCCAGCTCCACGGTGTAGCCGCCGTCGCGCGGCTTCGAAGCGATCTCCACGCCGGGTGCGGTCTGCGCACCCGGGCCCTGGTGGTTGTCGGCGTCCCTGGCGTAGCAGGGCGCGCCGGAACCGCTGGTCCTCGGCAGCACCGCGACCTTGAACGTGCTCGACGTGTTCTCCGAATCCGCCTTTGGGTCGATGGTGATCTCCACG
Source organism: Saccharopolyspora antimicrobica (assembly GCF_003635025.1). Taxonomy (GTDB): domain Bacteria; phylum Actinomycetota; class Actinomycetes; order Mycobacteriales; family Pseudonocardiaceae; genus Saccharopolyspora; species Saccharopolyspora antimicrobica. The sequence continues at coordinate 7,473,344 of NZ_RBXX01000002.1, read as the reverse complement.
GAGTCGGTGCGCCAGTGGCGCTTGCAGTCATCGGCGGCCAGGAGCGCGCCCGGCTGATCGTCCACGACGTCGACCAGCGCGTGCAATGTCCCGCCGTGCCAGGAGAATCTGGCGGTGGCGGAGCAGTCGGTGGCGGCGCACTGCTCGCCTTCCCACAGCGACGACGCGTCCAGCGGCGCGCCCGGGTACTCCTGCGGACCGGCTTCGCCGTCCACCACGGGAGGCGTCGCGGCCTGCGGGATCGTGGTGGACGGGACCAGTTCCAGAGCAGCGGTGCGCTGCGCGGTCGTGCCGTCGTCGGTGCGGGTGATCAGGGTGTACGGATGATCGCCGCCCTGCACGCCGGTCGACATCTCCGGGTCGGTGCTGCGGACGGTGAAGGTCAGCACGGCCTCCTCGCCGGGAGCGAGTTCGCCGAATCGCTGCACGGCACCGAGCACCTCGAAACCCGGAGGTGGTACGAATTCCACTGCGCCAGAACGGGTTCGGCCGCTGTAGTTGTGCACAGCGGCGCGAACCTCTTGCACGCCGAGTGCCGGGACGGTCTGCACGAGCGGGACCTTGTTCTGGAGCAGGGAACCCGAGGCCCAGCGCTGGAACTCCGCGACACCCGGCAGCGGAACCTGCTCGGCCACGACGGGCGGTACGACGTCCAAGCGCAGCTCGGCCTCCGCACGGCCCTGCTGCGATTCGACCCGCACCGGAATCCGGACTCGCTCCGGCCGGTGCTGCTCGGGCACGACGACCGACAGATCGGCACGCGCGATGGCACCCGGCTCCAGCGGCCCGAACGCCCCATCGCCTCGAACTTCCCATTCCGGCGGCAGTTCCAGCTCGATCCGGCCCGCCTGCAACGCCGCGTCCGGAGGTGCGGTCACCTCGACGCGAACCTCCGCTCGCTGCCCGGGGACGACCCGCGGCTCCGCCGTCGCGACGAGCCCGGTGCCGACCGGCAGACCGCCGGGAACCGGCAGCAGCGCACCAAGCAGCGGCGCCTCGGCGCCCTGCGCACCGGGGACGTGCGGCGCGCGGTTGGCGATCTCGGTCAGGTGGTCGCACCCGACCTGCGCGGGATCGTCCGGGATGTCCGGCCGCGACGCCCAGCCCTGGCTCCGGTACTCCCGTTCGGCGACGCGCTCCCGCTGCTCCCAGTTGGTCTCGCCGCTGATGCCGTGCACGTAGTACTCCGGACCGGGCGAATCCGCCGGAGTGCTGCGCTGCTCGCACTCCGGCCCGCTGACCTCCTCCTCGGCTCCGGCCGCGTTGGACAGCACCCGCCGCGTCGCCCAGGTGGTCAGTCCCTCGTCTAGCTGCTCCGGGAACGCCGCGGGGTCGGCGGCCTGGCGGTGGGCCTCGATGGCCAGCCGGGCCGCGTACTGGTGGTTTCCGTGGTTCCCGGGCGTGGGCGCGGGATCCATGGTGATCACGACCTCGGGCCGGGTCTGCCGCACGACCCGCACGAGCTTGCCCAGCACCTCGTCGTGGTTCCAGGCCTGTTCGGTCAGCGGTGCGCTCACCGTGTAGTACAGGTCGGGCTCGTCGAGGTTGTAGACGTCGGTGATGCCCGGGCCGCCGACGGCGCGGCGCTCCTCGCCCTCGCGCAGCAGCCCCAGCGCGGGCCCTTCCTCCGGCCCGACGGCGTTCCCGCCGCCCTCGCCGCGGGTGATGGTCACGACGCCGGTGCGGATCTGGTGGTCGTGCCGCCACCGGCCGAACGTCGACAGCAGCGAGGCCTCGTCATCGGGATGCGCGCCGATGAACAGCACGTCCAGATCCGAATCGGAACCCGGGGCGGCACCGGCCGGTGCCAGGGGAGAGCCCAGCACCGCCACGAGCGCGACGACCGAAGCAAGACGAACCGCTGCCACCGACCCACTCCTCGGAAGAGACGATCACGCGAACCCGACCCTGGCACGACCGCGATCACCGCGCACGCGCCAACACCGCACAGCGCACGAGATCCCACCGTCCGGAAATCTTTCACCACACTCGATTACTTCAGTGTTGAATGAAATGAATGGTGTGACCGGAACCGGAACCTGGTGCGGCATGCCACTGCGCCGGGTTCACGCTCAAGGGTGGACAACCACGCGAACTGGCCGCTGCGGTGCGCACCGCAGCGGCCAGCAGCGTGACGCTCTCGCTGCCACTGTGACGAAACGGTTGATCAGCGGGTTCGACGCCGGGCTGCTCCGACCCGCCGTCGTCCACAGTGGAGTGCTGTTATGCCTGGACTTCGGAGCGGTCTTCGGACCAGAGGGTGTGGAAGGAGCCTTCGCGGTCGGTGCGGCGGTAGGTGTGGGCGCCGAAGTAGTCCCGCTGGCCCTGGGTCAGCGCAGCCGGGAGGCGGTCGGCGCGCAGGGAGTCGTAGTAGGCCAGCGCCGCTGCGAAGCCCGGGGTCGGCACGCCCTGGCTGATGGCCGCTCCGAGGACCGCTCGCCAGTCGTGCTGGGCTTCGGCGATCTCGGTGGCGAAGGTCTCGTCGGCCAGCAGGCTCGGCAGGTCCGGGCGGGCGTCGTAGGCGGCGCGGATGCGGTCCAGGAACGCGGCGCGGATGATGCAGCCGCCGCGCCAGATCGCCGCCACCGCTCCCAGGTCGATGTTCCAGTCGTACTCGGCGCTGCCCGCGGCGATCTCGTGGAAGCCCTGCGTGTAGGACACGATCTTCGACGCGTACAGCGCCTGTTCCACCTGGTCGGCGAACGCGTCGGCCTCGGCGCCGCTGAGCGGTTGCGCGGTCGGGCCGGCCAGGCCGCGGGAGGCCTCGCGCAGCGCGGTGTGGCCCGACAGCGACCTGGCGAAGACCGCTTCGGCGATCCCGGAGACCGGCACGCCGAGTTCGAGGGCGAGCTGCACGGTCCAGCGGCCGGTGCCCTTCTGCTCGGCCTGGTCGGCCACCACGTCCACGAACGGCTTGCCGGTGGCGGCGTCCACGTGCGAGAGCACTTCGGCGGTGATCTCGATCAGGTAGGAGTCGAGCCTGCCGGTGTTCCAGGTGCGGAACACCTCGGCGATCTGGGCGGGGGAGTACCCGGCGACGTCGCGCAGCAGCTGGTAGGCCTCGGCGATGAGCTGCATGTCGGCGTACTCGATGCCGTTGTGCACCATCTTCACGAAGTGGCCCGCCCCGTCGGGCCCCACGTGCGTCACGCAGGGTGCGCCGTCGGCGGCCTTGGCGGAGATCTTCTCCAGCAACGGGCCCAGCGACGCGTAGGACTCCGCGGATCCGCCGGGCATGATGCTGGGCCCGTGCAGCGCGCCCTCCTCACCGCCGGAGATGCCGGTGCCGACGAAGTGGATGCCGCGCTCGCGCAGCTCGCGCTCCCGGCGCCGGGTGTCGGCGAAGTGCGCGTTGCCGCCGTCGATGATCACATCGCCGTCCTCCAGCAGCGGCGCGAACTCCTCGATCACCGCATCGGTGGGGTCCCCGGCCTTGACCATGATCACCAGCCGGCGCGGGCGTTCCAGTGCGGCGACGAACTCGGCGGCCGTTTCGGCGCCGATGAACTCGCCCTCGTCGCCGAACTCCTCCAGCAGCGCCCGGGTCCGCGACGCGGTGCGGTTGTGCACCGCGACCGCGTAGCCGTTGCGCGCGAAGTTGCGCGCCAGGTTGCGGCCCATGACCGCGAGCCCCGTGACGCCGATCTGCGCTGACGTGCTCATAGGAAGTCTTCCGTTCTCGTTGTGCACGGCGGAATCCACCGACACCGCCTGGTTGCGGGATTGGCGTTTCGAAGTATGTCGCGGATGGGTGCGCGGCGTGGGTGGCCGCGACAATTCTCAGCCAGCGGACGCCGCCGTGCAGGGAACGGGCGCAGCAGCACCTTGGAGGCGACGGCGCGGTTCCCGGCGATGTCGAAGGCGGCGGTGGCCTCGGACAGCGGAAAGGTGTGGGTCAGCACCGGCCGATCCGCGGGCAAGAGAGTCATCGAGGTCAGCGGCCTCGCGGCCGAGATCGAGGCGAATCGGCTGATCATCGAGGACTGACCGGTGCGTCGCCGGGAACCGGCGGTTCCCGGCGACGCGGCCGCTAGTGCGCCCGGTGGCGCAAGAGGGCGATGGCGAGCACGGCCAGCATCGCTGTGGTGATGGCCGCCGCTGCGGAAACCGCGTTCAACCCGCCGGTGTAGGCGTCTCGCGCGAGTGCGAGGAGCTCACCGGCGAGGTCGCCGGGCGTTTGCCCGGCCGCGGTGATCGCACCCGCCATCGTATCGGCGGCGCGGTCGGCGGCCTCGGGCGGAATGCCCGCCGGCACCGAGCCCGCCATCTCACCGCGGTAGGCGAGGGCACCGAGACTGCCCAGCCCGGCCGTTCCCACGGCCACTCCGAGCTCGGTCGTGGTCTCCGACATCGACGCCGCCGCACCGGCCTTGCCGGGTGGGGCGGCGCCGACCGCCAGGTCCGTGCCGAGCACGTCGGCGGGCCCGGTGCCGAAGTAGGCGATGGCCAGGCCCACCACCACTCCGGCCAGCCCGGCGGGGCCGTCGACCTGGGCCAGGACCGCGAACCCGGCCGAGGAGACCAGCAGCCCGGCGCCGACGACGTAGCCGGGCCTGATCCACCGGGCGGCCACCGGTGCCAGCATCGAACTCGCCACCAGCGCCGCGGCTGCGGGCAGCAGCCACAGAGCGGCCCGCAGCGGCGAGAGCCCGTCGGCCATCTGCAGGTACTGCGCGACGAACATCGTGATCCCGCTCGTGGTCGCCGCCCCGAGCAGCAGCACCAGCAGCGCGGTGCTGAAGCCCCGGTCGGCGAAGAGCCGGAGGTCGAACAGGGGATCGGTCAGCCGCCGCTGACGCCGCACGAACAGCGCTCCGGCGACCAGCCCGGCCACTAGGGCCAGCACCACCGTCGTGGTGCTGCCGCCCCTGGCCAGCTCCTTGAGGGCGTGGACGGGCGGCAGGACGGTGGCCAGCGACAAACCGACGCTGAGCAGGTCCAGGCGACCGGCGTCGGCGGCGCGCTGCTCGGGCAGCAGCGCGGGCCCGGCCACCAGCAGCAGCACCATCACCGGCACCGCCAGCAGGAACACCGAGCCCCACCAGAAGAACTCCAGCAGCGCGCCACCGGCGACCGGCCCGACCGCGATACCGGCCATGAATGTGCTCGACCACCCGGCGATGGCGATCCGGCGCTGCCGCGGATCGCCGAACATGGTGCTGATCAGGGCGAGCGTGCTGGGCATCAGGGTGGCGGCGACGGCGCCGAGGACCGCTCGGGCGGCGATGAGCATCCCGGCGCTGGTCGAGAACGCGGCAACCACCGATGCGGCGCCGAACCCCGCGGCACCGATCAGCAGGAGCCTGCGGTGGCCGATCCGGTCGCCCAGAGTTCCTGCGGTGAGCAGGAAACCGGCGATCGCGAAGCTGTAGACGTCGGTGATCCACAGCAGTTCGACGCTGGTGGCGCCCAGTGCGGCGGTCAGGTGCGGGAGCGCCAGGAACAGCACGCTCATGTCCAGCGCGACCAGCAGGGTGGGCAGGCTCAGCACGGCCAGGCCCAGCCATTCCCGCAGGCCGGCCCGGGGCGGCGAGGATTTCGTGGCAGAAGACGACATGCGTACTCCGTCGAAGCGGTGGCGCGCGAGCGGCGCCACGCGGACCAGGACAGGTGGCTCCGCGGAACCACCGTGCGGTGCTTCGACGTCAGCAGCGGACGCGTGGAATCACCGGCCCTCGGCCGGTGCGGGAGACGCCTCGCGGCGTCAGCTCAGGCCACGACCCGCCTGCGACGAAGAAGCACAGGTCAGAGCCATGCCGTTGACCACGACCGCCAAGCTCGTCCTCCCGCTCTCAACACTGGTCCGAGGTGCCAACATGGCACGTCACCGGCTGACCCGCAACGTCTTTTCCGGCGCGGGCGTCAGGCCTCGGGGAAGACGGGGCGCAGGACGTCGTCGGGGAGCCCGCGGCGCTTCCACTCCCTCGGGTAGCCGACCGAGACCTCCTCGAAGCGGACACCGTCGTGGAAGGTGGTGCGCGGGATGTGTAGGTGCCCGTAGATCACCGCCGCCGCGCGGTGGCGCAGGTGCCAGTCGGCGGTGCGCACCGTTCCGCACCACTGCGCGAACTCCGGGTACCAGAGCACGTCCGTGGGTTCGCGCACCAGCGGGTAGTGGTTGACCAGGACGGTCGGCAGCTGCGGGTCGCACTCGGCCAGCCGCCGCTCGCTGTACTCCAGCCGGGCGCGGCACCACGCGTCGCGCGTCGGGTGCGGATCGGGGTGCAGCAGGTATTCGTCGGTGCACACCACGCCCGCCTCGTGGGCGAGGGCGAGCGCTTCTTCCTTGGTGGAGGCGCCTTTCGGGAAGAACGTGTAGTCGTAGCCCACGAACAGCGGGACGACGGTGACCGGGCCGCCGCGGCCGGTCCAGACCGGGAACTCGTCCTCCGGGGTGACCACGCCGAGCTCGCGGCAGCGCCGCACCAGTTCGCGGTAGCGGGCTTCGCCGCGCAGCTGCAGGGAGTCCCGCTCGGTGGTCCACAGGTCGTGGTTGCCCGGCACCCACACGACCTTCTCGAACCGCTCGGCCAGCAGGCCCAGCGCCCATTCGATCTGGTCGGAGCGTTCCGCGACGTCCCCGGCCACCAGCAGCCAGTCGTGCTCGGTGCGAGGCCGCAGCTTGCGGACGATGTCGGCGTTCTCGCTCATCGCCACGTGCAGGTCGCTGATGGCCAGGAGCTCACCGGTAGAGGAGCGCATGTGTTCGGACCGTAGTCGATCTCGCCCGCGAATGGTGGCCCGCGGTTCAGGACGCGTCGGTGCGGTGCACCAGCTGCCGGGCCGTGATGAGGGCGCCGTCGGTGCGGATCTCCGCGGCGGTGGCGGCGGCGCGCTCGGCGGTGCCGGGTTCGAGGGCGCGGCCGAGCGCCTCGGCCAGCGAACCGGTGCCCCGCGCGGTGCCGATCCCGAGACGCTCCACGCGCTCGGCCCAGTAGTGCTGGTCGTAGACCTGCGGGAGCACGACCTGGGGCGCGCCGGCGAGTGCTGCCACCGTGGTGGTCCCGGCGCCGCCGTGGTGCACCACGGCGGCGACACGCCGGAACAGCGCGCGGTGGTCGACGTCGCCGATCGAGAGGCAGTCCGCGCCGCCGTCCGGCAGCGGCAGTTCCGCCCACCCGCGGGAGACGATCGCGCGGCGGCCGAGAGCGCGGGCTGACTCGACCATCGAGCGGCTGGAGTCGGCCGCCGCGCTCCTGCTGCCCAGTCCGAAGTAGACCGGCGGCTCACCGGCGTCGAGGAAGGACTCCAGTTCCGCGGGCAGCGGGCGCTCGTCCGGCAGGAGCCACGCGCCGGTCTGGAACACACCCGGGTCGTCCGGGGCGGGCCACGGGCCCAGCCGCGGGTCGGCGGCCAGCCACGGGCGGTCGGTGAGGACGTGGTTGCGCACCTCGGTGACCGGGGCCAGCCCGGCCGCCGCGCGGTGGGCGTTGAGCGCAGGGCCCCACACGTCGTTCCAGAGCTGCTCGTCCCGTCGCCAGCGCTCGCGGTTGCCGCCGCGCTCGTCGGCCGGCCAGCCCGGCCACGGCGCGGGCGGGTGGTGCGGGGACGGCAGGGTGGCCGGGCAGTAGTGCGCGTGGACGTAGCCGATCCCGGCGAGTTCAGCCACCGACCGCGCCGCGACCTGCACGGCCCCGCACGCCACCAGCACATCGCAATCCCGAGCCGCCGCGGGCAGCGTGCTGAACTGCGCGGCCACCGCGTCCTCGGCCGCGCGGCGCCGTCCCTCCGGTGAGGAGAGGTCCCACGGCCCGCGCCGCATCTGCGGCCCGAGCGGAACCGACGAGATGCCCAGACTCCCGATCCAGTCGTGGAAGTCCGGTGGAGCGCAGATCCGGACGTCCTGGCCGAGGCCGCGCAGTTGCAGCGCCAGCGCGATCACCGGCTGGACGTCACCACGCGACCCGGTCGTCGACAACAGCACCCGCACGTGCACTCCCGCCTTCCTCGGGTTCGAGCTTCGCCGCGAAAACACCGCGCGGCGCAGCAAATGCGTCGCGCACAGTACCCGGATGCCGCTCGCCGAACCCACCGCCGAAGGCATGGATTCGCTGCCCACGCGGTCGCCCGGGTGCGCCCCGGGCTGATCAGTGCGGTCGGGTGCGGGTTCTCGCGGTGAACCGCTCTGCCGCGGCCACGAGGTTCTTCGTGACCGGGTGTCCCGGTTCGGCGAGAACGTCGGCGGTGCGGCCCCGTTCGACGATCCGGCCACCGTCGACGATCACCACGCGGTCGCTGCGCCCGGCGACGACGGCGAGGTCGTGGGTGATGACCACGAGCGCGCAGCCGGTGTCGGCCTGGAACTCCTCGAGCACGTCGAGCAGGTCGGCCTGGGTCGTGGTGTCGAGTCCGGAGGTGATCTCGTCGCAGATCAGCACATCGGGCCGGGCGAGCGCGGCGCGCACGAGAGCCGCCCGCTGGAGTTCTCCGCCGGAGAGCGCCGCAGGCCGCCGGGATGCGCTGGCCTCGGTGATGCCGAGCCTGACGAGTTCGTCGCGAGCCCGCCGACGGGCCTCGGTGCGGTCGGCGCCGGACAGCCGTTCGGCGGTGCGGGCGACCTGGTCCAGGACCGGGGCGAACTCGTTGAAGGAGGCACGGGCGTCCTGGAAGACGTACTGGACGCGGGCCAGCTGCTCGGGAGTGCGTTGCCGCAGCAGCGGTGGCAGCGGCGTGTCGTCGAGGCGGATTTCGCCGCCGCGGTGCGGGTGGAGCCCGGTGAGGCAGCGGGCCAGCGTGCTCTTGCCGCTGCCGGACCGTCCGACCACGGCCAGCGTTTCGCCCCGGTGGATCTCCAGGGACACGTCGTGCACGGTGTCGACGCGGCGGTGGCCCGCCACGAGGCCACGCACGGACACCACGGGGTCGCTGGCTTCTGGCACCTTCCGCCCGGCTGCCTCGGGATCCGGCTGCGCGTCGACCAGGCGGCGGGTGCATGGGTGGCGGGGCGAGCTGAGCACTTCCTCGCACGGCCCGGTTTCCACGACCTCGCCGCGGTTCATGACCAGCACGTGGCCGGCCAGCGCGCGGACCAGGTCGAGGTCGTGGGTGAGCAGCAGGATCGCGATGCCCCGCGCGGCGACCGAGCGGAACTCCTCGACGAGCTGGGCGCGGATCACCGCGTCCTGCCCGGTGGTGGGTTCGTCGGCGACGAGGACCCGTGGCCGCCCGATGAGCTGGTGCGCCAGCACGATGCGCTGCTGCTGGCCGCCGGAGAGCTGGTGCGGGTAGCGGTGCAGGAATTGCTCGCCGTCGGGCACCTGGGCCTGGCGCAACGCCTCCACGACCCGCTGCCGCACGAGTTCCCGGCGTTCGCGGCGGGAACTCGCACGGACGTGCAGCCGCGCGATCTCCCGCAGCACCGGGCCGATCCGGCGAACCGGGTTCAAGGCGGCGGAGGGGTGCTGCGGGATGTAACCGATGGTTCCGGTAGCCGGCGGACGTGCTGGATCCACGGTCTCCCCGGTCACCTCGATGCGGCCGGAGATCTCGGCGCCCGGCGGCTTCTCGCCGAGGAGCGAGAGCGCGGTGGTGGTCTTGCCGCTGCCGGATTCCCCGACGAGCGCGGTGATCCCGCCCTCGGCGAGGTCGAACGACACGCCCGAGACGATCGCGCGATCGCCTGCGGTGACGGTGAGGTTGCGGACGCTGACGACGGCGGTCACCGGGTCTCCAAGAAGGTCGAACGGAGGTCGTGGTCGCGCAGCCACCGGTCGAAGGCCAGGTTCACGCCGATGGACAGCGCGACGACCAGCAGCGCGGGCAGCACCACGGCCCAGGGCTGGATGAACAGGCCGGCCCGGTTGCGGTCGACCATGGCCGCCCAGTCGCTGGTCTGCGGGGAGACCCCGACGCCCAGGAAGCTCGCCGAGGCGACCAGGTAGATCGCGCCGGTGAACCGGGTGCCCAGGTCGGCGGCCAGCGTGCGGCGCATCGCCCGCGCCACGTAGTGCGCGCCGATGCGGATCCGGCTCTCGCCTTGCAAGCGCATCGCCTCGACCGCCGGCCGGGACGACAGCGAGAGCGCGGCCGCGCGGCTGATGCGCACCACGTCGGGCAGGTTGATCAACGTCACGACACCGATCAGCACCCACGGCACGCCGGGTGCGACGGAGGCCAGCAGCAGGAGCATCAGCATCGACGGGACGGCCAGCAGCAGGTCGAGCGGTCGCATGATCGCCTCGTCGAGCGCCCGGCTGCCGGTCATGCCCGCGATCAGGCCCAACGGCACCGCCAGCGCATAGGTGCAGGCGGTGGCGGTGACCGCGGTCAGCACCAGGGACCGGCCGCCCAGCAGCACTTCGTTCCAGACATCGCGGCCGACGAAGTCGGTGCCGAACCAGTGCCCGCCGCCGAGCAGGAAGGCCACGTCCTTGGTGGTGTCGGGAGAGGCCGCCAGCGGCCCCACAACCGCGAGCAGCAGCGGGATCGCGACGAGCGCTCCCGGGACCGCGTAGTTGCGAACAGCGCTCATCGGCCCACCTCCGCGGTGGGGGAGAGCACCCGTGCGGCTATGTCGGCGGCCAGGTTGACCAGCACCGTCGCCGTGGCGAAGACCACCGCCAGGCCCTGGATCACCGGGAGATCGCGCGCGGCGACCGCCTCCGCCAGCGTGGTGCCCAGACCAGGCACGACGAAGATGGCTTCGACGACGATCACCCCGCCGATGAGCCAGTCGGTGGTGCGCGCGAGCTGCTGGATCGCCGGTGCCGCGGCGTTGGGCAGCGCGTGGGCGAAGTGCACGCGCACCGGTGAGAGGCCCAAGCGGCGCACGTGGTGCACGTAGCCGGAGCGCTGCGCGTCGATCATTCCCGCGCGGATCAGCCGGCTCAGCGAGCAGATCGGGCGGAGCAGCAGCACGAAGACGGGCAGCACGAGCACGGCCGGGTTGCTCAGCAACGACGTGCCGACGGCTGTGGGCGGGAACCACCGCAGCTGCACGGCGAACACGGTCACGACGAGGACGCCCATCGCGAACTCGGGTGCCGAGTACAGGCTGAGCGTGGTCCCGGTGACCAGGCGGTCCAGGCGGCTGCCCTCCCGCCGCGCGGACAGCACCCCGAGCCCGACCGACAGCGGGACGAGCAGGGCGAGCGTCAGCGCGGCCAGCAGCAGCGTCGGGCCCGCGGCGGAGGCGATGATGTCCACCACCGACCGCGGGCCCACCAGCGACCGGCCGAGATCACCGTGCAGCGCCGCGACCAGCCACTCGCCGAGCCGTTGCCACGCGGGCTCGTCGAGGCCGAGCCGCTCCCGCAGGGCCGCGATGATCGCCGGATCGGGGTTGTCGCCGGCGATCATCACGGCCGCGTCGCCCGGCAGTGCCTCGGTCAGGGCGAACACCCCGACCACGACCAGCAGGGTCTGGACCGCGCCGAGGAGCACCCGGCGCGCCAGGTAGCGCGGGATCGTCACGCCAGCCACACCTTGTCGAAACGAGCCCAGTCGAGGGTGTTGGCCGGGGCGCGGTCGTCGATGCCGTGCACGCCCGGGGCGGAGGCCACGATCCAGTCCGACACGCCCCACCACAGGAATCCTCCCTCGTGGAACAGGGTTTCCTGCATCTCGCGGTAGAGCTCGGCGCGGCGCGCCTCGTCCGTGGTGGACTGCGCCTCGTGGTAGCGGGCGTCGAACTCCGGCCGCCGCCACCTGGTGTTGTTGGTGGTCGACGTGGTCAGCAAGCGCTGGGAGAAGTGGGACTCCAGCGGCATGCCACCGGAGCGGTAGCCGGCGAGCACGCCGTTGCCTGCGATGTCCGACCAGTAGGTGTCCTTGTTGCCGAGCCGGACCTCCAGGTGCAGGCCGATCTCCTTCGCCTGGTCGCTGATGGCCAGTGCCGCCTCCTTCAACCCGGTCGAGGCATCGGAGGTGTCGAAGCCGATGGTCATCCCCTCCGCACCGGCCTGGCGGACCAGCGCTCGCGCCCGGTCCAGGTCCTGGCGCCGCTGCGGCAGCGCGTCGGCGTAGTACCGGTAGCCCTTGCCGTAGACGTCGTTGCAGACCTGGCCCGAACCCTGGAACACCGAGCGGACCAGCTCCTCCCGGTCGACGAGGTGGAACAGCGCCTGGCGCAGCTCGGGGCGGTCGAACGGCGGGCGGTCGACCTTCATCGCCAGCCCGTGGAAGTTGCTCAGCGGCAGCCGGTGCACCTGGACCTGCCCGCTGGACTCGTAGGTGCGCGCGCTGGTGGGGGTCAGGTCGTGGGCGTACTCGACCTGCCCGCCCAGCAGTGCGTTGACCCGCGCGGCCTCGTCGTTGGTGACCACGATCTCCAGCTCGTCGAGCAGCGGCGCGCCGTCCCAGTGGTCGGGGTTGCGCACGGCCAGGAACGTGCGGCCCGGTTCGAAGGAGGCGAACCGGAACGGGCCGGTGCCGATCGGCCGGTCGAAGTCCGCGGTGCCCCCGGGCAGGATGTAGGCGCCGAGCGCGGCCAGCGCGTTGGGGAACTCCCCGTAGGGCCGCTGCAACCGGAATTCGACGGTGCGGTCATCGATCTCGCGGCTGTTGGGCAGGTCGATCACCGACAGCGTCGACTTGGCGCGACGACTGCTGCCGGGTTCGGTGATGCGCGCGTAGCTGGCCAGCACGTCGGCCGCACGCAGCGGTCGGCCGTCGTGGAAGGCCGCCTGCCGCAAGGTGATCCGCCAGGTCGTCAGCTCCGCGCTCGGCTCCCAGCGCTCGGCCAGCCTGGGGACCGGGGACATGTCCGAACCGAAGTCGGCGAGCTTGTCGAACAGCGCCTTGGCGCGCGCGATCTCGACGTAGAGGTCGGAATCCTGCGGGTCGAGCACCTCGGCCGCTCCGCCACCGGAGAACGCCGCCCGCAGCCGGCCGCCAGGACGCGGGGGCCCGCCTGCGGACGTGCTGCCCGGTGCCGCGCAACCGGCCAGCGCGGCAGCGGCGGTGAGGCCCAAGAACCCGCGGCGGCTCAGCGCGGGCAGGCGTAATTCAGGTCGCATGAAGGGGTTTCTCCATTCTGGGCGGGGCGCAGCAGGCCGGCGCACGGCTTGGTGGCGCGAACCGATCGGTTTCACCGGTCAGGAAGAACGGGCAGACATCCTTGGGCTGCAACGGGTTTCGTCTGCTCCGCCGTGTCCGGGGGTGATGCCGCGGCGTCGGTCGAGGAGTGCGACGGCGAGTGCGGAGCCGGTTCCGATGAGGACGCACAGCAGCGATGGCAGCCATGGCCACCGGTTGCCCGCCAGGTCGCTCATCCAGCCGAGGAGGGCGTTGCCGCCCGCGGCAGTGACCCCCGAGACGAGGTAGAAGACGCCGAAGTAGGTGCCCGAGAGCCGGTCCCCGCCGAAGGACGGGATGAGCTCGTAGACGAACGGCTGGGCCAGCATCACGCCCAGCGCCAGCGCGAACGCCGTGATCAGCACCGGTGCGAGGCGCAGTGCGGTCCCGACCGGACCGGCGGACGGCCCTGGCGGGATGACGGTCGCGGCCACCGCGGTGACCGCGAAACCGGCGCCCATCACCGCCAGCCCTGTTGCGATGCACCGGCCCTGGCTCCAGCGCTCCTTGGCGCGCGTGGTGATCCGGACCTGCAGCGCCAGGCTCGCCGCGGTGGAGACCAGGAAGATCATCGACACGGCGGCGGGGGAACCGGTGAAGCGCTCGGCGTGCATCGGCAGCACCAGGTAGAGCTGGTTCTGCAGGGCGAACATGCCGGTCAGCGCGCCGGTGAAGGCCAGGAACCGGCGATCGGTCAGCGCCCGGTGCCAGTCGGCGAACACCGAGGTCGACGGACGCTCGACCCGCCGCGGCGGCAGCACCGCGAGCTGCGCGAGGGTCAGCAGCGCGAAGACGACCGCTGCCGCGATCGCCGACAGCCGGAAGCCCACCAGCATCAGCGCGCTGCCCAGCAGGGGGCCGAGCAGCATGCCGGTGTTGGCGAAGACGTTGAAGAGCGAGAACGCCTCGGCCCTGCGCTCCCCGGCCTCCTGCGCGATGTAGGCGCGGACCGCTGGGTTGAACAGGGCTCCTGCCAGACCGCTGAGCACCGAGGCGATCAGCAGCGCGGGCGGCGATGTGCCGAAGGCGAACAGGCCGAAGCCGACGGTGCGCAGTGCGCACCCGGCGATGATCACGCCGCGGGCGCCGAGCCGGTCGGACGCGGAGCCGCCGAGCAGGAACAGGCCCTGCTGGCTGAGGTTGCGCACCCCCAGGACCACGCCGATCAGCGCGGCGGAGAGGCCCAGCTCGTGGCCCAGGTAGCCGGCCAGGAACGGGACCAGCAGGTAGAAGCCGGTGTTCACGCCGAACTGGTTGACCAGCAGGAGCTGCACGGCCGGCGGGAAACTTCGGATCAGGCGCCAGGTCTTCACGACGCGGCCCGGCGCGGGCCGTAGCCGCCCCTGCCCGGTAACCGCGAACTCACCGCACCCGCGCGCACCGACCACACGTGCCCCACACCGACTCCCTCCACGATCCGGCAATTCAGATCGCGATGATAATCATTTTCAATACGGTGGGGCAACGGGTGGTCCCGATGCGACGGGGTCCGGCGGTTGCCGGGTCAGTGCTCGTCGTAGTGGTCGTCGTGGGCGGCGTGCCGGTGCCCGTCGTGGAGGTAGTCGACGTGGTCGCCGTGGGGGACAGCGGTGTGGCCGCAGCCCTCGCCGTGGGTGTGCTCGTGGGTGCCGTGCGTGGTGTGGCCCTTCGGCTCGCACTCGTCGTAGTGGTCGTCGTGCCGGCGGTGCAGGTGGCCGTCGTGCACGTAGTCGACGTGGTCGCCGTGGGGCACGGCGACGTGGCCGCAACCTTCGCCGTGGGTGTGGTCGTGGCCGGTGTGCTGCTGGTGCGCCGTGGTCATCGGTGCCTCCGGATGGATGAGCAGGTCCGGACGTACGGCTCAAGCCTAGGTACGGGGGGCGGCGCACGCATGGACATCGCCGGCCCGGCCGGTCGCAGCAGGCGCGAGCGCGACCGGCGGGATCGCTGCCGGTCGCGCACCACCGGTGATCGAATTGTCAGGGGTCGCAAGTATGTTCGTCATGTCCGGCCGGCGCGGCTGGGCTTCCCCGGTCCACAGGAGAATGCGTGTTGCAAGATTGGGAGCGGTCGAGCACGACGCGGGTGGTTGCGCCCGCCCGGCCGCGCAAGCTCGCCAAGGTGCCGTTCGCGGAGCTGGCCGACGGCCGCCTGCAGGGCGTGGTGTCCAGCGGCTCGGACATCGAGCGGGTCTACGTCTCGTCGGTCGCCGCCGGCAGCTACGAGTTCACCTGCAGCACCAACAACAACCGGCCCTGCGGTGGTGCGCGCGGCTACGTCTGCAACCACATCCGCGCGCTGCTCACCGAGGCGGTGCTGCAGTACGGCGGCGAGCGGGTCGCCCGCTACCTGAAGGTCGAGGTCGCCGACGAGGAGCTGACCGCGCACACCATCACCGCTGCCATGACCGGTGCGCGGCAGGGCGATGCCGGGACCGCGGCGCCGGTGTTCAGCCGGTTCCTGCGCCACCTGGCCTACCTTGAGCTGCCCCCGACGACCGCGCCGCTGCCGGAGATGCAGTGGTTCCCGCCGACCAGGGCGGTGGTGTGATGCGCGCCGATCTGCTGTCCGCACCCGTCGAGGGGCTCGACGAGGCCCTGGCCGCCGTCGACGCCTTCGACCGCGCGCTCACCGGTGGCCTGCTGCGCCCGGACGCCGCCGACATGGCCGAGTTCGCCCGGTCCGTCGCTGCCACACCGCTGGCCGAGAAGGTCGCCGAGGCCGCCGACAAGGCGGTGGCCGGAGCCGCCGGCGAGGAGCACTTCACCGCCCTCGCCGCCGCACGCCTCGCGCTGCTGGGCTCCGTCCACGACGCCCTCGCGGCACGCATCGCCGAGGCGACCGGACGAGCTGGTGAGGACGAAAGCGACTGGGAGGCAAGCGAATCGCAGTCGCCGAACCTGCTCGCCGCCGCCCGGTCCTGGCTCGGCGACGTGGCCCGCGCCGGCTGGCGCGGCATCGACCACGACCTGATCTCCGGATCGGCGCAGATCATCTCGGCGATGCTGCCGGACCCGGCGCTGCGCCGCTCGGCGGCGCTCCTGGACGGCTTCGCCGCCGAGCTCGCGGCGTCCTGCCCCGGTGCCTCGCTGGAACGCATCCCGGCCCGCCGCTGGGCGGACCTGTGGTCGCGCGGGATGCTGCTCGCGCTGCCGGGTGCTGCGGCGACGCCGGCGACCGGCACCGCCACCGGCCGCCTCCTGCCGCTCGGCATCGACGTGCAGGAACACGCGACCGCCGTGCAGGCGCAGGTCCACGCGGTGTTCGAACCGGCCGACGGTTCCGCGTCGCGCCTGGTGCGCGCCAGCGCATCGGTGTCCAAACCGGACACCGTCGTCGGAGCCGGGCTGTGGCAGCTGCTGCGCCCGCACATGTCGCTGCTGGCCGCCGTCGGCGAAGGCCGCTCGATGGAGCTCACCGAGATGCCGGTCACCGCCGAAGGCGACCTGATCTGGAACGACGAGCACGCCAAGCCCGGCGAACCCGCCGATCCCTTCGCCACCGCCCGCGTCGCCCTGCAGGCGGCGACGGTGCCCGCGACCGCGCCGCTGGACCGGCACCCCGCCCGCATCGCCGTGCCCGTCTTCGTCGAGGGCTACACCGCGCGAACCGACGACGACGCGCTGATGTTCACCATCGCCGAGCACGACCTCGCCGTCGACACCGACCGCGTTCCCGCCGCCAGCCCGCTCACCGCCGAGGCGATCGCGGCGTCGAACGCCTGCATCGGCCTGCTGCGCTGGGACGCCGGGAACTTCCACCTCCAGCCGCTCGCGGTCGAGACCACCAAGCGGAAGAAGGCCGTCGCGGTGCACGCCGGTGCCTGGGCCGGTGGCACGACCGACAAGGCCGGTGCCAAGGCGGAGAAGGCGGCCACCGACGCTGCCAAGGTGCTGCGCGAGCGGGCGGGGAGGCTGCTGCGGAAATGACCGAGGAGATCTCCCACGACAACCGCCGCCAGGTCCTGTACTGGCGGCTGCTGGCCCGGCTCTTCGACCGCGAGGAGCAGGCCGGCCTGGAATCGGCGAGCCTGGCCGTCGTCGAGGACATCGGGCTGCCCTCGGCGCTGCTGGACCCGCGGACCTCGGTCGACTCGATCGTGCAGCGCCACCCCGAACTCGCCGCCGAGTTCGACGGCCTGATGACACCGGACTCCACATCGGACGAACGGGATCGCGCCGCCGAGGTGCGACGGGCGGCGCTGGCCTCGAAGGTGCTGCTCAACGTCTTCGACACCGGCTCCGGCGCGGTCACCGCCGAACAGCTCTCCCGCTGGCAGTCCGATGCGGGCTGGATGGAGCGCGCGCTGGGCTGCGGCCCGGGCGAGCTGCGCGGCGGTCGCGCCGCCGGTACCGGCACGGGCCAGGGCGGCCCGACCCCCGACATCTCCCGGCTGATCCCGGAGATCGGTCCCGAACTCGGGGCCATCGAAGCGGATCTCGTCGACCGCATGCAGCTGCGCGAAGTGCTGGCCGATCCCGACCTCGCCGCGCAGCTGACCCCGAGCATGTCGCTGATCGAGCAGCTGCTGCGGGACAAGGACAACCTGTCCGGGGTGGCTCTGGCCAACGCCAAGGACCTGATCCGGCGGTTCGTCGACGAGGTCGCGCAGGTGCTGCGCACCCAGGTGGCCAAGGCCCCGGTCGGCGAGCTGGACCGGTCGGTGCCGCCGAAGCGGGTCTTCCGCAACCTCGACCTGGACCGCACGATCTGGAAGAACCTCACCAACTGGGACCCGGAGGAAGAGCGGCTCTACGTCGACCGCCTCTTCTACCGGCGCACCGCCCGCAAGACGACGCCGCAGCGGCTGATCGTGGTCGTCGACCAGTCCGGGTCGATGGTCGACTCGATGGTCAACTGCACCATCCTCGCCTCGATCTTCGCCGGGCTGCCGAAGGTCGACGTGCACCTGATCGCCTACGACACACGGGCGCTGGACCTCACCCCGTGGGTGCACGACCCGTTCGAGACGCTGCTGCGCACCCAGCTCGGCGGCGGCACCAACGGCGAGGTCGCCATGGCGCTGGCCCAGCCCAAGATCGCCGAACCGCGCAACACCGTGGTGGTGTGGATCTCCGACTTCTACGAGTGGTCGGCCGAATCGCTGTTCAACAGCATGGCCGCCATCCACCGCTCCGGCGCCAAGTTCATCCCGGTGGGCTCGGTGACCAGCTCCGGCCGCGGCAGCGTCAACCCGTGGTTCCGGGAACGCTTCAAGGACCTGGGCGCACCGGTGATCTCCGGCCACATCCGCAAGCTCGTCGAAGAGCTCAAGACCTTCCTGGCCTGACCGCCGCCCCACCAGACCACCCCTGACGAAAGCACCCCAGAAAGGCCCTCACCATGTCCGACCTGCTGCGCGCGCCCGCCGAGATCAAGTACGCCGAGGAGCTGGACTGGCTGGAGTCCGTCGACGACGGCCCCAAGCCCTTCGCCTGGCGGCTCTCGCCCAAGATGGTCCGCCTGTTCATCCTCGGTTCCGAGCGCGCCGACGGCCTCAACCGGGAGGTCGCGCAGAAGTGGTTCGGCGACCGCAGCTTCGTCGAGCGCGCCATCGTCACGCTGGCCTCCGACCGCGGCCTGCTGCTCATCGGTGACCCCGGCACCGGCAAGAGCTGGCTGGCCGAGCTGCTGTCCGCGGCCATCAGCCGCAACTCGACGCTGGTCGTGCAGGGCACCGCGGGAACCACCGAGGACCAGATCAAGTACTCGTGGAACGTGTCCATGGTCATCGCCAAGGGGCAGTCGCGGGAGTCGATGATCCCCTCGCCGATCATGACCGCGATGGAGACCGGCGCGATCGGCCGGTTCGAGGAGCTCACCCGCTCCACCAGCGACGTGCAGGACGCGCTGATCTCCATCCTGTCCGAGAAGTACATCTCGGTGCCCGAGCTCGATGACGACAACATCGTCTTCGCCAAGCCCGGGTTCTCCATCATCGCCACCGCCAACAGCCGCGACCGCGGCGTCAACGACCTGTCCTCGGCGCTCAAGCGGCGCTTCAACTTCGTGCGCATCCCGGTGGTGACGAACAAGAAGAGCGAAGCCGAGATCGTCCGCTTCCGCACCGAGGAGCTGCTGCGCCGCCACCAGATCGAGCTGGACGTGCCGCCGACGCTGCTGGACGTGCTGCTGCGCAGCTTCGCCGACCTGCGCGATTCGGCGGCCGCCGCGGGCAGCGACGACGAGAAGCTGGAATCCGCGCTGTCCACCGCCGAGCAGATCGGTGTGCTCGAGGACGCCATCCTGCACAGCAACTTCTTCGGCCAGCGCGAGCTGACCGCCCGGACGCTGGCGTCCTCGCTCGTCGGCTCGCTGGCCCGCCGCGAACCGGAGGACCTGGCGATCCTCAACAAGTACCTGCACGGCGTCGTCGAACCGCGCAGCAAGGAGGAAGGCGGATCCTGGCCGGAGTTCCTGGAGGGCGGCCGCGACGCGATCGCCACGTTGTCATGAGCGGGGCCGACGAGGGCGCCTTCGGGGCGCTGCGGGCGCAGCTGCAGGAAGCCGCCGCGACG
The DNA here is from genome assembly GCF_003635025.1 of Saccharopolyspora antimicrobica. GTDB lineage: Bacteria > Actinomycetota > Actinomycetes > Mycobacteriales > Pseudonocardiaceae > Saccharopolyspora > Saccharopolyspora antimicrobica. The sequence continues at coordinate 7,453,833 of NZ_RBXX01000002.1, read as the reverse complement.
TTCGCCGACGGGCCCGGCGCGCTGGAGGGCATCCTGCTGGGCATCGTCGACGACGTCGACCGGGCGAGCCGGGAACCGCTGGAGATCTTCCCGGTGTGCCACCACTCGCCGGCCTCGGCGATCGCGATGGCGCGGCGGCTGCGGCAGAAGCAGCCGAAGGTGGTCTACCTGGAGCTGTGCGAGGACATGGCGCCGCTGCTGACCGAGCTGCGCAACTGCAAGCTCCCGGTGGCGGTGCAGGCCTTCGCCACCGAGGTCGACGGCTTCCCGCTGGACTGGTCGCCGCTGTCGGTGGTCGCCCCGATCACCGAGGCCTCGGCGGAGTACCAGGCGATCGCCTACGCGCTGGACACACCCGGCGTGGAACTCGTCCTGGTCGACCGCTCCTCGGACCACGTCTTCCAGTGGGACGAGCGCCGGGCGGAACCGGCCTCGGACGAGGCCGGCCTGCACGGTGACGCCGTCGGCGTGGAGCTCGGCGACCTGCGGCCCCGCTTCGCCGAGCTGGAGGAGCACCTGCTGCGCCACGGCAAGGTGCGGCACTGGTCGGAGTGGTGGCACCAGTACGTCGAGCTGCCGCTCGGCGACAGCGACCACGACACCTACCGGCAGGTGATGCTGCTGATCGGCAGCCTGTTCCGGCGGCTGGCACCGGGCGATGAGCACCGCGTGCGGGTCGACGAGGACCGCGAGCGCTACATGTGGACCCGGATGCGCGAGCACCTGGCCCGCACCGGCACCGATCCGGCGGACTGCCTCTACGTCTGCGGCGCGTTCCACGCGGCCAGCCGCGTCGAGGAGTTCGGCGTGCACGGCACCGGCGGTTTCGAGATCAGCCCGCGCACCGCGACCAAGTGGCAGCACGGCCTGATCCCCTCCAGCCACGCGGCGATCGAGGCGCAGTTCGGCCTGGCGTCCGGATCGGTGTCGATCGCGGCGACGGAGTGGGCGAAGAACCTCAAGCGCACCCGCGTGCAGGCGTTCCGGCTGGAAGGCCAGGCCGGGTCCCGGAAGGCGTCGAAGAAGCGGGCGGCGCTGCCCGCTCCCGAGCCGGAATCCGCGCCCGCGGACAAGCTCTCGGGTTTCCTGCAGCGCCCACCGGTCCTCGACCGCCTGGACGAGGCCGAACTGCTGGCCTGGTCGGTGGACATCGTGCGCGCCGCGCGGCGCAACGGCTACCTGGCCTCCACGGCGGATGCCATCGCGGTGTTCGAGACGTCGATCCTGCTGGCCGGGATGCGCGACCGGGCCAAGCCCACGCCGTACGACTTCCAGGACGCCGCGATCACCTGCATCGAGAAGGACGTCGTGCCGGGCCGCCGCGACGTGCGCCGCCTGGTGGAGATCATGATGGGCGGCGACCGGATCGGGCAGGTCGGCTACGACTCGCTGCCACCGCTGGCGCGCGACGTGCACGACCGGCTCGCGCCGCTGAACCTCAAGCTCGAACAACGCGGTGTGCAGCGCGCCCTGCTGGACATCGCCTCTCAGCCGGACCTCGCGCAGTGCTCCGACGTCCTGTGGATGCTGCACCGGCTGATGCCGCGCGGCGCGGCACGGCCGATCATGGGGGAGCGGAGTCTCGGCGAGAAGCCGATCCAGGAGTCGTGGGATCTGGCGCTGGGCACCCACCAGCGGGCGCTCATCGAGCTCGGCTACGAGGGCGTCAGCATCGAGCAGGTGCTGGAGCAGCGACTCCGCGTCGCCGCCTACGCCCGGAACGCCACGGCGGCGACGGTGCTGGAGGCGGTCGAGGACGCGACGCTGTACCTGCGCAGCTCGCGTCTCGCCAACGAGCTGGGCACGCGGGCACTGGAAGTCCTCGCCACCGAGCGCAACGTCGACGGCGCGCCCGAGGTGTTGCGCCGCGTGCGCCGGCTCCTGGCGTTCTACCGGACCAGCGAACCGGTGCTGCCGCAGTGGATCGAGTCGTTCGTCAAGACCGGCTACGCCCACTACTGCACCCTGCTGCCGACGGCGTTCACCGACGACGACGCGACCGTCGACCAGGTCGCGGCGATGCTGGGATTCCTGTTCAACATGGAAGGTCTGGCGCTGTCGCTGGGCTGCGACCGGACCCAGCTGGAGCTGGCGTTCGCCCAGTCCCACCCCGAGGTGCCGGAGAAGCTGGCGCTGCTGTGGGCGGCGCAGGTGCAGCTCGGCAAGCTCTCCCGCGCCGACCTCCGCCGGCGCTGCGCCGATCTGCTCGGCAATCCGCTCGTGGTGCCCGGTTATCCGCGCTACCTCAGCGGTTTCCTGCACGCCCTGGAACCGGTGCCGGGCCTGGCCGACTTCGTGGTGGAGTCGGTGTCCAACGCCTTCCGCGTGCTGCCGGACCCGGTCCTGCTGCCGTGGCTGCCGAAGCTGATCACCACGCTGCGCTCGGGCGGAGCGGAGCTGGCGCCGCTGCTGATCCGCGAGGCGGGCCGGATCTTCCCGGGTACCCTCACCGCGCTCGACGAGTGGACTCCGCCGTGGCTGGCCGAACCGGCCGCGGAACCGGTGTCCGCGCTGCGCGGTGGCGGTGGTGCCGCGCTGCTGGCCGCCCACCCGGCGACCTGCGACGCGGTGGCGGACCTGCTGGGCTGCACCGGACAGTGGCAGCGCCCCGAGCCGGAACCGCGCGGAGCGCTGCTGCTGGACCGCCACCCCGGCACTGCGCTGGCCCTCCATCGGTTGCTCGCACTGTGAGGTGTGGTGCCCCCGTCGCCCGGGGGCACCACAGCCCCCAGGTCATGCCCTCGATGTTGTCCACCGTGGACAGCTCCAGGTCGTGGAAGTCGGCGAGCAGCCGCTTGCGCATCGGCTGGACCGGCCGGTCGGCGAGGGAGTCCACGCGCTGGACGCCGGTGGTCGTGGCGTCGAACAGCCGCACCTTGAATCGGTGTAGAAGCGCGCGGGCTGGTGGTAGGAGCGGTCGTCGCTGATCATCACGTACTCGTCGGTGCACGGGTCGCGGTCGATCCCCGACAGCCCACCGACCGTCGTGCCCCGGTAGTCGAGCAGGTGGGGCACGATCGTCTCGCCGAGCGGCCGGACGTCCGCGCCGGGCGGGGCTGGTGCCGCGCCCACCGGGGACGCGGTTTGAGCGCGATGGCGCCCCGAAGCGCTCACGGCGGTGGGTTCAGCGAGCCGCTGGGGTTCCGGTGGTCGGCAGGTCCTGCTGGAAGGCCATCCGGTAGGCGGCGAGGATCCGGTCGAGGCGGTCGCGGGCGATCCGGGCCTCCCGCTCGTCGGAGCCGATGCCGATGTGCGCGCACACGGCCTTCGTCGCACCCGGCTGGAGCCGCGGCTGATCGACCTCGTCCATGCCCCGCATGGTGGCAGAGGCTCCTGATGGTGCGCTGACCGGCTGCCACGAACAGGTTGCGGCACCCGGGCGGTGCCGCTCGGCCGCGCCGAGTACCGGCTCGGCGGCTCCGCCGTCGCGTTGTCGCAGTCCAGGGCCCCGTTGGGCGGCCGGGTTGATCGTTCGAAAATTCCCGCACTATTATCGTGCGGGAATAGTCGAACGATGAGAGGTGGTCCGGATGCCGCCGTCACGGGTGTACGAGCACCCCGCGACCGAGGAGATCGCGATCCCGCGCGTGCTGTTCGCGCTCAGCGAGCCGCTGCGGCTGTCGATGGTGCGGATGCTCGCCGAGCGCGGTGAGGTCGACAGCATCGAGCTGGGGCCGGACCTGCCCCGGTCGACGCTGACGCACCACACCGGTCTCCTGCGCGAATCCGGCGTGGTGTTCGTCCGCGCGGAGGGGCGCAAGTGCATGATCAAGCTGCGTCGCGAGGACCTGGACGCCCGCTTCCCGGGGCTGATCGACACGGTGCTGAGCGGGTACGAGGACTCCGCGCCCGCGAAGGAGGACGCATGATCCGCCGGGTGTGGCCGCTGGTCGCCGCCGCCATCGCGCTCGGGATCGACGCCTACGTCCTCGCCGGGGTGCTGCCCTCGATCGCCGATTCGCTGGCCACCACCGCGGCCGCTGTCGGGCTCGGGGTGACGGCCTTCACCGCCGCTTATGCGCTGGCCGGGCCGCTGCTGTCGGGAATGCTGACCCGCGGTGGCACCGCGGGCGCGCTGCTGATCGCTCTCGGTGTGTTCAACCTCGGCAACCTCATCACCGTCGTCGCGCCGGGCATCGAGGTGTTCCTCGCCTCGCGCGTGGTCGCCGGCGCGGGTGCCGGAGTGCTCACGGCGGTGGCGACGGCGACGGCCGCCGCCATGGTCGCCGACCACGAGCGCGGCCGGGCGATGGCGATGGTGACCTTCGGCCTGTCCACCGGAACGGTGGCCGGAGTGCCGGTCGGGATGATCATCGGCGACCGGCTGAACTGGCGCTGGACCATGGGGCTGGTGGTCGCCGTCGGCGTTCTGAGCATGATCGCCCTGGCCGTCCGGGCGCGGGCGATCCCGGCGCTGCCCGCCTCGCGCGGCCCGGCCTTCGGGGTGCTGCGCTCGTCGCGGACGGTCGTCGGGATCCTCGCGGCGTTCCTGCTCGGCGTGGCCAGCCTCGGGCTCTACACCTACCTGCTGCCGATGGCCGAGGCGCGAGGACTCCAGGACTGGGGCTTCGCCTTGGTGTGGGCGTGGGGCATCGGCGGCGTCGCCGGTGCTGCCCTGATCGGCAGGCCGCTGGACGCCTTCGGGCCGCGCGCGCTGCTGGTCGCCCTGCCCGCGGTGCTGCTGGCCGGGTTCGCGGCGATCTGGGTGTTCGCCTCCCCGGTCGTGTGGCTGGCCGCGGCGGCCCTGTGGGGTGCGGCCGGGTGGTCGAGCGTGCCGACCTTGCAGCAGGCGCTCACCCGTGACCGGCCGGAGCGGGCGATGCCGGTCGTCGCCTTCCAGATGGCCGCGATGTACCTCGGTTCCGCCGCCGGAGCCGCCGCGGGCAGCAGCCTGCTCGCGGCCGGGACCGACCCCGGCGACCTCGCCGGCTGGACGCTGGTCCCCGCGGCGCTGGGACTCCTGCTCACCGGGTGGCTCAGCGCCGGTTCGCCCCGGCTCCGCGTGGAGCGCCGGAGCAACGAACCCGCGTGCGAAGCAGCGGCCTAGCGAGTGCACGCCCGGAAGGCGCCCGCCCGCGCCTTCCGGGACCGGTGTCCTCATTGGACAGGCCGGGACGCCGAGCAGCGGGACGGCGTCGCATCCCAGGGGCCGGTCCGCCCTGGCGGCGGAGTCCGCGGCGCGTGAGGATGGTCTGGCACGACGACCGCACCTCAGAAGAAGGGCTGGTTCCCATGGACGCGCTCTACACCGCCGTCGCCACTGCCACCCACGGCCGCGACGGTCGCGCCGTCACCTCCGACGGCAAGCTCGACCTGCAGCTGGCGGTGCCGGCGGAGATGGGCGGCTCCGGCCAGGGCACCAACCCGGAACAGCTGTTCGCCGCCGGGTACGCCGCCTGCTTCGCCAGCGCGCTCGGCCTGGTCGGCCGCCGGGCCGGCCTCGACCTCAGCGAGGCCGCGGTGACCGGTGAGGTCGGCATCGGCAAGCAGGGCGAGGGCTTCGCGCTCGCCGTGGTGCTGCGGGTGGAACTGCCCGACTCCGTCGACGAGTCCACCGGCCGCGACCTGCTCGAGCAGGCCCACCAGGTGTGCCCCTACTCGAACGCCACGCGCGGCAACATCCCGGTCGAACTCGTCATCGAGTGAGCGGGGCCCGCGCTCAGGCCGGGCCGAGCAGGTCCCAGCGGTTGCCCGCGACGTCCAGGAACACCGCGACCTGGCCGTAGGGCTCGGTGCGCGGCGGGACGGTGAACTCCACGCCCGCCGCCACCAGCCGTTCGTAGGCCTCGGCGAAGTCCTCCACCTGCAGGAAGAAGCCGACCCGGCCGGCGACCTGGTCGCCGATCGCGGCGGCCTGCCGCGCACCGTCCGCGCGGGCGAGCAGGACGCCCGTGCCGCCGCCGGGCGGCCGGACCACCACCCAGCGCTTCGGGCGTCCGTCGTTGGTCAGCGAAGGGGAGTCCTCGACCAGCTCGAAGCCCAGCACGTGGACGAAGAACTCGATGGCTTCGTCGTAGTCGGCCACGACGATCGTGACGAGATCGATCCGCACCGCCCGAGGGTAAGCGGCCGTTTCGTCTCCGGTCGAGGGGGAGTCGCGGGGGCAGGTCGGCGGGTCCTGACCCGCCGGTGATGCTGGACGTCTATCCGAAATGGACAGTGAAGTGGTCGCCGGTGCTGGCGTCAGGCGCGCTTCCGGGCGTGGAGCTCGTCGTCGGCGCGCAGGGTCGCCTCCAGCAGGGACAGCCCTTCCTGCTGGAAACCGGCGATCAGCTCGTTCCACCGGTTCAGCGTCGCGCCGCTCTCGATCACGAAGCTCTGCGCCGCCGGGTTGAGGCCGCCGTCGCGGTAGACGATGCCGAACGGCGTGCGCAGCACCGGGCGGGTCTCCACCACGACGGCGCCCATGCGCGCGGCCGCCGCAGCCATGCGCAGCGGCAGGAACGCGCTGCCCGCACCGTTGAGCACCAGCGTCAGCTGCGCGTGGCGGTTGGGGGCCCGCGCGACGATCCGGGGAACGACCGCTTCCTGCCCCAGCAGGGTCGTCACGAAGTCGTTCTCCCGGTGCGCCGAACTGCTCACCACCAGCGGCACGTCCTCCAGCCGGGCGAGATCGTGCGGTTCCGCCGGGTCGGCACCGGTCGTGCCGGGCGGCATCACAAGCAGGAGCCGCTGGACGCCGAGGTCGACCTCGGCGAGGTCGTCCACCGGGGCGGGAAACGTCGTGAAGCCGAGTTCGCAGTTGCCCACCGACACCTCCTCGCACAGCTCCGCCGCGCTCGCGTGCTCCACGAGATCGAGCCGGATGCCCGGGTGCAGCCTGGTGAAGGAGGCGCTCCAGGCGGCGACCGCGTCGCTGGACATCTCCGGCATCGTGCCGATCGTGATCGACCCGACCTGCAGCTCGCGCGCGCCGCGCATGATGTCGCGCACCGCCACCACGTCCCGCAGCACCCTGCGCGCCGGTTCGACCAGCAGCTCGCCCGCCGAGTTGAGCACCAGGTTCCGGCCCGTGCGGTGGAACAGGGTCAGCTTCAGCTCGCGCTCCAGCTGCCGGATGCTCTGCGACAGCGAGGCCTGCGCGATGTGCAGCTGCTGCGCCGCCCGGTTCACCCCGTTGTGCTCGACGACGGCCAGGAAGTACTCCAGTTGGCGGATCTCCATGCCCACATCGTCCCCCGCCGGACATCAGCGGCGGAACGTGTCGGGCAGCGTTCCGTCGGCGCCGACCTGCTCGATCATCGCGCGGCCGAGGTTGCGCTGGTGGATCGGCGAAGAGCCTTCGTAGATGCGCAGCGCCCGGACGTCGCGCCACATGCGCGGCACCGGGTGCGGTCCGACGATGCCCGCGCCACCCAGCAGCTGCACGCACCGGTCGGCGACCTTGCCGGCCATCTCCGAGCAGTACAGCTTCGCGGCGGCGATCCGGTGCCGCGGGATCTCCCCCTGGTCGAAGGTGCGGGCGCACTCGATGACGAGCGCCCGGCCCGCCTCCAGCTCCGCGTAGCTCTCGCCCAGCGTCGAGCGCACCGCGCCGAGGTCGGCCAGCGGGCCGCCGAACTGCTCGCGGCCGGTCACGTGCGCGGTGGTCTCCTCCAGCATCCGGGTGGCCTGACCGACGCACGTCGCAGCCACGTGCAAGCGGGCGTGGTTGATCCCGCGCAAGGCCATCTTCAGCCCCTGGCCCTCGACACCGCCGAGGAGCCGCGCCGCGCCGGCCCGCACGTCCTGGAACCGGATCTCGGCGACCGGCGCTTCGGCGTGGCCGTTCATGTACCGGGGCAGCTCGGTGGAGACACCGGGCGACCGGGCGTCGACGATCAGCGCGGAGACGCCCGCCGCGCCGGGCTCGCCCGGGTCGGTGCGGGCGAACGTCAGGAACGCGTCCGCCCAAGCGCCGTTGGTGATGTACCGCTTGCTGCCGCTGACGAGGTAGTCCCCGCCGTCGCGGATCGCCGTCGTGCGCAGGTGCGCCGCGTCCGAGCCGGCTTCCTCCTCGGTGAGCGCGAAGGCCATGACGAGATCTCCGGCGGCCATCGCGGGAAGCATCTCCTGGCGCTGGGCCTCGGTACCGTGATCGAGGATCGCCTGCGAGCACAACCCGATCACGGTGGAGAAGCGGGACCGGTAGACGCACGAGGCGCGGGTGAACTCGAAGGTCAGCCGCACCTGCTGCTCCATCGTCCAGCCCAGGCCGCCGTAGCGGCGCGGGATCGAGATCCCGAACAGCCCGAGCGCGGCCATGCGGTCGAGGATCCGCTCGGGCACGGCGCCGTTGTCGACCATCTCGGGTTCGGCGGGGATCAGCTCGTCGTTGGTGAACTCCGCGATCTCCGCGAGGTGCGCGGGGAAGTCGTAGCGGAGCACGTCCTGGTCGATCAACGCGGTGCCCTTCGTTCGTCGGGACGCGCCGTCGGTGCTCCGACGACGCGGCGGGTGGTGAGATCGGAGATCGCTTCATCGGGATAGCCGAGTTCGCGCAGCACGTCGGCGGTGTCCGCGCCGACCGCGGGGGCGGCGGCCGAGGCGGTCCGGCGCAGCCCGTCCAGCGTGAAGGCCGTTCCGGGGCTGGTGACGCGGCGACCACTGCGGTCGGTCACATCGACCATGACGTTCGAGCACGCCACGTCCGCGTCCGCGGCCACCTCGTCGAAGGAGCGAACAGCGCCGCAGACGATGCCGGCCGAGCGCAGCGCCGTGATGGCCTGCTCGCGGGTCATCCCCGCGAACGCGCTCCGCAGCGCGGCGAGCATCTCCGGCCGGTTGCGCACGCGCGCGGGGTTGTCGGCGAACCTCGGGTCCTCGACCATGTCCGGCCTGCCCACCAGCTCGCACAGGGCCACCCACTTCTCGGCGGTGTAGGCGGAGAGGACGATCGCGCCGTCGGTGAGCACGAGGACATCGGCGGCGGGCGCGGCGTTGACCTGACCGTTGCCCTTCCGCCGGGGCGCGGTCCCGGTCAGCACGTACTCACCCCAGGTGGCGGCCTGCGCCGAGATGACCGCCTCCAGCAAGGACGTCTCGACATGCGCGCCCCGCCCCGACCGCTCGCGTTCGAAGAGCGCGGCGAGCACCCCCGTGGCCAGCGCGTTGGCCGCGGTGACGTCGGCGACCGGGAAACCGACCCGCTGCGGCTCGCCGTCGGCGGCGCCGGTCGCGTGCATCAGCCCGTACTCGGCTTGGGCGGCGATGTCCAGACCCGGGCGTTCCCGGGACGGCCCGCGGGAGCCGAATCCGGTCACGCTGGCGCAGATCAGGCGTGGGAACTCCCGGCGCAGCGTTTCGGCGTCGATCCCGAGCTGCTCGGCGGATCCGGGGCGGAAGTTCTGCACCAGCACGTCGGCGGTGCCCAGGAGCCGGTGCAGCACGTGCCTGCCGCCCGGGTCACGGAGGTCCAGCGCGATGCTGCGCTTGTCGCGGTTGTAGGCCTGCACCATCGCTTCGCCGAACGGGCCGATGTGCCTGGCCTGATCGCCCCGCAGGCTCTCGACCTTCAGCACCTCAGCACCGAGGTCGCCCAGCACCTGCGCGGCGCACGGCCCGGCGATGTACTGGCCCAGGTCCAGCACGCGAATGCCCGTCAGCGGCCCCGTCATTTCGCGCTCCCGCAGGTGGTGGTGAGACGTTCCAGCTCGGCCCTGGCCCGCTCCGGGTTCAGCATCGCCCCGCCGAGGGCGCCGAGGGCGCACACGATCAGACCGACGACGAGGAACCCGGTGGAATAGCCCTGAGCCGGGGTGGCCGACTGGTCGACGATGAGCCCCAAGCCGTAGGGAGCCAGGATTCCCGCGACGCTGTAGGCCGCGATGATGCAGCCGAAGAACGCGACGCGCTGGTGCGCGGGCAGGAAGTCGGAGGCGCCCGCGAAGGCGACCGAGAAGGCGACGCTGTTGACCGAGAAGGCGAGCACGACGAGCACCACCTGCAGCGGGCCCGGGTCGAGCTGGGTGAACGCGACCATCGAAAGTCCGCCGAACACCAGGTAGGCGCCGGTGAGCTTCCCGCGGGCCAGGTGCGAGCTGCGGCCCCGGCGCAGCAACCGACCGGAGAGGGCGCCCGCCGACAGCAGGACGACCACGGCCGCCGCGTACGGGATGGCCGCCAGCACGCCGACGGTGCTCGCGGGATATCCCAGGCCTTCGGTCAGGTACGCCGGGAGCCAGGCGACCTTCAGCGAGGAGATCAGGTAACCGGCGAAGGACAGCAGCACCAGCCCCCAGAAGCTGGGCAGGAGCAGCAGCCGGTGGAAGGCGACGGTGAGGTGCCCGTTGGGGTCCGGTGCGCTCCCCGCTCCGGCGCGATCGGCGGGTTTGCGCAACGGCATCCGCTCGGCCCAGCAGAACCAGGCGATCGTCCACACGGCACCGGCGATGACCAGGACGGTGAAAGCCCCGTGCCACGACCAGTTCACGATGACCCACGTCAGACCGGGAGCGGCGAGCAGCGGCCCGATCGACGAGCCCGCGTTGACCACGGCACCCGCCGTCGCGCGGCGCTCCGGAGGGAAGCGGTCGGCAATCACCGACTGGCAGAACGCGTGCGCGGGGCCTTCGAAGAAGCCCAGGGCGATGCGGGATGCGAGCAGGACGCCGAAGGTGGTCGGCGTGGTCAGCGGCAGCATGCTCAGGATCCACGAGCACATGAGCAGCCCGGCGCCCCACGTGTAGGAGATCTTGCGCAGCGCGGCCGTCAGCACCACCGCCCCGACCGCGAACAGCCAGAAGAACGCGCTGCTGAGCAGGCCGTACTGCCCGGCGGTCAGACCCAGGTCAGCGCGGATCTGGCCGCTGGCGAGTCCGACCGCGGCCTTGTCGGCGAAGTTCAGGGTGAAGAACAGGAACAGGAAGAGGACCAGTCCCCAGCCCGTCGAGCGGTGCCGGGTGCGCGGCCGCTCGCCGACGCGGTTGAGGAGCGGATCGGAAGGTGGCATGCGGTTCTCCTGTGCGGCTCACGTCGACCGAGCCGGTTGGCGAACCCCGGCCGCGACATGGTCCACATCACACCGCCGGCGCGTTGCGTTCAACGGCCGATGTGCGGACGGGGCGTTCGGTTCTGCCTATAACCGCCGCACCCCGTCCCTTGTGGGCTGATGTTTCCGGTATCCGGTTCTGTTGCGGCAGAATGTCGCCGCTGGGTGTCGCGGGGAGGAGTGGTCTGGTGCCGACGGCGACGTGGGAGCGGTTGCCCGAGGCGCGGCGGGAAGCCGTGCTGCGGGCGGCCGAAGCGGAGTTCGCCGCGCACGGGTTCTCCGGCGGCAGCCTGAACGTGATCGCGCGCAACGCCTCGGTGGCGAAGGGCAGCCTGTTCCAGTACTTCACCGACAAGGCCGACATGTACGCGCACCTGGCGGACCTGGCCAGCCAGCGCATCCGGGCCGCGATGGAGCTGCGCATCGCCGAGCTGAGCTGGGAGACAGGCTTCTTCCCGGCGCTTCGGCAGCTCGCGCAGGACTGGGTGGCCTACTTCGCGGTGAACCCGCTGGACCGGGCGTTCATGGCCGCGGTGAGCCTGGAGCCGGACATGACCGCGCGCTCGGCGGTGCGCGAGGCGGCCAACAGCCACTACCTCGCGGTGCTGCGCCCGCTGCTGCGGAAGGCCCGCGACATGGGCGAACTGCGCGCGGATGCCGATCTGGAGGCGTTGCTCGCGCTGCTGCTGGTGCTCCTGCCGCACCTCGCCCTGGCTCCGCACAACCCCGGCCTGGACCCGGTGCTCGGGCTGGGCTCCGGGGATTCCCGGCAGGTCGGGGAAGCGGTGGACCGGCTGGTGAAACCACTGGTCATGGCCTTCGCCGCCGATGATGCGCGGCACTGACCGCTACTCCAACCGTGCGTTCGGGGTTGTCCTCGGTGACGGCGCGCCCCTAATGTGACCGCTGGTCATATGACCACTGGTCACACGGGAGGTCCTCCGGTCATGTCCGCGCCGCCCCGCGTCTGCGTCATCGGTGCCGGTTCCTCCGGGATCGCCACCGCGAAGGTGCTGCTCGAACGCGGCATCCCGTTCGACTGCTTCGAGCTCTCCGACCGGATCGGCGGGAACTGGGTGTGGGGCAACCGCAACGGGATCTCCGCCGCCTACCGGTCGCTGCACATCAACACCTCCCGCGAGCGGATGGCCTTCAGCGACTTCCCGATGCCCGCCCACCTGCCCGACTTCGCCCGGCACGACCAGGTCGCCGCGTACTTCGACGCCTACGCCGACCACTTCGGGCTCCGCGAGCACATCACCTTCCGCACCGGGGTGCAGCACGTCGCACCGCTGCCCGGCGGCGGCTTCGACGTCGCGCTGAGCACCGGGGAAACCCGCCGCTACCAGGCGGTGTGCGTGGCCAACGGGCACCACTGGGATCCCCGCTGGCCCGAACCGGCCTTCCCCGGCGCCGATTCCACCGGGATCGAGCAGATCCACTCGCACCGCTACACCGACGAGTCGCAGCTGGTGGGCAAGCGGGTCGTCGTGGTCGGCATGGGCAACTCGGCGGTGGACATCGCGGTGGACGCCAGCTACCACGCCGCGGCCACCTACCTGTCCGCGCGCCGCGGCGCGCACATCATCCCGAAGTACGTGTTCGGCCGCCCCTACGACCAGATCGCGGGCAGCGAGCGCATCCCCGGCTGGATCCGGTGGCCGCTGGCCCGGCTGCTGCTGCGGTCGGTCACCGGCCGGATGACCCGGTACGGGCTGCCCGCGCCGGACCACAAGTTCGCCCAGGCGCACCCGACGATGTCCAGCCGGGTCCTCGACCGCCTGGCGCACGGCGCTATCCACCCCAAGCCGAACATCGCGCGCCTCGACCGCTCCGAGGTCGTGTTCACCGACGGGAGCCGGGCCGCGGCCGATCTGGTCGTGTACTGCACCGGCTACCGGATCAGCTTCCCGTTCTTCGACGCCGGGTTCCTCGACCCCGGCGAGGACAACGAGATCCGGCTCTACCAGCGGGTGTTCCACCCGAGGGTGCCCGGCCTGTACTTCATCGGGCTGGTGCAGCCGCTCGGGGCGATCATGCCGATCGCCGAGCGGCAGTCCGAGCTGGTCGCCGATCACCTGCAGGGCGGCTACGCGCTGCCCGACCGGCTGGCGATGCTCGCCGAGATCGCCAAGCACCGGCAGGCCGTCGCGAAGCGCTACGTCACCTCCAGGCGCCACACCATCCAGGTCGACTTCGACGACTACATGCGCGAACTCAGCCGCGAACGCCTCCGCGGCGCCAAGCGGAACGCGCCCGGAGCGCGCGCGGCGGTGCGGGCGGTCAGCCGCACTTCCGCCTGACCGGGCGAACAGTCCACTGTGGTCCGTCGTCGTGGACGGTGCCGGGACTTCGTCCACGCTGAGGGTGGGAACGAGGTGACGGCACGACTAGTGTTCTGTGCCGGACGAGTTCGTCGCATCTCGGAGTTGGCCTGTGACCGTCGGATACCTGCCGTGGAACCGCCCCGCACCGGCGGCGAACCGCCCGTGCCTGCGCGATGAGCGCAACGAGCTCACCTACGCGGAGGTCGGGCAGCGGGTCGCGGCGTTCGCCGAGGAGCTCGCCGAGCGCGGCCTCGGCCCGGGCGACGTGCTCGGCATCATGCTGCCGAACCGGGTCGAGCTGCTCATCGGGCTGCTCGCCGCCTGGCGCGTCGGCGCCGCGGTGACGCCCGTCAACCCGGCCTTCACCGAGAACGAAGCCGGCTACCAGCTGCGCGACTCCGGTGCCCGGCTGGTGCTCAACGGCGGGCCGGATGCGCCGAGCGCCGGGCTCCCCGCGATCCACGTCGACGAGATGCGTCGCGCGGCGCGGGGAAACCCGCCCGAGCGGGAGATCCGGCCGGACGAGCTGGCGCTGCTGGTCTACACGAGCGGCTCCACCGGCCGTCCCAAGGGCGTGATGCTCGACCACGCCAACCTCGACGCGATGGTTTCGGCCATGGCCGAGCACTTCCGCGCCACCGACGCCGACCACTGCCTGCTCGTCCTCCCGCTGTTCCACGTCAACGCGATCTGCGTCAGCTTCCTGACGATGATGCTCAGCGGTGGTCAGCTCACGGTGCTGGAGCGCTTCGACCCGAAGTCCTTCCTCGCGGCTGTCGAGCGGTACCGGCCGACCTACTTCTCCGCCGTCCCGACGATCTACGCGCGCTTGGCCGAACTGCCCGGCGAGTTCGCCGCCGACACCTCGTCGCTGCGGTTCGCGGTGTGCGGTGCGGCGCCGGTGTCGCGGGAACTGCTCGAACACTGCGAGTCGCGGTTCGGGTTCGCGATGGTCGAGGGCTACGGGCTCACCGAAGGCACCTGCGCATCGGCGTGCAACCCGGTCGACGGCGTGCGCAAGCTCGGCACCGTGGGACCGGCCCTGCCGGGTCAGCGAATCGCCACGATCTCGCCGGAGGGGGATCACCTGCCGGCCGGCGCGGTCGGTGAGGTCGTCATCCAGGGGGCCAACGTGATGCGGGGCTACCTGAACCGGCCGGAGGAGACCGCCACGACGCTGGCAGGCGGCTGGCTGCGCACCGGGGACGTCGGCCGGATCGACGAGGACGGCTACCTCACCCTCGTCGACCGGCTCAAGGACATGATCATCCGGGGCGGGGAGAACGTGTACCCGAAGGAGATCGAGTCCGTGCTGCACGGCCACCCCGGCGTGCTGGAGGCGGCCGTGGTCGGCGTCCCGCACGCGGTGTACGGCGAGGTCCCGGTGGCCTGCGTCGTGCCCTACCCGGACGCGGTGGTGACGGTCGAGGAGCTGCTCGAACGCTGCCGGGCCGACCTCACCAAGATCAAGCTGCCCGTCGAGATCCACCTGCTCGACGCGCTGCCGAAGAACCCGGTCGGGAAGATCGACAAACCGACCCTGCGCAAGGCCCTCCACGGCCGCTGAGTCGCGGAAGCCAGCTGGAGCCGCCCGGGTGGGCTACCGTCGGTGCGCGACAGCGGCGAGACCGACCCGGCGGTGGGGAGCCCGAGATGAGCAGCCCTGAGCCACCCCGATTCCTCTTCGGCCGCGCATCGGGCGACCGTGACTCGACTCGGCCGCGGGAAACCGCGAAACGCGAGATCGCTCCTGGTCGTGACCACCGCTGTGAATCGGGGAGCGGCGGGACAGCGGTCGTGGTGGGCGGCGGCCCCAACGGGCTCGCCGCCGCCGTCGCCCTGGCCCGGGAGGGCGTGCAGGTCACGGTGCTGGAGGCGGCCGGCGAGATCGGTGGCGGAACCCGCAGCGCCGAGGCGATCGTGCCGGGACTGCTCCACGACCAGTGCTCGGCGACGCACCCGATGGCGGTGGGATCGAGCTTCCTGCGGGGCCTCGGTCTGGGCCGGTACGACCTGGAATGGCGGCTCCCCGAGATCGACTGCGCGCACCCGCTCGACGACGGCACCGCCGGGGTGCTGCACCGCTCCGTCGCCGAGACCGCCGCCGGGCTCGGCGCGGACGGCCGCCGCTGGTCGAGGTTGTTCGCGGGCCCGGCGGCGGACTACGACGTGCTCGCCGAGGACATCCTGCGGCCGATGCTGCGGATCCCGCGCCACCCGCTCCGGCTCGCCCGCTTCGGGATCCCCGCGCTGCTGCCGGCGTCGGTGCTCGCGAAGGCCTTCTCCGAAGAACCGGCGAAGGCGCTGTTCGGCGGAGTGGCCGCGCACGCCCTCCACCCGCTGGACCGGCCGCTGAGCTCCAGCATCGGCCTGGGCATCCTGACCGCCGGGCACCGGCACGGGTGGGCGGTGGCGGCCGGTGGGTCCCGGTCGATCACCGGCGCGCTGGCCGCGCTGCTGCACGATCTGGGAGGCAAGATCGAGACCGGCGTCCGGGTGCGCTCCAGCGCGGACCTGCCGAGCAGCGACGTGACGATCTTCGACCTCGCCCCGGGGGCGGTGGCCGACATCCTCGGCGACCGCTTGCCGAACCGGATCGCCCGGGCCTACCGGCGGTTTCGCTACGGACCGGGAGCGTTCAAAGTGGACTTCGCCGTCGAAGGCGGCGTGCCTTGGACCTCCGAACCGGTGCGCCGGGCGGGCACCGTGCACGTGGGAGGTTCGTTCGCCGAGATCGCCGCCACCGAGCGGCAGATCCACAGGGGCCGGATGCCGGAGCGGCCGTTCGTGCTCGTCGGCCAGCAGTACCTGGCCGACCCGCAGCGCTCGGTCGGCAACGTGCACCCGGTGTGGTCCTACGCCCACGTGCCCAACGGGTACTCCGGTGACGCGACCGGGGCGATCATCGCGCAGGTCGAACGCTTCGCCCCCGGTTTCCGGGAGCGGATCGTCGGCACCGCGGTGCGCACCACCGCCGGATTCGCCGAGTACAACCAGAACTTCGTCGGCGGCAACATCCTCACCGGGGCGAAGAACTGCCCCCAGCTCGTGTTAGGCCCCCGCACGACGCTCAACCCCTACGACGTCGGACTGCCCGGCCACTACATCTGCTCGGCGGCCACTCCGCCCGGCCCGGGCGCCCACGGCATGTGCGGCGCCAACGCCGCGGCCCGCGCGCTGAAGCACCTGCGCGGTCGCGCGCGGAGCTTCTGAGGAACGCGGATCGATCGATCGGCAACGCCGCCTCACCAGAAGCGGGTGGTGGGCCCTGCTTCGGCGAGGTCGGACCAGAAGTCGATCCGCGCGGTGGGCGAAGTCAGCGGCGGGCCGGTGGGCGGGAGGAACTCGCGGGCGATGTAGTCGGCCAGATCGACGCCGTAGTAGATGACATCGGTCTGGTGCACCGAGAACACCGGGCTGCCGGTGCCCGCCGGTGCGGCCGGCAGGAAGCGGTGGCCGTAGACGGGCAGCAGCACCGGCACACGGGCCAGGTGCTCCCGCGCCTTCTGGAGCGCGGCCGGCTTCGACGCCGGCCGGGGACCCCAGCGATCCGGCCAGAACGCGTTCTCGCGGACGTCGAAGAGCACACCTTCCAGCGGCAGCGCCAGCCGCTGGCGCACCTCTTCCGGGTTGCCGAGCCAGTCCACCCAGCCGGGGCCGCGCGGCGTCGCCTGCCGCAGCAGGGCCGCGTGGTCGGGGCCGAACGTGATGCCGAAGCGGTGCTCGGTGGTCTGCAGCTGTTGCGCGGACAAGCCCGGGCCGAGCGGGATGTCCGCTCGGCGCAGGAGTTCCAGTGCTCGACCGGCGATCGCGGTCATCGTCGTGCCGGTTCCGGCAGCATCGCGCGGAGCTCGGCCAGCGCCGACAGCACCTTGTCGCGGTTGCTCGCCAGCAGCATCCAGCGGGGCAGCTTGTAGCCCAGCTCGCGCCCGACCGGGGTCTGGTGCACGGTGCGGATCTTGGCGCCGACGAACCCCTCCAGGTAGTCCAAGTGGGCTTCGTTGGCCGCCCACAACCGGTGCCCGGCGCAGGAGGTGGTCAGGTAGAACGGCAGCCCGTAGAGCGCATCGATGCCGTCGGCGGCCATGTCGCGGCTCAGCGGCCAGTGGCGGACCAGCTCCGGGCGGCCACCGCACGCGCAGGCACGCGGCCGAGCGGACTGGGCGGGGCGCAACGTGGTGGTGAACGACTCGCGCCGCCCGCAGTCGCGGCAGCGCCGCTCGACCATGACCCGCCGGTCACCGACCGGAGCGGGCCGGTCTCCTTCCCACTGCTGGCAGCACGCGCACCAGTGACCGGCCTTGCCGCCGTCGGTCGTCCACGCGCAGCGCGCGCACCGCGGCACGCCGTGGCGGATGAGAGCGGGGCCGGAGCAACGCGGACAGCGCACCCACACCTCATCGCGCGGCACGGCGAACAGTGGTGCCGCCGCGGGAGTCGTGGTCATGCGACCATCGTCGCACACGATTTCCCCGTGCGGCACCGGTTTTTGCACCCTCAGGTGTGGACGGACACGATCGGCTTCCCGAGCCTGGCTGGCGCGTCGCCGCCCAGCTCCACGCTCTTGGTCTCCGGCAGGAACCAGAAGGTGATCAGCGTCAGCATCCCGAGGAAGATCGCGTAGGTGTTGAACACACCGGACAAGCCCTTGCTCCGACAGGTAGGTCTGCACGTACGGCGCGGTGCCGCCGACAGCCCGACCGTCAGCGCGTGGGGCACGACCAGCACCACGCCGATGGACATCGCCACGAACCGCTGCCATACCTGGCCCTGGATCATGCGTCGGGGATTGACACGCTCGCCCGGCCGAGCCGCTGTTGATCACGGCAGCCCTCGTGCGAGCATGGGATCGTGCTCATTCGCGCAGCTGCCCCGGACGAAGCCGCCGCTCTGAGCGATCTCGCGCTCCGCTCGAAGGCGCACTGGGGCTACGACGAGGCGTTCCTGGAGGCGTGCCGCGCCGAGCTGACCCTCCGGCCGGACGATCTGATAGAGCAGCGGGCGACCGTGGCGCAGGTCGGAGACCGCGTGGTCGGCTTTTACACCTTGGCGGGCCGGGCGCCCGAAGGGGAGCTGACCTGCCTGTTCATCGAGCCGGACCACATCGGCACCGGTGTCGGCAGCCGGCTCTGGGAGCACGCCGTCGCCGCGGCCCGCGCCCTCGGCCTCCAGCGATTCACGATCGACGCCGACCCCTTCGCCGAGGACTTCTACCGGAAGCTGGGCGCGGTCCGGGTCGGCGTCACGCCCTCCGATTCCATCCCCGGGCGGGAACTCCCGCGGCTGATCTACCGCCTCGACTGACGGTCGCCGCTACGACGTTCCGGTCGTTGGCGGCACCGATTCCCGTCTGGGGCCAGGCGGCGGGTCGTGAGTGCTTTGGGATGTCATAGCACCCCAAAGCACTCACGGGTTCTGAGCAGTGAAAACGGGGCCGACGGCGATCTCGCGGGAGATCGCCGCCGGTCGTGTCAGACGAGGTTGGCGCCGGGGCGGCCGTCGTCGATCACGAAGCGGGCCCGGTCGCGGATCGGCGAGCCGGGCTTCTCGACGTAGTCCAGGACGCGGAAGTCCGCCGTCCAGGCCGAGGGCGTGATCGTGTTGCGGACGTAGCCGCGGTGCCGGTTGATGAACTTGATGTGCGGGTTCTCCGCCAGCTGGACCGCATCGCCCGGGTTCTGCTCGACACCGTTGCCGTTGGAGGTGATCGAGGTGCCGACCAGCTCGGTGGCCACCGTCGCCGAAGCCGGGTCGTCGAAGTCGGCCTTGACGTCGCAGACGTAGTTGGCGTGCACGTCACCGGTGATCACCACCGGGTTGGACGCCTTCGCCATGCGGTCGCGCACCAGGTTGCGCTCCGCCACGTAGTTGTCCCAGGCATCGTCGCTGAACGAGTCCTCGTCGCCGGCGGTGAAGTCGCGCTGCGAGAAGAACACCTGCTGCGCCAGGACGTTCCAGCGCGCGGTCTGCCCGCCGAGGTTGCGCAGCAGCCAGTTGCGCTGCTCGGCGCCCAGGATGGTGCGCTCGGCGTCCAGCCGCTTGTCCTGGTCCTGGAAGTCGCGGTACTGGCGGGTGTCGAGCAGGTGGAAGTCCACCAGGTTCCCGAACGTCAGCCGCCGGTAGAGGCGCATGTTCGCGCCCCACGCGTGCTGGGTCTCGCGCAGCGGCATGTTCTCGTAGTAGGCCTGGAACGCCTCGGTGCGGCGCTTGCGGAAGACCGCCGGGTCCTGGTCGGGCTCGTCGTCGGGCTGGGACCGGTCGGCCGCCCAGTTGTTCTCCACCTCGTGGTCGTCGAAGACCACCACCCACGGGAACGCGGCGTGCGCGGCCTGCAGGTCCGGGTCGGTCTTGTACTGGGCGTGCCGGGTGCGGTAGTCGGCGAGGTCGAAGGTCTCGCGCGCGGGCGCGTGCGGGCGGCCGATGCTGCCCTTCGCGCCGCCCTCGTAGATGTAGTCGCCGAGGAAGGCCACCAGGTCGAGGTCCTCCTGGACCATGTGCGAGTAGGCGCTGAAGTGGCCGACCGGGTAGTTCTGGCAGCTGGCGAAGGCGAAGGAGAACTTGTCGAGCTGCGCGCCGAAGCGCGGCGCGGTCCTGGTGCGGCCGACCGGGCTGAGCTCGTTGCCCGCGCGGAAGCGGTAGTAGTACTCGGTGGCGGGGTTGAGGTTGAACAGCTCGACGTGCACTGAGTGCGCCGACTCCGGCCGGGCCTGCGCGGTGCCTTGGGCCACGATCTTGCGGAAGCCCTCGTCCTCGGCGACCTGCCACTGCACCGGCACGACCCGGTCGGGCATCCCGCCGAGACCGTTGTCGGCGAGCGGCTCCATCGCCAGCCGGGTCCACAGCACCACGCCGTGCGGCAGCGGGTCACCGGAGGCGACACCGAGCGTGAACGGCGACCGGATCTGCCCGCCCGCGCCGGGCAGCGCGCTCGCGGCGGTGCTGCCGAGACCCGCGGTGGTCAGCGCCGCCGCGCCGAGCGCCGCAGTGCCGGCTAACAGGACCTGGCGCCGGGACGGGTTCGCTCCGCTGGTGCCGGAGTTCTCAGTCATGGTTCCCCTCTGCAGTTGTGCGCGGCCGGGCGCGCCGAATCGGTGAATCCGGTGCACGCTAAATCCGCGAGATGACCGCTGGGCGAACCGGTGCTGACCCGGCGATGTATTCCCGGCGCACCACTGTCCGATGCGCACGGAGCGTATGCGATAATGAACGCTCGGTGCGCCCTGTTTCGATTCTGCCGGTAATTCTGCCGACGCGCTTTTCCTGAAAGCATTCTCGGAGTGCTGTGTGACGAATTCGTTACCGCGTCGAGAATCGTCCGCGGGGCGGGTTCTGGGTACCCACCTTAGTTGGTGGCGCATCGTGAAAACCCGCTTGACCAGCGAATATGCTGGCGTGGTACGAGTAGTCGCAAGCATCTGGGAATCGCGGAGTCGTCAGTGGTGTCCCGTATGCTCGGCGGTGAGCTTGTGCGGAGGGAGAATTCTGATGGAAAACGCCGGGAGTTCGCTTGTGCGCCCGTTCCAGGTGGACCTTGGTGGAGTGGTCGATCTGCTGAGCAGGCACATTTACTCCGGCGCCGATGTCTACTTGCGCGAGCTGCTGCAGAACGGGCGCGACGCGATCGCCGCTCGCGCCAAGGCCGACGGCGGGCAGGGCCGGGCCGGCATCGAGATCTTCCCGGTCGGCACGGTGCCGGAATCGCCGGAGGAGTTCGTCTTCCGCGACGCCGGGCAGGGGTTGAGCGCCGCCGAAGCGGGCGAGCTGCTGGCCACCGTGGGCAAGAGCTCCAAGCGCGACGATGTGCTCAACCTCCGCGACGAGGACTACCTGGGCCAGTTCGGCATCGGCCTGCTGAGCTGCTTCATGGTGTCGGACCGGATCGTGGTGCGCAGCCGCTCGGTGCAAGGCCACCCGCCGGTGGAGTGGACCGGATCGGCCGACGGCACCTTCTCGATCCGGGAGCTCACCGAGGCCGAGTCGGGCGGGATGGCGATCGGCACCGAGGTGCGGCTGGCCCCGCGGCCGGACGACGCGGCGCTGCTGTCCGCGGCGAAGGTGCTGTCGCTGGCCCGCCGCTTCGGCCGGTACCTGCCGGTGGAGGTGCGGGTGCGGCGCGCCGACCAGATGTGGGAGACGGTCAACGAACCGGCGGTGTTCCTGCCGCAGGAGCGTCCGGCCGACGAGCGGTCGGCGGCTGAGGCGCTGGAGGCGTTCGGCGCGGAGCAGACCGGGAACCGTCCACTGGAGACGATCGAGATCTCGGTGCCCGCCACCGGAACGCAGGGCGTGGCCTACGTGCTGCCGTTCGCGCCGCCGCCCGGCGCCCGGCGCAGCGGGCAACTCTACCTCGGCCGGATGCTGCTGGGCGAGGACCTCTCCGAACTGCTGCCGGAGTGGGCCTACTTCGTGCGCTGCGTCCTCAACACCGAGGGCCTGCGGCCGACGGCGTCGCGCGAGCAGCTGGTCGCCGACGAGGCGCTGGAGTACACCCGGGAGGAGATCGGGAAGGCGTTGCGGCGCTGGATCGTCCAGCAGGCCACCACCCGGCCGGCGCGGTTCGAGCGGTTCGTCGCGGTGCACCACCTGGGCCTGAAGTCGATGGCCGTGCACGACGACGACCTCGCCGCCGCGGTGCTGCCGTGGCTGACCGTGGAGACCTCGGCCGGGCGGATGACCGTCCGCGACTACCTGGAGCAGTCCCGCCACGTCCGCTACGTGGAGACCGTCGACGAGTTCCGGCAGATCGCGGCGGTCGTCCCGCCCGACCAGCCGGTGATCAACGGCGGCTACACCTACGAGTCGGACCTGCTGCGGCGGCTGCCGCTGCTGATCGACGACGTCACCGTGGAGCAGGTCCAGGCCAGTTCGATCCTGGACGAGCTCGCACCGCCGCCGATGGACGACCGCAGCAGCACCAGCGCGCTGGAGCGCCGGGCGGCGGCGGTGCTGGCCGACCTGGGCTGCGACGCGCTGGTGCGCTCTTTCCGGCCGGACAACGTCACGGCGCTCTACGTCGCCGACGCGGCGGCCATCCGCCGGATCGAGCGCACCGAGGTGCGCGACTCGGCGCCGGCGGTGTGGGCCGACGTGCTGGGCGGGGTGGACGCGATCACCGCGGGCAAGCCCGGCCGCACACCTCGCAACACCACGGCGCAGCTGTGCCTGAACTGGCAGAACCCGATGATCCGCCAGCTGTCCAACCTGGACGATCAGCTCGTCTTCGACCGCAGCGTGCGGCTGATCTACATCCAGGCCCTGCTGGCCGGGCACCGGCCGCTGTCCCGCAACGACCGAACCGTGATGACCACCGCGATGAGCGACCTGATCCAGCTCAGCGTGGGCGTCACGAGCTGACCGCGGCCGAGGCCGCGCAACACTTGACGAAGAGGGGACCGAACCATGTCCGAAACCGTGACCGAGATCGAGCGGCTGCTCGACGACAGCGAGATGATGCCCTACGGGCCGGAGGAATCGGCGATGGTCGCCGACGCGGTCCGGCTGGCGCAGGAGGCGGGCGAGGAGGAGCTGCTCTACAAGGCGCGGATGCGGCAGATCTCCAGCGCGTCGATGACCGGTGACAGCGACACGATGTTCACCGCGTTCTCCTGGTGCCTGGGCCAGCACGACTCCGACCCGGCGCGGTTCCCGCTGGAGGTCGAGGACAACGACCTGCTCTGGTACTACAAGTGGATGGCTGAGGCGGTCGCGCTGAACCCGGCGTTCCCGCAGCAGCAGGTCGACCAGGTCCTCGACGACATGGAGCGCCGCTACCGCGCTGCCGGTGTCGGGCTCTCCGGCGTCTGGCAGGCGAAGATGTCCAACGCCACCACGGCGGGACGCTTCGAGGAGGCGGCCGGGTTCCGGGCGGCCCGCGAGGAGCTGCCGCGGGACAACTACAGCCACTGCGAGGCCTGCGTCCGCAGCGACGACGCCGACTACTTCCGGGCCTCCGGTGACGAGGAGACGGCGCTGCGGCTGTTCGACGAGATCATCGAGAACCGCGTGTCGTGCGGTTCGGAACCGGAGCGCGCCCAGGGCAACGCCCTGCTGCCGCTGCTGCGCGCGGGCCGCGCCGACGAGGCCAAGTGGCACCACTTCCGCAGCTACCGCGCGGCGGTGGCCAACGCCGACGGGTTCGGCATCATCTCCGACCACCTGGTCTTCCTCGCGGTCACGGGCAACACCGAGCGCGGGTTGTCGCTGCTGGAGCGGCACATCGGCGAGCTGCCGAACGACCCGCTGGACGTGTACAAGCGGTTCTGCGCGCTGGTCTCCTACGGCGTGCTGCTGGACGCGGTGACCCGCGGCGGGCACGGCGATGTCGAGGTCCGGGGCAGCGACATGCCCGACGTGGCAGCGGTTTTCGGCATCGAGCCCCGTCGGCGCACCGCCGCCGAGCTGGCCGCCGAATCGTGGCGGGTCGCCGGCGAGATCGCCGAGTCCTTCGACGCGCGCAACGGCAACCAGCACTTCGCCACCGAGATCTCGCGGGCCCGCGCGCTGGCCGACGAGCACTACGACCTGCCGATCGAGACGCAGACGTTCGCGCCTGCCGACCTCGCCGAACCGGAGGCCCCGAAGACTCCGGCGGACTACCTCGACCTGATCCGGGTGGCGACCGTGGTCAAGGAGGACCCGGCCGAGGCGCTGGCGCTGCTGGAGGAGATGGACGAGCAGCCCGAGCCGGAGCTGCTGCCCCGGTTCCACCGCTCGGTCCTGACGATCTGCCGGGAGCGGGATGACTGGGATGGGGCGCGGGAGGCCATCAAGTCCCGCGCCGAGGCGCTGCGCGCTCTGGGGCAGCAGCAGCTGGCCGACGTCGAGGAGGAACTCGGCCTGGCGCTGTACCCGCCCTTCGACGACGACAGCGAAGCGAAGCTGCGCGCGGTGCTGGCCCGTGACGACCTCGAACCCGCCGCCCGCTCCGAGGTCCTGATCTCCCTGGGCGGGCTGCTGGGCTACCTCGATCAGACCGCCGATGCGGTCCCGCTGGCCAGGGAAGCCGTCGAGCTGGCCGAGTCCGCCGGGCTCGAGCAGCTCACCTCGGCCCGGTTCCTGCTGGCGCAGGTCCTGCTGCGGGAGAGCCAGCCGGAGCCCGCGATCGACGCCCTGGACGCGCTGCTGGCCGCCGAGACCGACCGCAGCGCGCGGATCAAGGCGCTGGAACTGCGGGCGCGGGTCGCCGGCGGCATGAGTGACTTCGCCACCGGCGTGCGGGTGGCCGATGAGCTGCTGGACCTGCAGACCGCGATCGGGAACCGGGCCGGTGTGTCGTCGGCGGCGATGCTGGCGGCGCACCTGCTCGACGACCTGGGTGACGCCGCGGAGGCGGTGAACCGCGCGCAGGTCGCGGTGCGGCACGCCGAGCTCGGCGACACCGGCGACCTCAACGTCAACCGGTACTGGCTGGGCCGGTTCCAGCTGCAGGCCGGTGAGCCGGACCTGGCGATGGAGTCGCTGGACGCGGCCGCCGCAGGCTTCGCGGGCAGCGAGGGCGCCGGTGCGTTCGCGCTGGAGGCGCGGTTCTGGCTGGGCCTGGCCTCCCGCGAGGCCCAGGAGCTCGGTACGGCTTACCGGGTGTTCTCCGAGGTCGCGCACGTCGCGGAGGAATCCGGTGACGAGGCGCTGGTGTCGCTGGCGATCCGGGCGCACTCGGCGCTGGGCGACCTGCTGGTGTCGGTGGACGACGAGGACGCGGTGGAGAGCTTCGAGGCGGCGCTGCGGCTGGCCCGCGCGCACGAGCTGCCCGAGCAGGCCGCCAGGGTGCTGCACCAGCTGGGCCAGAGCAAGATCAAGTTCCGCGGTGAGGCCGGGCTGGCCGACCTGGACGCGGCGATCGAAGCCGGCCGCGCAGCGGGTGAGGACTGGGAGAACGGTCCGGAGTGGTTCGTCGCCGACGTGACGGACACGAAGGCCCGCGCGCTGGCCGCGATGGGGCGCGAAGAAGAAGCGATCCCGCTCGCGCTGACCGCTGCCGACGGGTACGCCGCGGCGCACGACACGGGATCCGCGGCGATGTCGGAGCTGCTGGCGGCCCGCGTGCTCAACGACAAGGGACGCGCGGAGGAAGCAGTCGGGCTGTACCGGGCGTCGCTGCAGCGGCTGCCGGTCGGCAGTCAGGCGCACACCGGGGTGTCGCTGGAGTTCGGCGAGGTGCTGGAGAAGCTCGGGCGCGCGACCGAGGCCGCCGAGGTCCGCGCCGCGGTCGCCGAGTGATCGGCGCGGGGTGCCCCTCCGCCCGGCGGGGCACCCCGCGTCCACAGTGGAGTGGGCCGCGTGAGCGCCGGTGAGCAGCAGCGACGTGCGGCGGGATCCCTTGCCGCGCCGAAGGATTTCCGGGCGGCGAAGCGACTCGTCCAGCGCGGGGCGCGAGTCCGCGTGGTCTCCAGCATCGGCGCCCCCGAGCAGCTGCCCGAGAACCCGGAGCTGATCACCGGCAGCTTCAAGAAGCTCAAGCAGCCCTTGGCGGTCGGTGCCCTCCTCGTGGTCGTGAGCGTGCTCGCGGTGCGGCTCATCACCGTGACCGCGTGGGACGACGAGGACTACTGGAACGCGATCTGGACCGCCTTCCCGTGGGTCTTCCTGGGCCCCGCCTGGATCGGGTACGCCGAGATGGTGGGCCGGAACTTCACCGCTTCCCGCTTCGCCGACTCCTACGAGACGTTCCGCGCCGAGGCGGTTCAGGCGCGCGGAACCGTCGAGGGCATTCGCGGAGAACCGACCAGGCGCCGCAGGGTCAGCCGACTGGTCGTCGACGTCGCCTACGAGTGCCCGGCCGGAAATCGGATGTCGGTCGTGGCGCTGTCGCCTAACATCAACCTGCCGCACGACGAGGTACCGGAGATCGGTGCACCCGCGTTCGTCTGGATCGGCCCGGACGGGCGAAACCGGGTAGCTCAGATCCCGGCCCGCGGCACCGAACGCTGACCGGGGGAATCCTGTGCTCGACAAGCAGATCATCCAGCGGACGCTGCGCGTGCCGCGCAGCACGGCACCGGCCGGGGACGGTTCCGCCGCCGCCCGCCAGATGGACGCGGTTCTGGTCGGCGCCGGGTTCAAAGCGTCGCGCGACCTGCTGGAGCACGTCTCGGCGCTGGAGCCGGGTGCGGCCTCGGACCTGGCCGCGCAGGTGGTCGGCTCGGTGCGCGAGCTGGTCGGCGACCACGTGCAGCACAACTCGTACTTCATCGACTTCCCGCGCGGTGTGCCGGACACGGTGGAGTTCTGGGTGAGCTGCCTGCGGGACGCGTTCGTCCCGAGCGGTGCCGCATCGCCGACCGACGCCGAGCTGCTCGCCGGGCTCAGCGCCGGGCTGATCGGTCTGCTGGACCTCCCGCGCTACGGCCGCTACCAGCACACCTACGCCGAAATGCTGGCCGCGCACGACGAGCTGATCCCGTCGGTCAAAGACCGCGTCACGGTCGTGCACCTGGGCGATTCGTTCGACCACGAGGCCCGCGCGCTGTACCTGGAGCTGGCCGGTTCGACCACGCCGCTGGGCGAAACCGACCGGAAGCTGCTCGCCGAGCTGGCCGAGCACTGCGGCGGTGAGGTGCCGGAGAGCATGCCGGTGCGGGAGAACCGGGCTGTGATCAACACCGCCCGGCTGGCGGCGGGGCTTCCGCTGGTGGGAGTCGACACCGTTGTCGACGTGCTGCGCACGGCGTGCCAGGCCAGCGGTGGTGACGTGACGCTGGCCGAGCCGAGCCGGTTCCGCAGCTTCACCCGGCGCGAACGACGAGTGCTGCTGGCCGCGCTGGACCAGGTCGTGGCCGGTGCCGAGGGCAAGCTCGGCGACATCGCGCGCTGGGCGGAACGGTTCAAGCGGCTCGGTGAGCGACTGCACCCGCACGAGTACCCGCGGTTCCCAGGTGCGCAGGACGTGTTCGCCGTCGCGCGCGGCGAGCGGACTGCGCCGTCGTTGACCGGCCGCGCGGAACTGGCGTTCGCTGCCGGAGACATCCCCGCTGCCGCCGCAGTCCTGGCCGGTGCGCCCGGTCTGTTCATGCGATCGCTGGACAGGTTGCTCCGGCAGGCCACCGAACCGGACGCGGTGCTGGATGCGATGGAGAAGGTGCTCGGATCGGTGTCCGGGCGCGTGCTGTGCTCGGTCCGCGAACACCTCATCAACCGCGGGGCAGCCGATGCGCACCGCGTGTTCGTCAACCGCGCACGCCGCGCATGGGTCGCACCGGACGCGCGTGCACCGCTGCCCCGTGAGGTGATCGAGCGGGCGAGCG
Organism: Saccharopolyspora antimicrobica; assembly: GCF_003635025.1. Classification (GTDB taxonomy): domain Bacteria; phylum Actinomycetota; class Actinomycetes; order Mycobacteriales; family Pseudonocardiaceae; genus Saccharopolyspora; species Saccharopolyspora antimicrobica. The sequence goes on along the minus strand of NZ_RBXX01000002.1, from coordinate 7,426,297 downwards.
ATCTGATCGACGCCGAACTGCTCGCGCGCTTGCCGGAGCTCGAGCGGCTGGTGGTCGACCCGGCGGTGCTGGAGGTGGCGCTGCCGTTGTCGGGCGCGGCCAGCGAGGACGGATTCTCCGTGCTGCCGCGTGGTTCCCGCAGCGAGGTCGAGGGGGAGGTGCTCCGGTTCTTCGCGCACTGGCGGCAAACTCGTAAGAACACCGACTTCGACCTGTCCGCGCAGCTGCTCGACGCGGAGTTCCGCTACCTGCGGCACGTTTCGTGGACCGACTTCGGCGGCGGTGATGTGGTGTACTCCGGCGATCTCACCTCGGCACCGGACGGCGCGACGGAGTTCATCGACATCGCGCTGGACTCGGTCGACGCGGCCTACGTCGTGCCGCAGGTCGACATCTACAGCGGCGAGGACTTCAACCACGTCGCCGAGTCGATGTTCGGCTGGATGACCCGCGACCGCGCGCAAGCCGGCGCGCCCTTCGACGCGCGCACCGTGCGGGCCCGCTCGGACATGCGCGGCTCCGGTCGCATCGCGCTGCCGGTCGTGTTCGGTCGCGGGACCGGCGGGAAGTGGACGGCGACGTGGCTGCACCTCTACCTGGCCAGCGACCGCATCTTCAACCAGCTGGAGAACAACAACCTCACCACCGGTGCGCTGACCCAGGCCCTGGTGCGGCGTGAGTACCTGACGGTGCGCTACCTGGTCGAGCTGTGGCGGCGGAAGTGCGGATCGGTCACCGCCTGGGACCCGGCGGCCGAGCTGGACGGACCCGTCACCTTCCTCGGGCTGCACCGGCCCGAGGGCCTGCCCGCCGGATCGACCGCGATCACACCGGACGGACTGGTACCCTGATCACGCGAGGCCATGGGAGAACTTCCTGCTAATCATTCGTAGATTCCTAGTTCTCCCGCTCTCCTCGCGTCACACGAACACTGATGGCCTGCGCCCTCGGCGCGGGCCATCAGTCGGCACGGGCATCGCCGAGTTCGTCCGGAACCCGCGCACGGAACTGAGCTGACAGCTGCCCCTCGGGGCAACGGCAGGTAGGGCGTCTGCACCGCGCTGTTGCCCCGTAGGACCTGTTCGGCGGTGCCAGCGGCTGATAGGCAGGTGCGTGGTGGACCGCGATTGTCTCGTTCCATCCGGTGCGCTCCGGAACAGCAGGAGGCGCGGTCGGGCACGCGATGAACGCGGTCAACTACCGCGTCACGATCTACTGGGTCGACGTGCAGAGTGTTGCGCACCGCCCTGGTGGCTGGGCGGTGCGCAACGGGCTAGCCGACCGCGTCGCGGATGGTGTTGTAGAGGTCCAGGACCGCGGCGGCGGTGGGGATCAGGGCGATCAGCACCAGGTATTCGATCCGGTCCAGCCAGCGGGCCCGGATCGGAGCGGCCGCGCTCGGGCCGTGCCCGGCGTAGTACAGGCAGGCCACCCCGGCCAGCGCGGTTCCCGCGCCCGCCGCGAGCAGCCAGTCCGCGTCCAGTGTGGACAGCAGTCGGGTGGTCAGGCCGATGAGCAGGACCAGGCCGATGACGATCGTCGCCACCCGCTGCGCGGTGCCCGCGTAGGAGCGGGAGCGCAGCAGCCAGGCGATGGCCACCACGGCGACCAGCACCGGCGCCCACGGCGACGGATCCCCGAGCAGCACCAGGCAGCAGCCCGCCGTCACGATGCCCAGCGCGGTGACCAGGCCGGTCAGGATGTGGGTGGCCGTCGTCGTCGGGCCGAGCACGGCCGAGCCGAGTGTGGGCTGCTCGTCGGCGCGGAACGAATCCATGTCGGCGGGCACCTTGGGCATCGGCAGCCTGGCCAGCCGCAGCGAGATCATCGGTGCGGCCGCGGTCAGCGCCGCTGTCAGCGCGACAGCCACCGCCGCGATCCGGGGGCCGGGCAGGTCGAAAAGCGGGACGCACGCGGTGATCGCCGCACCGAGCGCCGAGGCGGCGATGATCGGCGCGAACCAGGTGAACCGGTAGACCAGCATCGCCGCCGTGGTGGCGTAGACGGTGACCGCGGCGAGCCCGAGCGGAAGCGAACCCACCAGGGAGTGCGGCGGCAGCGCGGTGGCTCCGGCCAGCAGCGCAGCCGGGACTCCGGCCGCGGCGGTCGCCGTCGCGGCGTCCACATCGCCACGAGCCCGCGACAGCGCACCGCCGGAGACCACCAGCGCCACCGCGATCAGCGCGCACGACACCGGTGCCAGCACGCTGCCGCGGAAAGCCCCGGCGACGAACGCGGTCGTCCCGGTGAACAGCGCGAGAGCCGCCAGCAGGCTGACCCGCCGACCGGTCCGCGGCCGCCACGGGCCGGCGCGGGTCTGCGCCGCACCGGCGATCGCGTCCACCGCGTCGTCGAAGACCAGCGGTGTCTCCCGGCTCGGGCGGGGTTGCAGGGACAGGATCTCCCCGTCCTGCATCAGCGTCGCCGACACCGTCAGCCCCGGCGCCAGCGGGGCGCCGCCGAGGCGCGCCAGCACCCAGCCCGGGTGCTGCTCCGACCGCGGCGGCGTCCCGCTGAGCCGCACCAGCTGCGGGATCAGCTCGGCCACCGTGCACTCCAGCGGCAGCGCGACGTCGACCCGGGAACCGGGCGAGACCACGGTGACCCGGCGCGGTGCTGCCATCAGGCGAGCTCGTCGGTGGCGCTGAGCACCGGCGCGAGCCGCTGCTCAGCCAGCCGGGCCAGCTGCTCCAGCGCGTCGTTGGCGGCCTCCGCGATCACCTCGCCGATGTCGCGGGCGTCGTAGCGGCGCAAGGCCTCCGGGTCGATCTCGAACTCGGTGAACCGGCCGGTGCCGCGCAGGGTGGCGGTCACCTCGTCGTTGCGCGAGTAGCCGGAGACCAGGACGGTGTCGATGTCCCGGCGGATGCGGTCGATCTCCGCCTGCTGGTGCTGCATCCGCTGCACCAGCTCTTCCATCTCGGGCAGATCAGCGTTCATCGGTGTGCTTCCGGCGTTCAGGCGGCGACGGCGGCAGGCGTGCCGCTGTCGGCGAACAGGGTGGTCAGGGTCTGGCTGAGCGCGTTCTTGTTCTGCTCGGCGGAGGCCTCGGACTGCGACTTGAGCTGCGTCGCCTGCATGACCGCGTTCATGATGGCCAGCGCGATGGCCACCTCCCGCCACGGCGAGCTCATGCCCTGCGCGGCCCGGATGCCGTCCATCATGCGCTGCACGATCTCCATCGCCTTCTGCAGGAAATCGGCCTTCTGCTGCTGCGCCGTGCTGCGGGCCCGCACCAGCGCGTCGGATGCCGCGGTGAGCCGCTGGCTCTCCTTCTCCAGCGCCACCTTCAGTACGTTGGTCAACTGGTCGACGAAGCCGTCCGACTTCTGCCGGCACGCGTCGTAGCCCCGCCCGTTCCAGGTCTCGCCCAACTGGGTCACGACCTGGTTCGTCGCTCTCGCCGCCGCACCCACCTGCTGGGCGCACTGCGCGCAATCCCTGGCCTTGGACCGCAGTTCACCCGGGTCGCCGGTGACGTCGCTGACCGCTTGGGTGAGCAGCGTCAGGCCTGCCCTGATGATCGCGGTGACCAGACTGGTGTCCATGCCGCACCTCCATTCTCCGCGAGCGTAGGGCGGATGTGATCGGCGGCTGGACGGCAAAAGTACCCACCTGCGCGGATGCCGCGGTGACGACACTTCAGGAGTACCCCGAAGTGGAGGCGGAAGTACTCGATGCGGACCCAACCGGCGCTGCGCGACCGCGCGCCCGAGCAGATCGTGCTGCAGGCCCCGCCCGGCGTGGCCAAGGGCGGCGGCAGCCAGTCCTGGATGCAGATGATGTTCATGGTGCCGATGATGCTCGGCATGGGCGCCATGTCGTTCGTCTACATCGGACGATCCGGCGGCCCGATGACCTACATCTTCGGCGGCCTGTTCGTCGTCGTGATGATCGGCATGATCACCATGTCGGTGGCGGGCGGCAGGCAGTCGGCCAAGGCCAAGATCAACGAGGAGCGCCGGGACTACCAGCGCTACCTCGCCGGACTGCGCAAGCAGGTGCGCGAAACCGCCGAAGCCCAGCGCGCCGCGCTGCTGTTCACCCAGCCCGAACCCGAAGACCTGTGGACCATCGTGCCCACCCAGCGGCGCTGGGAGCGGCGCCGGACCGACGCGCACTTCGGCCAGGTCCGCATCGGACTCGGCCCCCAGCAGCTGGCCACCCCGCTGCGCGCGCCGCAGACCGCGCCGCTGGAAGACCTCGACCCGGTCGCCTCCACCTCGCTGCGGCACTTCATCCGCACCTACTCGACGGTGCCCGACCTGCCGGTGGCCATCGCGCTGCGCGGCTACGCCCGCATCACCATCAGCGGAGCCCGCGACGAGGTCGCCGAGCTGGCCCGGGCCGTGATCGGCCAAGCGGTCACCTTCCACTCGCCGGCCGACCTGCGCGTGGCGCTGTGCGTGGCGGAGCGCAACCGCGCGGACTGGGACTGGGCGAAGTGGTTGCCGCACGCCCAGGACGAGTCCGAATCCGACGCCGCCGGGCCGGTCCGGCTGGCGGCCGGTGACATCGCGGCGCTCGTCGAACTGCTGGGACCCGACTTCACCGAACGCCCGGCGTTCACCAAGAACGCGAAACCCGACGCCGAACGCCCGCACCTGCTGGTGATCTCCGACGGCAGCCCCGTCCCGCAGGAAGCCGAGCGGCACGGCACCACCGTGCTCGAACTGACCGAGCTGCCACCCGACGCGGTCCGCCCGAACGCGCTGTTCCTGCACGTCTCCGACGGGCTGATGGGCATGCTCGTCGGCAGCGACGAGGAGGTCGGGTTCCGCTACGTCGGCGAACCGGACCAGCTGAGCACCACCTCCGCCGAAGCGCTGGCCCGGACGATGGCACCGTGGCACACACCCGGCTCGGCCGCCGCCGAAACCCCGATGTCCACCACGTTCGGCCTGGCCGACCTGCTCGGCCTCGGCGACCCCCGCGACACCGACCCGGCGGTGACCTGGCGACCCCGCAGCGCCCGCGAGCGGCTGCGCGTCCCCCTCGGCCTGGACCCCGACGGGCTGCCGGTCGAGATCGACCTGAAGGAATCCGCGGAAGGCGGCATGGGCCCGCACGGACTGGTGATCGGCGCGACCGGCTCCGGCAAGAGCGAACTCCTCCGCACGCTGGTCACCGGCCTGGCCGTGACGCACTCCTCGGAAGCGCTGAACCTCGCGCTGATCGACTTCAAGGGCGGCGCGACCTTCGCCGGCATGAGCGAACTCCCGCACACCTGCGCGGTGATCACCAACCTCTCCGACGACCTCGCGCTGGTCGACCGGATGGCCGATGCGATCCACGGCGAACTGGTCCGCCGCCAGGAACTGCTGCGCACCGCGGGCAACTACGCCTCGGTGCGCGACTACGAGCAGGCCCGCGAAGCCGGGGCCGACCTCGCACCGCTGCCCGCACTGCTGGTGATCATCGACGAGTTCAGCGAACTGCTCTCCAGCCGACCGGAGTTCATCGACCTGTTCGTGATGATCGGCCGACTCGGGCGCAGCCTGTCGGTGCACCTGCTGCTGGCCTCCCAGCGGCTGGAGGAAGGACGCCTGCGCGGACTGGACGCGCACCTGTCCTACCGGATCGGGTTGCGCACCTTCTCCGCGTCGGAAAGCCGCACGGTGCTCGGCGTCCCGGACGCCTACCACCTGCCGGCGGTGCCCGGCTCGGCCTACCTTAAGAGCGACACGGACACCTTGCAACGACTCAAAGCCGCCTACGTCTCCGGCGAGCTCCCGGCCCGCTCCGCAGCAGGTGCGGTGCCGGAATCCGCACCGGGCAGGCAGGTCATCCCCTTCGGACTGGACCGCGCGGAAGACCCGGCACCGCCCGTGGTGTGGCCCGCGCAGCTGCCCGAGGCCGAACCGGAGGAGAACACCGGCGAAACCATCATGAGCGCGATGGTCGACCGCCTGGTGGGGCGGGGGCCGGACGCGCACCGGATCTGGCTGCCGCCCCTGGACGAACCGCCGACCCTCGACCAGCTGCTCCCGGCCCTCGGGCTCGACCCGGAGCGAGGACTGTGCCCGGTCGGCTGGAGCGGCAACGGCGGACTGGCCGTCCCGGTGGCCACCGTGGACAAACCGTTCGAGCAGCGCCGGGACCAGCTGTGGCTGGACTTCTCCGGCGCCGCGGGCAACGCCCTGCTGATCGGCGCACCGCAGAGCGGCAAGAGCACCTTCCTGCGCAGCACCATCGCCTCGCTCGCCCTCACCCACACCCCGGCGGAAGTGCAGTTCTTCCTGCTGGACATGGGCGGCGGCGCGCTGGCCGCCGTCGCCGGGCTGCCGCACGTCAGCGGCCACGCCGCGCGCCGCGACGAGGAGCGCTGCCGGCGCATCGTCGCCGAGGCCACCACGCTGCTGGACCAGCGGGAGGCGTTCTTCGCCGAGCACGGCATCGACTCCATCCAGACCTTCCGCCAGCGGCGCGCCGAGTTCACCGAAAGCGGCGGCGCGGGACGCGAATTCGGCGACGTGTTCGTCGTCGTCGACGACTGGGCGACGGTGCGCCAGGAGTTCTCCTCGCTGGAAGACCCGCTGGTCCGGCTGGCCACCCGCGGGCTCGGCTTCGGCATCCACGTGATCATCTCCACCACCTGGTGGCTGAACCTGCCGACCCCGCTGCGCGACAGCATGGGCACCCGCGTCGAACTGCGCCTCGGTGACCCGAGCGACTCGATGATCGACCGCCGCGCCGCGCAGAACGTCCCCGCCGCTGCACCGGGCAGGGGACTGACGGTGGACAAGCTCCACATGCTCACGGCGCTGCCCCGGGCCGACGGCGACCAACGCCCGGAAACGCTGGCCGCGGGCACCTCGGAACTGGTCGCCAGGGTCTGCCAGGCCTGGCCGGGTGCCCCGGCGCCGCGCGTGCGGCTGTTGCCGCGCAAGGTCGCTGCTGACGAACTGCCGCTGCCCGCCGGGCGCGCCATCCCGCTGGGACTGGCCGAATCCGACCTGCAACCGGTGCACCTGGACTTCGCCACCGAACCGCACTTCATCGCGTTCGCCGACGTGGAGAGCGGCAAGACCGCTCTGCTGCGCAGCATCGCGCACGGCATCACCCGCCAGTACACCCCCGAAGAGGCCCGGATCATCGCCGTGGACTACCGGCGCGGCCTGCTCGGCGCCATCGGCGAAGAACACCTGCTCGGCTACGCCGGATCCGAACCGGCGCTCGACGACGCCGTCGCCCAAGTCGCCCAGGCCATGCGGGAACGACTGCCCGGCCCGGACATCACCCCCGAACAGCTGCGCCGCCGCGACTGGTGGCAGGGCCGCGAACTGTTCCTGCTCGTCGACGACTACGAACTCGTCGCCTCACCCGGCAAGGTCACCCACCCGCTGCTGCCGCTGCTCGACCTGCTGCCGCACGCCCGCGACATCGGCCTGCACCTGGTGCTGGCCCGCGGCAGCGGCGGCGCGGCACGAGCCATGTTCGACCCAGTGGTCCAGCGGATCCGGGAACTGGGCTCACCAGGACTGGTGATGTCGGGCAGCCGCGACGAAGGCGCGTTGCTCGGCGACGTCCGTCCGGGCAAGCAGCCACCGGGCCGCGGCGTGCTGGTGCGCCGCCGCGCCGCGAACGAACTGGTCCAGGTGGCCTGGACTCCGTTCGGTGCGGGCACAAGTGCCGTCGCCGACGACGTCAGTTCTGCCGTGTGACGGCACCGCGAACATCCCTAGTGTCACAAGCGAAAGGAGGCGAAAACATGAGCACACCCCAGGGTGTCGTCGTCGACCGGGCGGTCATGAGCAAGGCGTCCAGCGACTTCGACGACACGGCGACGCGGATCCGCGAGATGATGGCCAAGCTCAACGCCGAGGTGGAGGGTCTGGTCGGCGCGACGCAGAACTTCAACGGCTCGGCGCGGCTGGCCTTCGACCAGAACAAGATGCTGCTCAACGACAAGATCCAGCGCGCGCAGAACGAGCTCACCGTCATCGCGACGAAGTTCAACGAGGTCATGAACCAGCACGCCGGCTTCTCCGAGCAGCAGAGCACCCAGATCAACCAGACCACAGCCGCCCTGCACTCGGGCGGCGGCATCATCGCCGGCCTCAACGGCTGAGCACAGGGGAGCGAGCATGAGCTACGTGGGTGGACCCTCCAGCGACACCGTCGCGATGAACTTCGGCGCGGTCGACAACGCGGGCAGCACGCTGGTCCGCTACTCCGGTTCGATCAGCACCGCGCTCGGCGAACTGGACACCGCGCTGGGCCCGGTGCGCGAAACCTGGTACCAGTCGGGCAGCCAGTCCGGCGCCGACGCCCGCACCGCCGAAGCCAACCTCCGCAGCGCCCTCGGTGAGATGACCCAGATCATCAACAACCTGGGTTCGCTGCTAAGCCGCTCGGCGATGGACGGAGCAGCCCTCGACAATTCGTTGGCGGCGAAGTTTCACTGAGCTGCACTCGTCTTGCGTGGCGGTGCGGGTAGCGGAACCTCAGAGGCTTTCTCGACTCCGGGATCCCGGACTTGAGTACAGACGTGTACGCGGCGTCCGGGCTGTCCTCGCGAGAAAGCCTCTGAGAACCCGCGGCGGTGCCGGTTGGGAGGGTGGGCTATGCGCCTGCGGCGCATGCGACACCTTGCACTCGGTGCCGGTCGTGCGTCGCAGTTGCTGTTCACCGCCGAAAGCGGCTTCGCCGCTTGCCCGATGATGGCTGTTCTGACGACGTGCCTCGTCACTTCGGCTTGCCTTGCGGCTGCCGGTTCCCGCCTTGCCCGGTTCGCGTCCGCGCCTCGTTGCCTGGGCTTTGGTGGTGGGACTGGTTCTGCAGACCGTCGTCCGTGAGTGGTTCGGGGCGTTGTAGCACCCCGAACCACTCACGAACGCCCCGCTTCACCAGATCGGTCCGCTGTGGTCTGCGAGCGGATTAGCCGTGGTACTACGGGTTTTCGGTGGTACCGCCCGAGTTGGTCGCCTTCAACACCGCGGGAAGGGTTGTCATGTCCAGCAATGGATCGTTCGCGATTCATCTGCAGTCGTTGGTGGAGTTCGCCGCTGAGCTCACCACCCAGCTGACCGGGATCGACCGGCCGAACGGGCATCTCGAATCGCTCACCGAGCGGGAACTCCGGCTCGGGGCGTTCAACGAGGCCGGATCGCTGTGGGAGAACCACTTCCTCGCCGTGGCGGAGATGCGCAGCCTGGTCGGGCGCGCCCGGGAGGCCATCGACTTCGCGGAGAAGATCACCGGCACCGTGATGAACGCCTACGAACAGCACGACGACCAGGTCACCTCGTCGCTGTCCGGCCTCGGCTCGGCCGTGCAGTCGGTCGACTTCAGGAGGGCGTGAAGCAGATGCGGGAACCGACGAACTTCTCCGCCTACAGCCACCAGCAGCTCGTCGCGATGCTGCAGTCCGGCGACGACGCCTCGGTGCGACCGGCGGCTGACTCCTGGGACAGCGTGGGGGCCGCGCTGCACGAGCAGGCGGGCAACCTGGAGGCCAAGCTGGCGAAGTTCCAGGAACAGTGGCAGGGCGGCGCCTCCGAGCAGTACCGGGTCATGATCAAGGACCTGGCCGGCGGGCTGCGCCGCATCGCCGACTCGGCGTTCGCCATCCGCGACCGGGTGCACGACTCGGCGGACGCGCTGGCCAAGGCGCGCGCCGAGATGCCGCCCGCGGTCGAGGTGGCCGAACTGCCCGCCGAGACCAAGCAGTGGGCGACCGCCTCGCTGCAGGTGCCCGCCGACGCCTCGCCCGCGATGGTGTCCCAGCTGCGCCAGCGCCAGGCCACCGCGGTGCAAGCGGTGCAGGAGCACCAGCAGGCGAGCGCGGCCGCGGACGCGGCGCACGGCAAGGCGATCGAGGTCATGACCGAGCTCGGCGCGCGCTACCGGGCAGCCGATCAGAGCATGCCGCTGGCCACCCACGCGTCGGTTCCGGGAGTCCCGACGCCGGAGAACGGCTCGGACGGCGATGCCGAGCCCGGCCACGGAGGCGGCGGCGAGGACGCCGGCCAACCCGGCGAGCAGGCGCCGCTGGTGCCGGATCCGCCCGGGAAACAGCCCTCGACACCGCTGTTCGGCAACATGTTCACCGCCGGACTCGCCGCGGCCTCGGCCGCCGGGATGGGACGGCTCGGGACGTTCCGGCCCCCGAAGGTGCCCGACTGGGGCAAACCGAAGAACCCCGAGGAAGAGGAGAACAGCAAGCCCGTCAAACCCATCAGCATGCCCGGCTCGGGAGGGATGTCGCTCGGTGGCCCGAGCGCCGGTGCGGCCGCACCGGTCGCCGCGGCAGGTCTGGGAGGGGCTGCCTCGGCCACCAGCGCGATGGGAACCGCGGGCGTGCTGGGGGCGGCGGCGGGAGCGGCGAACGCGGCAGGCGCAGGCGTCGGGCACATGCCGATGATGCCGATGATGCCGTTCGCCCCGGGGGCGCAGGACATGTCCGGGGCGCGCCGCATCCCGCCGTGGTTGGTGGAGACCGAGGAGGTCTGGGGCGAGTCCTCGGTCGTGACCCCTTCGGTGCTCGGCGCCGACCCGACCGACTGAAGGAGATCCGACCATGCCAGCGCTCACCGATCAGCAGATCGCCCAGCACGCCGCCAACGCCGGGTTCAGCGGCGACGACCTGCAGATCGCCGTCGCCGTCGCGCTCGCCGAATCCAAGGGCGACCCGGCCGCGATCGGCGACGTGTCACTGCAGACCGAAGCCTTCGGCCCCTCGGTCGGCCTGTGGCAGATCCGGTCGGTGAACCCCGGCCACGGCAACGCCTTCGACCGCGCGCACCGCAACGAGGCTGCCAACGCGGACCCGGCGACCAACGCCCGCAACGCCTACGCGATCTTCCGCGAGCACGGGTGGGGCCAGTGGTCGACCTACACCGAAGGGCAGTACCGGCGGTTCATGGACCGGGCGCGCAACGCGACCTCCGGCGGCGGTGCGGTCCGCGCCCGGCAGGCCTCGAACAGCAGCGGATTCCAGGGCGAGATCGCGAAGTTCTTCGACGCCGCGGCCAAACTCGTCGAAGGAACCCGGAAACCGCTGCTGAACGCCTCACAAGCGCTCAGCCACGGCGCGGCGTCGCAGAACGCGTTCGGCAGGGTGCAGGCCTCCGCCGCGGCCGCCGGCGCGCACCAGGCCAACATCTCGAGCACCTGCGAGAGCACCCGCCGGGCGCTGGCCGCCGACCAGAAGTTCCGCGACGACCTGGACTGGGCGGCGCGGATGATCCGGCAGCACGACGACCGCGCCGCACACGCCCAGCAGGGCCAGCGGACCCTGATCGACCAGGTCTGAACCTTCTGAGGAGACAAGGACATGACGCGGTTCGCGGTGAACCACACCGCCCTCGACACGGCGGCGCAGTCGCTGCCCGACCAAGTGGCGGTGCTCGGAGAAGCCCGCCGCCACCTCACCGCGCGCACGCTGAGCACGAACGCGTTCGCGAACGTGCCCGGATCGCAGCACGCCCAGGCCGGGCACCTCGGCAACATCCAGGCGGGCGAGGAGAACCTGCGGGTGTCCTCCGGCCGCCTGAGCGGGATGATCGACGGGATCAAGGCGTCGAACGCCGCGGTCCGCCGGTGGGACGCGCAGAAGGCCGCCGAGATCAAGAAGCTTAACCCGGACCTGGTCGTACCGGTCCTGAACGGGGGAGCGGGCAGCTCCATCGCCGAGCGCAACTCCGCCAGCCGGGCCCGGATCGAGCTCGCGCGCGACGCGGCCGAGGAGGAGATGCGCAAGCTGCAGGGCAGTGTCGGGCCGGTCAACCGCGAGGCGGAGATCCAGCAGCTCCGGGAGAAGATCGCCGCCTACGACGAGATCCTCAACAGCAACACCCAGATCCTCAGCTTCGACGGGGACGGCCGGATGGTGGCGCTGGTCGGCAAGCTCGACGCCGACACCCGGTCGGTGGCGGTGCTGGTGCCCGGCATGAACACCGGGGTGGAGGACTTCGCCCGCTACACCGAGACCGTCGGCAGCTACACCCAGGCCGACACCAGCGGGCGCACCGCATCGGTGCTGTGGATGAACGGCGACTTCCCGCAGGGACTGATCCAGGCCAGCGGCGCGGGGGCGTCGCAGGAGATGGCGCCGCGGCTGGCCGACTTCGTCAACAACGACCTGCGGCCGCAGCTGGGCGAGGACGCCAAGGTCACCGTGATCGGGCACAGCTACGGCGGAGCGATCGTCGGCCTGGCCGACGCCGCGGGCATGCGGGCGGACAACGTGGTCCACGTGGCCTCGGCCGGCATGGGCTCGGGCGTCACGGAACTGACCAACCCGTACCCGGAGAACCGGTACTCGGTGACGATGGAACGTGACCCGATCCAATGGGCGCAGGGCCGCGCCCACGGGCCGGACCCGGACGACTTCCCCGGCGTGATCCCGCTGCCCTCCAGCCGCGACAACGACGGCTGGTTCCTGCCGGACGTGGGTTCGCACAGCAGCATCCTGGCGCCGGGCACGGACTCCTGGAACGACATCAACAGCGTGGTCAACGGATCCATCCACAACTCCCAGGTGCTGCACTGAGCGCGCACCTCCCCAGAACCGGCCGCTGAGCGATAATCCCCCGTCGCTCAGCGGCCTTTCCACACTGTAGGTTCGTCCGGTGACGAGGTAGCCGGAGCAGTGGAGCGCGAACGTGCAGTCGTCCCGACAAGAAGCCGGCCGGCTGGTTCGTAGCTTCTACTTGCTGGAAGAGTCGATGTACGTCAACGGTGCAGCCGGGTACTTCCGGCCATACGCCGACAAGGACGAGCTGCACGCCCGGCTGCGCACCAAACTCGCCCGCCCGGACTTCCTGCTCGGCGAGAGCGTGAACATCTGGACGGTGCAGCAAGGACAGCTGGTCGCGGGCCTGGACGTCACCGAGTTCGTCCACGTCGAGCTGCCGACCGGCACCATCACCGTGCACGAGCTCAACCAGCACTGGCAGGACCCGCTGGAAGCCGATCTCGCCCTCGACTGGACCGGCATCGCAGCCGCGCTGCCCACCCTGGAAGCGCCACTGGCAGCACCAGGTGATGAGGACTTGGCCGTGCGGTTGGACGGCCCGCACCCCGCACCGGACGTCCCCTCCTACATCGATTCCTTGGTGGAGGAGGAGCCCACGTCGGAATGGGCGGAAACCCTCGACTACGGGCGGACCCGCACCCTCTGATCAGGTGTCGGAGCCGGGACGCCAGCGGCGTGCCCGGCCCAGCCGGATGGTTGCCCGCGCGACCACCGCCAGAGCTGCCGTCGCGATGCCGAGCAGGGCCAGCCAGCCCGACAGCGGGGAATGGTCGGGCAGCGGTGGCGGACCCGCGGCCGGGCGCACCGTCGGTGCTTCGGGCGCAGGTGGCGGAAGTTCCAGTGCCGACGGGTCATCGGCGAGCTCGGTGGTCACCGCAGAACGCACGTTCAGCACACCCCAGCCCAGACGGGTGTCGTAGCCGTTCGGTGGCCGGCTGGCGGTCCTGGCCAGGCGATCGGCGACCTGCTTCGCGTCGAGCTCGGGGCGGTAGGAACGCACCAGAGCCGCGGCACCGGCGACGTAGGCCGCGGAGAACGCCGGGAGATCGACACCCCAGCGGTGCCCCAAACCACGCGCACCGGCCGAAATGCCGACCAGATCAGCACCGGGCGCGGCGATCGACAGGTGATCGCCGGCCTCGCCCTGCACCGCCGCACCGGATTCGTCGAGCGCGCCGACCGCCAGCACACCCGGGAGATCGGCCGGGTACGAGCGGGCCTCCGGTTCGTCGCCCACAGCGGGGGAGACGACCACTGCGTTGCGGGACAGTGCATCGCGCACCGCCGCCTCCAACGCCGGGCTCGTGCTCGATGCGGGCACGGCGACCAGCACGACCGTGGCACCGGCGTCCACTGCGCGCCCGATCGCACCTGCCAGCGCGTTCGGAGAAGGCGCACCTCCACCGGTGGTCGTCTCGGTGTACCTGATCCCGAGCAGCCGGGCTCCCGGTGCCATCCCGGCGAAAGCCGTGTCCGGAACCTGCTGCGCACCCACGATGCCAGCGGCGAACGTGCCGCGGCCGTCGCAGTCACCGAGATCCGAACCCGGCACCACCTGGCCCGGCGCGAACTGCGCGTTGCCCGCGTCGATCCCGGTGCCGACGACCGCCACCAGCTGCCCGGAACCGTCGGCCAGCGGCCACGTCTCCGACGCATCGGTGAGCCGCTGCGCCCAGCCCATCGATTCCGCGTACACCCCGGCCGGGGACGCGCACTGCGCTGAGGCAGCCGGGGCGACGACGAAACCGCTGACCAGCACGGCGGCCACGAGCGCGGACCTCACGACTGCGGAACCCACAACGTGACCTGCGTGCCCCAGTCCGGACGGGACTCCACCCGCGCCGAACCGCCGACCTCGGCCATCCGCGCCTTGATCGACTCCGCGATGCCGAACCCCGGCTTGCGGTCCGGGTCGAACCCCGCACCGCGGTCGCGAACGGTCACCGAGATCCCGCCATCGCGCTCCGCCACCCGAACTTCCGCCCGATCGGTGCCGCTGTGCTTCAAGGTGTTCCGCAGCGCCTCGCCCGCGGCATCGCGCACCGCGGTCCGCTGCGGCGCCGACAGCGTGTCGTCCACCTCGGCGCGGATCAGCTCGGCGCGCAGCCTGCTGCGCGACAGGTCCTCGATCAGCGCGACCAGCTCGGGCCCCAGCCGTGCGCGGCCGGCGGCGGGAGCGGCGGCCATGTCCCGGCGGATCAGCGCGGCCTGCTCCTTGGCGGCCTGGCGCAACTCGGCGAGACGGGCCGGAGCCGCGCTCACATCCGACCTGCTGCCCAGCGCGAACGCCTCCAACGTCGGCAGAACCCGGTCGTGCAGGTACCGGTTCAACACGTCCCGCTCGCAGCGGCGACCGTGCCGGTAACCAGCGCGGTGCGCGAGCCGGACGCTGAGCACCAGCAGCACCATCAAGCAGAGCGAAGCGACGAGGATCATCACGCGGATCTCCCGGACGTCAGGCCGACAAGCGGTCGGGGGCCGAGCAGGTGGCGAAACCGTGCTCGATCGCATAAGCGGTCAGCGCGGGGCGGCGGCGCAAGCCGGTCTTGTCCCGGATCCGGTCCAGGTAGGACCGCACGGTGCGAATGCTGATCCGCAGACCAACCGCGATGTCCTGGTCGCGTTCCCCCGCCGCGAGCCTGGCGAGGACCTCGGCCTCGCGGTGCGAGAGATCGATGCGGGCACCCGGACTGCGCTTGAGCGGAGCCGCTTCGAGCACGACGTCCGCCAGCTTCGACGCGACGTGACTGCGCCCGGCCGCGACCTCCCGGACGGCGTGCAGGATCTCCTCGCCATCGGCGTCCTTGCCCAGGAATCCCCGGGCCCCGGCCAGCATCGCGCCGAGCACCTCGGCACGATCGGTCTGCGCCGTCACGACCAGCACCGGGTGCCCTCGGCGCACCATCTCCATCACCGCGGCGGCGCCCCGCACCCCCGGGATCCCGAGATCCAGGACGACGATGCTGCCCGGCCACCGGCTGCGCGCGGCGAACTGCGCGACCGACTCCGCGACCGCGTCCACCACGATGTCCGGGGCCTCCTCGAGCACCCTGGTCACCGCTGCCCGGTACAGCGGGTGGTCCTCCACCACCCCGACTCGAATCCGCTCGGTCTCCACCGGCTTCTTCCTCCCCGTCGGACTTCCGCATGCGACGCTATCGAGGTCCGGCCACCTGCGGTGGTGGCTGTTCGTACCCCATTGACAGATCGAGCCTGCGGCACCGGTGGCGCCTACCGATCACAGGTCAGAGCTCGTCGGCGCGCACCAGACCGTCCTGGATCGCGCGGGCCACCAGCGCTGCCTTCGTCGGGGCCTCCCGGCCGACGTTGGCGTACTTCACCCGGACCCGCTCCAAGCAGGAGTTCACGCGGTGCACGGTCAGGTTCAACCGGCGCGCGACCATCTCCTTGGACTCGCAGTGGAACCACTCCAGCAGCACCTCGGCCTCCCGAGGCGACAACCGGGGGCGGTGCGGGCGGTCGTCGGTGCCGAACGCACCGGACAACGACGGCGGCAGGTACGGGGTGTTGCCCGCCGCCGCCTGCACCGCCGCCACCAGGTGATCCTCTCCCTCGGCCTTCGTCAGGTAGGTGAACGCACCGATGTCCAGGCAGGTCAGCACGGTCTCCCGGTCCGCCCGCATGCTGTAGATCACCACTTGGCGCCCGGCGTCCACCAAGCGCTTGAGGTCGCCGTACGCCGGGCCGGTGACGTCGAGCTGCAGGTCGAAGATCACCACGTCCGCGGTCGCGCCGGGTTCCAGCCACGCCACCGACACCGCCGGGCCGGAATCGAGCACCTTGATCGGCGGATCGGCCAGCCCGCACCACGCGCGGACCCCCGCCACCACCGCGGGATGGTCGTCGACCACCACTACCGTGATCACCTGCGTACCTCCCACGTCGCCTCGATCCAGACCCGGCCGCCGTCGACCACCGCGGATGTCGCCACATCCCCGTCGGAGTGCGGGAGCGCGGGTTCGAGCGCCTCGGCGATCACGCTGACCGTGACCGCATCCTCCGTGCCCGCCACCGTCAACCGCACCGTGCCGGTGGCCGTTGCCAGCGCGGTGACCGCGGGTTCGGTGAGCTTGCGGCGCACGTCCTTGGGGATCTCCGGGCGTTTGCCGGTCGCGGCGAAGCGCACCGAAAGCCCCTGCCGCTCGGCCAGTTCGATGCACGCCCGCAGCTCGTGCAGCAGCGGATCGGGCACCGAGGCGTCCTCGGCGAACAGGCGCCGCATCTTGGCCGCCTCCACCGAACACCGCCGCCGCACCGAATCGTCGCCGGGATCGAGGGCACCCGAGGCCAATCCGGACAGCAGCGGCACCGTCGTCGTCTCCAGGTCCGCGTACCGGTCCTTGCGGTCCCGGTGCAGCTGCCGCGCCACTTCCTCGGAGGTCCGCAATTGCTCCTCCTCCCGGGCCACGCGTGCTGAGGACACCGCCAGGGCGCGCAGCACGACCGAGATCACGCCCACCGAGAGCTGGTAGGAGACGATCAGCACGGTCGCGTTCACCGAATCGGCGAACGTGATCGCCGCGTCACCGGCCAGGCCGACCTGCGCGAAGGTCACCACGTACTGGGCGATGAGCGTCGCGGCGAAGACGAGCAGCCTGCAGTCGAGCAGGAACAGCACCAGCGTCCAGCCGGCGTCGCCCTCCGACCAGTGCGCGAAACCGAGCAGGTCCTCGGGCCGCACCGACGCGGTCCCCAGCACGGACAACCCGAAGACGACCGCGATCAGCGGCCAGCGCCAGCGGCCGATCGACCGTCCCCGGCGCAGCGCGACCAGCACCACCAGGGTCAGCACCACGAACCCGCCCCAAGCGGCGAACTGGGCTGCCATCGGCCGGTAGGCCTCGGGGTGGGTCAGCAGCTTCGGCAGGTCCAGCAGGAACAGGATGACGAGGTTCATCACCACCGCCGCCCACTGCAGCCCGCGCAGGAAGCGGGCCGCGATGTTCTCGGCGTCGCCGCCGAGATCCTCCGGCGCGCCCAGCGGGCAAGCCATCCGCACCCGGGTCCCGCAGCCGGGGCTGCTGGTCACCTCTGCGCTGCCACCGGTGCGGCGCATGCGCTCGACCAGCGAACGCGTCACGCCGTAGCGGTGGCAAGAGATGCGATCCGGGTCGAATCCGAGCCCGTCATCGACGACTTCGACGACGACGTCGTCACCATCACGGGAGACGATCACCTCAGCGCTGTCGGTCCCGGCGTGCCGCACGACGTTGGTCAACGCCTCGCGCGTCCCGTGGCACAGAGCAGCAGCCTCGACTGTCGGCACCACCAGTTCGCCGGGAGCGGTCACGTGAACTGTCAACGGGGTCCTGGCGACGGTGTCGCGCAGCATGCCCACCAGATCGACATCGCCGCCGGAGACCACGGAGCGGCCGCGGATCACCTCAAGATCGCGGCTGGACTGCTCGGCGAGCCAGGCCTGCTTCTCGTGCACCACGCCGGCGCCCACCATCAACAACGTGGCCGAGGCGGTGTCGTGCAGCGCCGCCAAGTGCTCGCTCTCATCAGTCCGGCGCGCCTCGGCGACCGCGGCCTGGCGGCGAAGCCGCTCACCGCGGGCGACGTGCTGATCAGCGGTCTGGGCGCTGCGCCGCACCAGCAGGTACAGCCATCCGGAGAGGGTGGCCTCCATGAGCATCCACAGGTGGATCGGCGCCGCGGTCAGCCAGTGGTCGGGCATGGCCAGCGCGGTGCCGACCAGGTGCGCGGCGGTGATCAGCGGGATCGCCGCCGCCAGCGCCCGCACCCCGATGTGCCAGGGGTAGGCGACGAGGATGACCGCGGCTGACACCCGAACCCAGGTGGTGCCCTCCGGGCCGGAGTCGATCGGCGTCGTCCAGGTCTGCGTGATGCAGATCGCGCACACCACCAGCACGTCCACGGCCACCGGCCAGCGCCCACCGATCCGGGTCATGCAGATCGCGTAGGTGACGTTCCAGGCGTTGAGCGCGACGACGATGAGGACGGCCAATCCAGGAGACAGCTCGGTCTCCATGACGAGCGAGGCCAGGCTCGCCATGGCCACCACGACCGCCCGCACCCACACCGCGTAGTGCAGTCCCAGGTGGACGAGCCCGCGTTCGGCCGACCCCATCAGCCCGCGATCACCTGCCGGGCCCGGCCAGGATCGAGGGCCGTGCCGGTCGGGAACAGTGCGAGCACGGAGGCGGGTGCGCTGTGCCGCGGCAGATCGCCGTAGCCGAGCGCGGAGACCGCCTCGTCGCCCGGGATCGGGTACTTCAGGCCGGTGTCGGTGATGAGGTAGAGCGCCGCGGCGTCGGTGACGATCGCGCCGGATCCACCGGGGACGTAGACCTCGTTGGCGGTCTCCGGGGTCGGCGCGGCCACCGGGATCCGGCGCGACGGCAACTCCCAGCCGAACGTGACGTGCCCGTCGGAGGTGCAGACCGTGGCCGTTCGGCCGGGCGCCACTGGTTCCGGGCGCTGTGCCGGGTATCCGTCCTCGCGGTTCGGGGATCGCGGGACGCCCCCGATGTCGGCCGTGGCGACCTCGATCCGGTGGGGGCGCTCGCCAGGGTAGGCGGCGGCGGTGCCCGCTGCTCCGAGCACCAGATCCGCCTCGGTCTCGGTGATCACGGCCAGGCCATCGCGCTGGACCAGGTAGTACTCGCCGACCTCGGACACCAGGACCTGCCCGACCAAGCGGGGCTCTGAACCCACCTGGACACCGGGCGCGCCTGCTCCGGGCACCTCGATGGGGCTCAGATCCCGTCCGGCCGGGAGTGCGTTCAGCCAGGCCTGCGTCACCAGGACGTCTTGAGCTCCGGCGTACCCGAGGGCGACCAGGGCGCGCTCACCGTCCAGGCGGTGGCGCTGTCCTCCGGTCACCAGGAACCGTTCTCCGGAGGGGAGTCGTGCGAGCAGCGCCCGGCTCTCGGTGCCACCGGCCTTCGGTCCTAAGAGGATGGTGGTGATCGGTGCGTCGCCGTGCCGGTCGACCCGGGTGCACGTGGTCCACGAGCCGTTGAGCAGGCGCTCCGGGCGCGGCAGCGAATCGGGTGCACCGGCGATGCCGACGGCCGCACCCCGGGGAGCACCGGACAGCGACTTCGCGGGCACGGTGACGGTCTTGGCGCCGTCACCTCCGGCGAGCAACCGCGCGGAGGCGTAGTTGAGCACCGGGTGCAGCAGGCCGTCCTCACCCAGGACGAACCTGGTTCCGGTCTCCTTCTCGATGATCACCTGGCCGCCTTGCCGCCAGGCCTCCGCGCGCGTCGGGGCGAGCAGGCCGATGACACCGAACACCGCGGACACCAGGAGCGCGACCGCCAGCCCGAGCGCGGTGCCGAGCACGACGCGTTTGGCCGGCGCCACCGGGTGGTTGGCGTCGGCGGAAACGAGCGCGGAGACCAGCCGACGTCGCAAGAACCGGTAGGCCTGGATCTGATCTCGCTGTGTCCACACCTCGTGACCCCCGTACAGAGCATCTGATCGATGCGATCGTACTCAGCGGTACGACCTTTTTGTACGTGCTGGGTAACATTCGCCAATCTCGCAGCGATAGGACGTATTCCGTTCCTCGTATCGTTGCGGAAAGGTGACCGCGGTGCTCTGACGGTATTTTTACCGTCTTGGGCGTCGGCGGTTCAGGCGCACGCTGATGAGTCCGCCGGGCCGCCCATGGCCCGCCGGAGGATGTCGTTGTGCTCGCTGCCCGTAGGACGGCCACCCGGTCTCGGCCGGCCAGACGGGTCCACTGTGGATGGTGGGGTGAAGACCGGTCGGCCCTCTTCCAGCCGGATCGTCCAGCGCTGGCTGTGGACCGCCCGGTGGTGGTGCCCGCAGAGCATGACGAGGTTGTTCAGCTCGGTCGCGCCGCCGTCGATCCAGCTCGTCAGGTGGTGCGCTTCCGGGGTGCCCGGCGGGCGGTCGCACGACGGGAACGCGCAGGTGTCGTCGCGCAGGAGCAGTGCCGCGCGGAGGTGGGGCGGCGCGGTGCGTTCGGCGCGGCCGACGTTCAGCGGGAGGTTGTCGCTGCCGAGGACGACCGGCAGCACTTCCGCGTCGCAGGCCAGTCGGCGCACGTTCTCGGCGGTGATCGGCTGGCCGGTCGCGGTGAGCGTGCCCGGCAGCCCGTCGCTGCCGAGCGCGCGTGCGAGGTCGTTGAAGTCGATGGTCACCGCGATGTGCGGGCGCTGTCCGCCGGGCCGGGGCAGCTTGTCGGAGACGATGGCGATGTCCAGCAGCGCGTCGAGCGCATCGGCGTTGCGCTGCGCGGGCGAGCGGGGGTCGAGCTCGCCGTCGGTCGTGGGGCGCGGGGCCGCGAGCGGTTGCAGGACGGCCCGGAATTTGGCCCCGGTCTCACGGTCGAGGCGGGCGTTGATGACGGTCATGCCGTCGGCGGCGATGCCGTAGTTCAGCTCGCGGATGACGCGTTGGGTTTCTTCCTCGCAGTAGGCGCCGTCCTGGTCGAGGTGGTAGCGGGTCCGCTCGACCAGGCGGGAGAGCTGGTGCGGGGAGTGCTCGGCTGCGCAGCCGGCGAGCATGGTCTCGGCCTGCTCCAGCTCGGCGGCGGTGCTGATCGGCGCCAGCCGGCGGATGCCGTCGGCGATCACGCGGGCGTGCGGCACGGTGATCGTGCCGGATGCGATGGCTCGGGCGGTGGCCGGGAGCTCGGCGGGCACCGGGGTTCCCTCGGGAGTGGTGCGCTCGGTGGCCAGACGTGCCACCATCGCCCGGCTTTTCGCCTCGCCGCCGGCGATGTTGAGCATGCTCTTCAGCCAGGCCTCGGTGCTCCGGGCGCTCTGCGCGGTGGGGAGTCCGCGGTCCTCGGCTTCGGCGATGGCTCGCAGTTGAACGGCCATCGCGGCCCGCATCGAGGCCTCGGCGTCGCGGATCGCGGCGAGCAGCTCCTCGTCGGAGCGTGCGGCAACCGCCGGGTGAGTGTCCACACCCGGATCGGAGATCACCGCCAGCCCGTCCATGGGAACGACTATCCACAGCGGAAAACAATTCTTCATCGCTCGATCAGGTGGCAAGACGCCGCAATACCAGGGCTTTCAACGTGATAGGTGAACTTTCCGACGCGATGCCAAGGAATTCCAAGCGAAGGGCGCAACGACACGCCGAATTGACCGCGGTTTTCCTGAAAAGAAATCGGCGTCGAAATGGCAAGTCGCCCAAGGTTGATGCCTTGAGCGGCTGAACGTCAGCCAGGCGTCGCGCTCGTGCTGGCGGCGAGCAGCGCTTGCGCTGCGGCCTTCGCGTGCTCGAGGCAGTCCCTGTCGTTGAGCGCCATGGAGCGGCTGGCCGCGCCGTCGACCAGGACGGCCAGCTGTTCGGCCAGGGCGGTGGGATTCGTCGCGCCCAGCGCGCTGGTCAGCTCGGTGAGGCGGGTTGCCAGGCGGCGCTTCTGCTCGGCGGCGAACTCGTGGACCGGGCTCGCCGGGTCGGGGAATTCGGCTGCCGCGTCGATGAAGGGGCAGCCGCGGATCGGTTCGTGGCCGGGTGCCGCGAACAAGGCGAGGATGCGCTCCTCGGGGGTGAGGTCCGTGCGGTCGAACACGCCCTCCAGGGTGCGGCCGGACTCGACGAGCTCCCGGAGGTGGCCGACCACGAGGTCGTCCTTGGTGGGGAAGTGCGCGTACAGGGTGCGCTTGGAGACCGGGGCGGCGGCGGCCACCTGTTCCATGCTGGTCGCGTTGATGCCCTGTGCTTCGAAGAGCGCGTTCGCCGCGGCGAGGATGCGCTCGCGCCCGCCTCGTCCTTTGCGGCGCTGGGGCGCCTGCTGCTCGGCCACCCGCTAAGTGTACAGGGCCGTGTACTTAACGAGCTCCCGTGTGCTAGCGTGCCGCAATGTAAACGTAAGCGTGTACTTAGGTGGGTGTTCCACCCACCGGAAACCCAGCGAGGAGCACCGAAGTGACCACCATGGCCGAACACGCCGAAGAGCTGATCCGGAGCAGGCGAGCGGTGCGCTCGTTCCAGCCGGACGCGGTGCCCGACGAGACGCTGCGCGCGATCTTCTCCCTGGCGGGCGCGGCTCCCTCGAACTCCAACACCCAGCCCTGGAACGTCGAAGTGCTCAGCGGCGCGGCGCGCGACCGGCTGAGCGAGGCGCTGCTCGCCGCGCACGCCGAGCAGCGCCTCTCCGTGGACTTCCCGTACCGGGAGGAGCTGTACAGCGAGGTGCACAGGGCGCGCCGGGCCGCTTTCGGCGCCACGATGTACGGCGCACTGGGCATCGGCCGTGCGGACCACGAGGCACGTGACGCCTTCCAGGCCGAGAGTCTCCGATTCTACGGAGCGCCGCACGTGGCCCTGCTGCTCGCGCCGTCCAACGCGGACGAGCGGATGGCCGCCGATATCGGCATCTACGGGCAGACGCTGATGCTGGCGATGACGGCGTACGGGGTCGCCAGCTGCCCGCAGGGCATGCTCGGCTTCTACGGCGACGTGGTGCGCGACTGCCTGGGGATCAGCGAAGGCAAGGTCCTCTTCGGCATTTCCTTCGGCTACGCCCGGGATTCCGCGGCCGTCAACCACATCGAGACCGGACGGGCAGCGCTCGGCGAGACGACGCGCTTCCACACGTGACCGCCCTCAGTTCCGCCTGAAGAACTCGATCAGGCTCACCGCCACGTGCTTGCCCTCGGTGAGGCCGGTGGCGCCCTGGAACTCGACGCGGACCCGCTTGACGTCGCTGACCCCGATGTTGACCTGCTGCGGGTCCGCATGGTCGGCCAGCTGCACGATCCGCGTTTCGGCACGCCCGTCGACACTGGTCGCGGTGATGTGCGCGGACGTCGGTCTGGCCTGGGTGTCGAACAGCTCGGCCTTGTTGGACGGGCCGATCGTCACCAGCATGCTCACCAGCCGGAACGGCTGGTCGAAGTCGAATTCGATCCATGCGTCGGGACCCGGGGCGCCCCAGTACTCGCCGTTGACCACATCGATCGCGTTCGCGGCCGGATGACCGGGTAGCTCCGCGCTGGCGGTGGTGTGCACCGGGCCGATGCGGGCCGTGTCGGAGGTCTTGTCGAGGAAGTCCTGCACGGCGTACTCGCCGAGCGGGTAGAGCAGGACGCCGCCGATCACCAGGACCAGCAGCGCGCAGAGGACGATCAGCCGGCGCAACACCTTGTGCCCGTCGAAGTTCCGGGCGCGGCGGGTGCGGCGCGGCGTCTTCTCCGGTTCGGCAGCGGGGGCCAGCGGCTGTGCGCAACGGCGGCAGAACCGCCGACCAGGTGGGTTGGGTGTGCTGCACGCGGGGCACGGCGGGCCATCGGGAGCGGCTTCCTCCGCCGGTGCGGTCGACTCGGGCCGTGGCGCGACCGGGACCGCCGGCTGCACGGCCGCGGGTTGGTCCGGGTCGGACGTCCCGGCGGGAATGCGTTGGGTTGGGGCCTCGGCGGCCGGTGCTGTCTCATCGGCCTCCGGGCCCCATCCCAGATAGGTGCCGCACGTGCCGCAGAAGTCGTCATCGCGGGCGACCTGCGCACCGCACGTCGTGCAGGAACGCATCGCACTACCCCCTCTCCTGCTGCGGTGGCCCGGGAAGCACCTCGACGGAGCAGCCGAGGTGCACCGGGCACACCGAGTTCACCAACGTCACGACCTGCTGGCGGTCGACTTGCGAACGGCCCGGCCAGACCTGGATCACGGCGTGGGCGGTGGCAGCGCCGGGGAGGGCGTTGCCCGGCCGGGTGGACCAGGTCGCCCCGGGCCCGTCGAGCACGCGAGCGTGCACGCCCGCGCACAGCCGGAGCAGGTCCACCAGTCCGCGCGCGGTGCCCCGCCAGCGGTGCAGTTCGACGGCTCGCAGGAGCAACACCCGGCGCAGGGCCGGCGGCCACGGCGGGTCGAGGTCGGCCGCCACCCACTTCGCCAGCCAGGACGTGAAGTCCTCGGGCGCCACCCGCGGGTCGAAGTAGTGCGCGATGTTGTCCAGAGTGGACAGTATCGGGGCGAGAACGGCGTCCAGCCCCGATGTCAGCCGCTGGGCGAAGTCGTCCCCGGCGTACATCCCCGGGAGCAGGTCGCCCAGCGGGTAGCGGCTGGTCAGGTCGGGGACCTCCCGGCGGCTCATCGCGGCGCCCCGCCTTCGGCCGCTCCATCGGGTTGCACCAGCACCTGGTGCTGGTGCGAGAAGACCAGTGCGTGCGCGGCCAGTTCGACGCGGTCCACCGGCGCTCCCCGCTGCCCGGTGATCGGATCGGCGGGGAACATCCGGACCTCGTCGATCAGCTCGACGCCTTCGACCCGCTGCAGCACGGCGTAGACCTCGCCGAGCTGCACCGGCCGCCCGAACGGCCACCCGGTGCCGTCGATGCCGCCGCGCAGCGGGTTGAGGTAACCGTAGAGCGCGTCCAGGGTGCCCCGGCGCACCCGCGTCGGGTCCGATCGTCCCGCGCGCATCCGCGCCACCACCGTGATTCCCTGGTAGAAGGGTGGTTCCACGATCAACCGGGTGCCGAGCAGCCTGCGCTCGTCGAGCCTGGCGGCGATCGCGGCCAGCATCTGCTCCGCCGGGATCAGCTGCTCGAACCGGATCCGGTCGCCGACATCGGCCACGGCGTCGGGCACCACCAGGACCCTCGCCGCCCCGGGCTCGTTGCGCGCCCCGGCGGGCAGGCAGTGGATCCTGGCGGCGGCCGGGGCCGCCTGTCGCGCGATCAGTTCGTAGTCCTCGGCGGTGACGGCTCGTTCCTGCACCCGGAGCTGGTGCGGCGCGCGCACTTTCGCCTCGTCGACGGTCTCCCCGTCGACCCCGCCCGCTGCCGCTTCGCGGTTCTCGACATCGGTGATGTAGGGCACCGAGCTGCGCAGGACCGAGATCGCGCCGCGCGCCACGTTGCCGGCTCGCCCGCCGCCGGTGCGGTAGCTGGGCACCCTGAGCTGGGCGCCCCGCGCAGGTACCGCACCGTAGCGGCGCAGCGTTCCGTCCGCGGCGCGCACGGCCGGTGGGAAGCCGAACTCGCCGTTGGTCGGGTCCAGCGTCACGTGCCGGTCGGTGGGGCCGGAGTCGCCGAAGTGCTCCACGACGTGCCAGTCCTCCCAGCCCTCGCCGTCGGCGACCTGCACCACCACCGGTTCGCCGTCGGTGAGCACTGGAGCCCGGTCGAGCCGGAACCGCTGGCCCGCCACGCCGGCGGACACGCCCAGCGGCGCGTCGGTCACCGTCTCGGCGTGCTCGACCGCGGTGATGCCGCCGATCGTGAACGCCTCCGCGACCCGGACGGTCGGCGACTCGGAGTAGAAGGGCTGGCCGTCCTCAGGGGCGACGACGCGGCAGCGCAGCCAACCGGCGCGCGCCCCGGCCACCACCGAGGGAGCGTGCCCGGCGGGCACGTGCACCACCACTTCGCCGGGCCGATTGAGCCCACCGGTGGTGTCGTCGAAGACCTGGCACTCGGCCCAGCCGACCCCGTCCCACGACTCCCACACCAGCGGGGGCTGCCGCGGGTCGACACCGATGCCCTCCACCTGGCTGTCCAACCGCAGCACCACCACGCAGCGGGGGACCGCGTTGCTCAACCCGAGCAGCATCGCGTCGCCGACCGCCGGTTCCGGCTGGAAGCACGGCACGTCCTTGTTCGCGTCCAGGTCGTCGGTCCGGTTCGCCTGCTCGCCCGAGGCCGAGATCGTCACCAGCGCGGTCAGCTCGCACGGCACGATGGGCAGCTCCTCGGTCGTGGCGAAGACGACCGCGTCACCGGTCTCCGAACGCGCGGTGGCGACCTCGGTGCCGCGCGGCAGGAGCACCACCTCGGGTTGTGCCGCCGACAGCCAGAACGTCACATCAGCCCGGGCCGCCGCGGGCGGGAACAGGCGGATTCCCAGCAGTTCCAGGAAGGCGAGGTAGTTCTTCTCCGGCACCCGGTTCAGCCGGTAGACGAGCTGGTCCACCATGTGCGCGAAGGTCTCGATGAGCGTCACGCCCGGGTCGGAGACGTTGTGGTCGGTCCACTCCGGGGCTCGTCGCTGCACGTGGCGCTTGGCCTCGTCGACGAGGTCCTGGAACCGGCGGTCGTCCAGGTTCGGCATCGGCAGTGACATCAGCTCGCGTCTCCCGGCTCACCGCTGCGCGGAATCGTGTAGAAGGGGAACACGAGGTTCCGGGGATCGTTGGTGGCGCGCAGGGTGTAGTGCACGTCGATGTAGAGCACGCCGTCCTCGACGCTGTCGAAGGCGATTACGACGTCGGACACCTCGATCCGGGGTTCCCAGCGGCGCAGCGCGCTGCGCACCTCGTGGGCGATGCGCCCGGCGGTCGCGCCGTCGCTCGGCGCGAACACGTAGTCGTGGATCCCGCAGCCGAACTCCGGGCGCATCGGCCGTTCACCGGGTGCGGTGCCCAGCACGAGGCGGATCGCTTCTTCGATCTCCTGCTCCCGCTCGACCATGCCGATGCCGCCGGTCGCGTCGACGCGCAGCGGGAAGCCCCAGCCCCGGCCGATGAAGCGATCGCTCACGCCCCGCCTCCGATCTGCACGTTCATCGCGCCGAGGACGATCTGCGCGCCGCAGGTGGTCTTGTCCCCGACGCGGGCCGCGGGCAGGCCGCCGATGAGCACCGCACCGCGACCTCCCGGCGGTCCGGGCAGCAGCACGTTGCCGGGCCCCAGCACGGCGTGGTGCGGTATCGGGCACACGTGCAGACTTCCCGTCACCGCAGCGGGTTTGCCGCCGATGAGCACGGTGGCCACCTTCGCGGCGGCGGCCGGCGGTGGGGTGCCGACGGCACCGCCGTGGGCGGTCTGGTCGCCGATCCGGGCGGCTGGTGGCATCGCGGGAACTCCTCTCGCTCGCTGGGTCGCGGGTTCTAGTTGATGTGGACCATGGCGCCTCGCAGCGTCGCCCTCGCACCGCCGTCGATCTCCACGCCGGTGCGGCCGTTGACCGACACCGACCTGCCGGACAGGGTGATGTCCCCGGTTCCCGCGTCGAGCTCGATGCCGCCGGCGGTGAGCTTCACGGAGCTGAGCACCCGCCGCCCGCCAGGGCCGCGCACGCTGATCTCGATCGTGTTCGCCTTCTCGTCGAACCTGATGTCCAGCCGCTTGTCCCCGCTGGCCAGGCGGATGCCCGGCGGGCCGGTGGCCGAGTCGATCAGCTCCAGCCGGTGCCCCTTGCGGGAGACCAGCGAACGCCGGTTGACCTTGCCGCTGGTGCGGTCCACCAGCGGCAGGTCGTGCGGCGACGGGCTGTCCCGGCCGTTGTAGAGCCCGCCGAGCACGTACGGCCGGTCGAGGCTGCCCTGCTCGAAGCCCACCAGGACCTCGTCGTTGACGTCTGGGCTGAACACCCCGCCGCCGCCCTGGCCGCCGAGCTGCACGGTGCGGACCCAGTCGGTCACGTAGTCGGGATCCAGCCAGGGGAACTTCAGCCGCACCCGGCCGCGCTCGCCCCGGCCCTCCTCCTTGATGTCGGTGACGATCCCGGTGGCCAGACCGGGCATCCGCGGGCCGCGGGCGGCGCAGGCACCGGCGGCCAGGCCTGCCAGCGACCGGTCCGGGGAGGAGCTGACCAGCACCGTGGTGCGATAGCCCTGACCGGGTTCGAGCACGTGGTGCACCGCCGTCGCGGTGTACTTGCCGGAGAACGCGCTCCCGACGTTGCCCAGGGCGACCGGTGTCCCGGCTCGGAGCTTCGGGTCGCCCTCGGCCACCGCCTCGAACTCCCCGAACCCCGCGCGCATCGATTCGGCCAGCGAGCGCGCCGCCGCGGCGGCTTCGGCCTGCGTGCCGTACGGCGTGTCGGCGACGAGCAACCGCGCCTTCCCGCCGAACTTGCGCGTAGCGCTCGACGCGGTCAGGCCCGGCCGCACGGTGTCGCTGGTCGCCGGGGATTCCCTGGCCAGCAGCGGGCTCTTGGTGGCCACGTTCCAGCCGCGCACCTCGACCGAGTCGACCTGGTCGGCGGCGGTGAGCGCGGCGCGCAGCGCCATCAGGTTGCGGCCGTACTCCAGCACGAACGGGCTCCTGGCCGCCGAGGTGGTCGGGGCGGGCGCGCCCGATGCCGGGTCGAGCGCTGCGAAGTCGACGGTGCCCTTGCCGTCGACCCGCACCACGACGCCGTGCTCCTGGGCCAGGTCCTGCAGGAACTCCCAGTCCGAGACGTTCGCCTGCGACAGCTGCGGGTAGGTGATCGGCTTCGCCTCGATGCGGCCGGGGCGCAGCCCGGCGCCGGTCACGACCTTCCGCACGATCGCGGTCGCCGTCATGTTCCGGAACGCGACGACCTTGCGGCCCCGCATCAGCCGGTGCGCCTTGCTGGTGGCCCGCACCACGGTGAACGAACCGGTGCCGTCGGAATCCAGCTCCAGCGCGGTGACCTCGCCCGCGAACAGCTCCTCCGGTGCCCGGCTGCCGGTGGTGACCACCGAGACCGCCAGCGGGGCGCCGATGGTGATGCCGGTCGCGGTGAGCAGTTCGTGGTCCGGGTCCCGGAAGGTCAGGGTCGCGGTGTCGGGAAGCCCGACGTTCTCGTCCACCACGCAGCCGGTGAGCTGCTTCTGCCAGGCGGGCGGCAGCGGCCCGCCTGAGGTCACGACCGGGTCGGCGGCGATGGACCGCCCGGCGCCGGCGCCGCCCATCACGCACCGCCCGGCGCGTCTTCGAGGGCCGGGACCAGCAGCTCGGTTCCGGGAACGAGGACCATCGGGTCGTCGATGTCGTTGGCCTCGGCGATCACCCGCCACTGGCCGGCGTCGCCGTACTCGTGCCAGGCGAGCTGCGGCAGGCTGTCCCCGGCGACGACCCGGTGCGTGCGGCGGGCGTTGTCCGAGCCCGACGTCGGGTTCTGGCCCGGTGTGTCGGCGCCGGCCTCGTCGATGCTCAGCGAGCAGGTGGCGCGCAGCGGCTTGCCGTCGACGTCGAACAGCGAGTAGTCGACCGAGAAGCTCGACAGCACCCCGTCGAACGAGGTCGTCTTGGCCGTGCCCCACTCGAGCCGGACCCACGGGCTGGCGGGCTTCTTCGCCGCCAGGCTCTTCGGGGTGGGCACGCAGGCCAGCATCAGCTCCTCCACCTTCGCCTCCACCGAACCGTCGTGGGTCGCGGTGGCGTCGAGGAACACTTCGAGCGACAGCGAGCGCGGGCCGCTGCCGACGAACTCGGGCAGCGCCGATTCGCTGGCCATCCGGGTGGGCTTGCGCCGCCACTCGGTGCTCTTGGTCAGCGACAGCCGATTCGGGTTGAACTGGAACTTGACCCGCTTGATCGTGCCGCCCGGCTTCGCGCCGACCTGCGCGGGCGGCTCCATGATCAGCAGTGCGGCGCGGGCGAGGTTCTTCCCCGGTGCGGTGGCCATCACGCGGGTTCCAGTCCTTCGTGGGCGATCTCCAGCGTCTCGACGGCGGCCTCGGCGCTGCCCGGGTCGAACGACGGTCCCTGCCAGCTGACCGGCACGATGCCGAGGACCTGCCACCGGGCGATCGGGGTGAGGTCCGGTTTCAGCGCGACGATCTCGCCGTTCTTGCGCTCGGTGCGCCGGATGGTCTGCGCCAGCCACCGGGAGATCTTGGTGGTGTCCTTGGTGACCGGCCGGGTGAGGGTGATGTTGGACCAGGTGATGCGGGTGGGCAGCTGCCAGCTGAAGCCGTTGTTGCCGCCCTCGGCGAACTGCTCCACCTCGACCTGCGCGCCGAGCCCGCTGCAGGTGTGGAACCTGCCCAGGTCGTCGCCGGCGATGGTCAGCCGGAAGAACACGCTGGATGCGAAGATCTCCTGCGGCACCGACAACTCTCCTTCCTAGCGGCGGCGGTCGTGCAGCCGCCCGATCCGTTCCCTGCCGTGCCGGAACTCGGCGCGCAGCAGCCGCCCGACGGGCTCGATGAGCCGCCGGGCCAGCTCCTCGACATCGGGTTCGCCCCTGGTGCCCGCGTCGTCCTGCTGCCGTGCCGGGGCCGGTTGCGCGTCCCGCTGGACGACGGTGACCGGCACTCCGGCGGGGATTCCCGGAACCCGGATGCCCGGTTGCCCGCTCGGCCGGTCGACGGACGTGGTCGCGCGCTGCACCGTCGTCACCGGAGGTGCTGGTGTGTGCGGTTCCTGGACCTGCCTGCTCACCGGCGGGGCGTCCAGCGGCTGCGTCGGGCGAGGTGTTGAAAGGCGGGCGCGTTGCACTTCCACCGGACTGCGCTGCACGGACGTGACCGGGTCCGCGAGAGGCGGAACGGCCCGCAACTGTGCCACCGGTGGGGTCCGGTGGACGGCCGCAGGGGTCGGCTCTCGAACGGTGCTGGTGGTGAGCTGTCGTGTTCCCAGCAGCGGCCGGACTCGCTGAACGTGCGATGCGGGCGTGCCAAGACTCGTTGGTACGGCATCGTCCGACCGCGCCCGGCGCTGGACAGGGGCCGTCGCGGTCTGTGCCGGACGAGGTGACTCGGTACTTCCCCGAGTCTGCGCCGCGATGCCTTGCGGGAGCCGCTCGGTCGATGGCACCGGAAGCGGCTCTTCCGCTGCCCTGGACAGCTCAACGCTGCTGGTGACCTCTCCGCTCGGGAGCGGAATTCGCTGCACAGCAGCGGTGTCCTGGATCAGCGGGGCATCGGACCTCGACAAGTCCGCAGACGCGAGTGTTCGGGGATCAGGTGTTGCCCGGGGCGAGTGCTCACGTTCCTTCGCTTGCCGCGAGCCGCTGGCCAGCTCCGGAATCCGAGCAGCATGGGGATGATACTGCCGCTGCGCCACAAGGGATTCGGTGTTCGATGGAGCGGCCACACCGCGCGGATTCTCCGAAGTGTGCTGGGCAACTGGCTGTTCGGGCTCGGAAGCAGGTGTTCGTTGCACGACTGGATGCTCGGCACCTCGTGATTCGGGCGCGCGGCTCGGAAGTTCCGAGCTTGCCGATCCTTCAGGCTCAGCGTGGGGAGTTCGCTGAATCACCGGGTGCTGTGCATCAGACAGCACGGGCCTGGCCTGGTGGACTTCCGGATCCGTCGAAGAGCCTCCGGCATCGGGTAGGCGCGTTCGGCGTTCGGCGTGGTTTTCCGGGGAGATCGCCGAATTCCGGGATACAGGGGGAGAACTTGGTCGAACCACCGGATGCTGTGCGTCAGGCAACATGGGCTGATCCAGATGGATTGCTGGAGCAGTTGAGGTTCCCGCGTCGGGGGCGCGCGTTCGGGGGCTTTCTGCGCGCGCCGCCGGATCCCCGGCTTCGGAGTGCACCACTCGCTGGACGACAGCGTCCGGCGCCGATGCCGAATGACCGGACTCGGGAGGCGATGTTCGACGTACGACTGGGTTCTCGGTTCCTGGACGCGTCACCTCAGGACTCGACAGCCGCTGGACGATCGCATCCCCGGCTTCCGGGGCTGCCACCGGACGGCTGGATTCGGGAGGTGCCGCTCCTGGCATTGCGAGGGTGGAGTCGGGGAGGGAATCAAGCTGCACCACGTGGCCCGTCTCCTGAGGTGCAGAGGATCGTCCAAGCGTCGGAGCACCTGGTGGGTCGGGAGTTTCATGCACGTGCTGCCTGACTGGCCGCTGCACAGGAGGTTCCGTGCTGGTGGATTCGGGAGCGGTGCGCGGAAGACGTTGCACGGCCATCTCGGCGCTCGGACTGCTGTCATGCGCTGCCGTCCCGGCAAGTCGATCCGGAGCAGCGGCGCCCGGTGATTCTGCCGCCGTTGACTGGCGCTGCACCTCGGGAGCAGCCGCCAGCAGTGGCGCGGACTCGGGTGGATCCGGCGCACTCCCGGTGCTGACCGGAATCGCGGACTTCGGGATCTCCGGGATCGGCGCGCCGATCCCCAGACGAGGGCCAGCTCCCGACGGTGGCTCACCACCCGCCCGTTCCAGTTCCCGGGCGCCGGTAGTGGTCCTTCGCTGAACCACTGGAGTCCGTGCCTCGGGTACTGCCGCACCGCTGGCCAAAGGCATGCCCTCCGCCGGTTCGCTGGTGGGAAGCACGACGGCGGTCGGAGGAAGATCCCGCAGCGGCTCACCAGCTCCAGACGGCGTCACCTGACGCTGCACGGCCTGCGATGGAGGTACGCCCAACTGTGAATCGATGCCGTCGGAAGGCGGGCTGCTCACGACCGGCTGCGAAACGCCCGCCGGAACGCCGGATCGCGGACGAACCACGGGCACGGTCCGGACCACACGCGACTTGGCAGGCCGCGCCACGGTCAACGGCGGTGACAGCCGCCGCGGCTGCACGACCGGGACAGGAGTCCCGACGGGCTCACCAGTCCCATCGCCCGGATCGGCGGGCTCGTCACGGCGGTACCGCAACGGCAGGTCCCCGCTCACCGAACGCTGCACGTGAATACCGGCGACCGGCTGGATCAGCCCGTGCAGGATCCCGGCAGGCGCGCCGGGGTCGAGGCGGTGCCCCAGGCCGGTCAGCACGCCGTGATCGCGGAACGAGGCCACGGAGCTGCGGAACCGCTGGGCCCCGGTCACATCGCAAGACGCGCGCTGCAGCACCGAGGGATCCCGGGCCACCCGACGCCATCCGCCGTCCCAATCGGACACGGCGGCATCCGGGGCCGGTTGCGTGTCGTCGCGTCGGCGGCGGAACAGGTCCAGCAGGCCCAACGGTTCACCCCCCTTCGTTCACCCGGGTGTTGAGCTGCGCGATCTCGCGCACCCAGCGCCGGCGTTCGCGGTGGTCCAGGTCCAGGATCTCGTCGCGCGTCCAGTGGAAGTGGTAGGCGATGTACGCGACCTCCTCGTGCAGCCGGTCGGCCGCGTACGTCACGATTCCCCCAGGCGCCCACCTGCCAGGTCGACCTCGAAAGCGGTGTCGCAGGACGGGCAGGTCACCCCGGCCCTGGTGTGCCCCTCGCTGTTGATCCGCCGGTAGAAGTCCTGCAGGAACGCCACGTCGGTGGCGTACATGTTCTCCACCACGCCCGCGTGCACGTCGGTGATCTCGCCCAGCCCAGTGATCACCTGGCTGAGCAGCACCACGCTGAGGTAGGCCGGGTTCTCCTTGACCCGCAGGTCGATCTGCGGCCGGAGCTCGTCCTTCGCGGTCGCCAGCCGCATCCGGCCGCGGCGGTGCAGCGTGCCGTCGGTGTGCACGTAGCCGCGGGGCAGCTCGAACTCGAACTCGTCGTGCTGGGCCGGCGCGGACCTAGCCTGCCGGTTCTTGCCCGCGACCTCGTCGAGCTCGCCGAGCGAGGAGATGCGTCGCCTCATTCGACCTCGATCCGCTCGAAGACGATGGTGGCCTTCTCCGTCGCCGGGTTGGACTCGCCCGCGCTGACCTCCGGGCCGTCCCACTTGCTGACCCAGGCGTCGAACAGCTGCATCCGGCGCACCGTTTCGCCCTGCGAGTCCTGGATCTCGATGGTGAGGTTCTCCCGGGCGCCTTCGACGTCGCCGTCGAGCAGCGTCTTCTTGATCCAGTCGGTGAACGCCGAGCTCTTGTCCAGGCCGCGGGTGATGGTCACCTCGCCGCCCTTCTGCCCACCGGGCTGCTTCTTGTAGATCCGCTCGCCGGTCGGGGTGACCTGCGGGGTCTCGACCACGTCCTGCTCGACGGTCAGACCGCTGATCTCCTTGACCGACTCCACCGTGATGCCGCCGAGCTGGACGCCGAACCGGTGGGTGGAGAGAGTGTCGCCCTGTGCCATGACTACCCGTCGCCTTCCGCGCTGTCGGGACTACTCGCTGACCAGACTGGTGCTGTCGGAGAACTGGGAGAGCCGGAAGATCACGAACTCGGCGGGTTTGACCGGCGCGACACCGATCTCGCACACCACCTGGCCGAGGTCGATCGACTCCTGCGGGTTGTTCTCGCGGTCGCACTTGACGTAGAACGCCTCCGCCGCGGTGCGGCCGAACAGCGCGCCGTCGCGCCAGGCCTGGTGCAGGAAGGCGCTGATGTTGCGCCGGATGCTCGACCACAGCCGGTCGTCGTTCGGTTCGAACACCACCCACTGGGTGCCGATCAGGATCGACTCCTCCAGGTAGTTGAACAGCCGCCGCACGTTGAGGTAGCGCCAACCGGGGTCGGAGGAGAGCGTGCGGGCGCCCCAGATCCGGATGCCGCGCCCGGCGAACGCCCGGATGCAGTTCACCCCGATCGGGTTGAGCATGTCCTGCTCGCCCTTGCTCAGGTTGACCTCCAGGTCCACCGCGCCCCGGATGACCTCGTTCGCCGGTGCCTTGTGCACCCCGCGCTCGGCGTCGCTGCGCGCCCACACCCCGGCGACGTGCCCGCTGGGCGGGACCATCGTGTTGCGGCCGCTGGCCGGGTCGAACACCTTGATCCACGGGTAGTACAGGGTGGCGTACTTCGAGTCGTAGCCGGCCTGCTCGGACCGCCAGGCCCGGACCTGCTGGGCGTTGAGCCCGGGCGGGGCGTCCAGCAGCGCGACCCGGTCGCCCATCTGCTCGCAGTGCGAGATCGCCGCCAGCTGAACGGTCTTCACGCCTTCGGCGTCGATCAGGCCGCGCTGGTGTGCGCTCATCAGGTCGGGCACCGCGACCATGGTGATCTCGTCGATCGTCTCCAGCCCGCCGAACCCGGTCCGCGCGGCGAGGTCCCCGACGTACTCCCGTGCGTCCACAGCGGCCGGTGCCGCCGGGCTCGGTGCGGCGGCGAGCGCGACCGACTGGTTGTCCGGCCGGGTCAGCGCCGCGCTGCCGCGTTCGGTGACTTCGATGAGCTTGGACCGCTCGCGCACCTGGCTGACGACGTAGCTCTTGACGTTCTTCTTGGTGGAGACGTCGAAGGTCTCCACCACCTTGCCGCCCTGGCTGACCACCAGCCGGAACCGGTCCTCGGGCGGGTTCTCACCCTCGGCATCGGCGACCTCGACGGTGAGGTCGGCACCCGCACCGGGCAGTGCCGCGATCCGCAACCCGCCGATCTCCACCGGAGCCGGTGCGGGCTCGGCGTGTGCGGCGGTGGACGGCCCGCCGATGCGCACGACGTACGCGGCGCCGCCGCCGTTGGCGAAGTAGCCGTACACCGAGCGCCCCAGGTAGTTCTCGTCGAACCCGCCGAAGGTCTGGACGTACTGGTTCCAGTTCGTCACCAGCGTCGGCTCGTGGAACGGCCCCTGCGAAGCGAAACCGACGAAGGCGGCAACGGCGGTCCCGACCCCCTCGATCGGTCTGGCCCCGTTCTGGACCTCCTCGACGTAAACGCCAGGGGACAGGTACGACGGCATGTTCGCTCCTTCGTCTGAGGCGCTCGTGCCACCGAGCTTCGCGCCCCGCGCGGCACCCGAACAGGTCCACGCGGCCCCCACCGAGGGCAGCACCCCTGCCTCTCCGGGCAACCGGACCTTGCCTCCGGGAGCGGTTGCCCCCAGCTCTGCCCGTCCGGCCATTCCGGCGGCTCCGGTCGCGCGGTACCAGTGGTGGACAGCTATGTCGCGAGGAGGAACCCGATGCGCGAGCACGACAACGCCGAGCGGGAATCAGCGCCGAAAGCGCGGCCGGTGGAAACCGACACCACTGGTCCGGCCACCGCCCCCGGATCCGCGGCGCACGTCCTGCACCTCCAGCGAACCCTGGGAAACGCGGCAGTCGCGCGGATGATCGGCGCCCAGCACAGCGATGACGCCCAGGTGCAGAGATCCACCGTGCACGACGTGCTGCGCTCGCCAGGGCAAGCACTCGACACGTCCGTCCGCACCGACATGGAGGCCCGCTTCGGCGCGGACTTCTCCAACGTCCGCCTGCACACCGACACGACGGCCCAACGATCGGCGGCCGAGCTCGGAGCCCGCGCCTACACCTCCGGCAACCACATCGTCGTGGGATCGGGCGGCGCGGACAACCACACCCTCGCCCACGAGCTGACCCACGTCCTCCAGCAGCGCTCCGGTCCGGTGGCGGGCACCGACAACGGCGACGGCCTCAAGGTCTCCGACCCGTCGGACCGCTTCGAGCGCGAAGCCGAGGCCACCGCGCGGCGAGTCCTGGAAAATCCCTGATCCCCCGCACGGCCAGGAACGGATGCTGGTCGCAGCGAACCGCACGATTCCCATTGACCGGGAACTGTGGGTTGCGTGCTCCAGGCCAGGGAACGCCGGGGCCTGCTTCCGCGACTCAGCGCCTCTTCAGTGCAAGTACTGCTTCAAAGCGCCTTCGATCTCTTTCAAGCTCCAGAACAGCTGATTGGCGTACTCCTTGATCGACCCTCGTTGACTGTCATCGGCCGGGAGCTGCTGGTAGTAGGTGACCGTGTATGTCAGGTCGCCGATGAAATTGTCTAGATAGCCGATGACGTAATCTCGGCGCTGCTGGTCCCAATTCAATTGTTCGGCGTTGTATTCGGGATTGATCGGCTCCTCCGCTGCCCTGTTCCTCAGGGTGGTGAGTCTCTTTGCCAGGTGCTCGAGTCTGAAGAGCTCAAATTCGTTGCGCTTGATCGGATCGTCCAGGTCGTCCCCGTTGGCAATTTCGTCCAGGATCGTCTGCAGGTCGCGGAGCGCGAACCCTGATTCTTTGAAGTAGGATGTGAGCGGCTTGCCGTCGGCTGCGCTGAATCGGAGCCAGGCCTCCTTCCCGTGAAGTTCTCGGTATTCGTTGGAGTGGCGACCTGAACCGGTGCTGGTTTCGTTGATCTGAATCCTTTCGTACCCGGGTGCCATACCTCCGGATCTCGTCTTTCCGTCACTGGTGTCATGCCAGGCGGTCATTCTGCTGCCGCCGAACGCACTGCTGTCCTCGATGTAGCGCACCTTGTGGCCGATGAGCGCGACGGCTTCCAGGTTTCCGGACCGGAAGCCCAGGTGGGTGAGTCGATGTTTTCTGTGCAGGTAGTCGTACAGGCGGTACTGCCGGGTCCGGGAGTTGCCTTCCCATGCTTTCAGTTCGGCGGAGTTCTCGTTCCAGAACTCGGTGATTTCATGTATTTTGTCGGTGTTCGTTTCTCTGCGCATCTGGTCGGTCAGGCTCGACCACTTTCCTTCCTTGGTCGGGTGCTTGTCGCCAGTGATCAGGATCGTGTCGTAGTGGTTGACGGTTTGCCGGATTATTTGCCGCACACCTTCGAAGCTGGTGTCGTTCTCCATGAGTCCGCGAAGGTTCTTCCAGTTGTACTTCTTTCCGCTGAACCGCGACCACAGGACCAGCACCCGGTTCCCGGTTTCTTGCAGTCGGATGCCCTTCTTGGCGAGCCAATCGTGTATCCGGGCGTCGTTGTCCTCGACGTCGCTGCTGAGGCCGAACGAATCTCGAAGTTTATCCCGATCCGCTTCGGAGAAATTTTCTGCAACATATCTGGTGCCTGCTTCGTTGCCTTCAATGATCTCTTCTTGATTGTGGCGGTCGGTTATCCCGAACTCGTTTTCCGCTACTTCCCAGCTCTCCCTGTCGAGGGCGTGCCATTGGACCCGCGTCTCCATGCTTTCGGCGTACGCGATGTGGATGCGGCTCTGATCGATTCCGCTATCCCGGTAGAATTTCTCGATATCATGTGATTTATCGGGGGTGCGGTCCTGGGCGGTGGGATTCCTGTTGCGCCCGATCACGACCTGCATTTCCGGTTTGCTGAGCAGTGCGACAAGGATGCCGAACTGGTCTCCGGATGCGTACCCGGGCTGCTTGACGATGAGCGTTCCGGGGTGTTCTTCCGCGCCGGACGCTTCCATGTCGTAATCGGGGCGTGCTCGTTTTGCGCTGTGTTCGGCACCCTCGTTGTAGTCGGGTGAGCGGCGGCGCCTGCCGCTTACGCGTTGAACGACATCCGTGGACGGGGCGGCCGCTGATGCTCCGGCACTGTTTCCAGTGGTTCTGGTGGGATCAGCGGAGGTGCGCTCGCCGAGGGCGTCGTCGGCCGTGTGTTTTGTTCGCTGTACGAGTGCGGTTGTCCGTCTGTTGCCGAGCAGATGCTGGTAGTTGAGCACGGAGTTGGGGGAGAGAGGATTCTGGGTTTCGGCGGTTTCCGCAGCCCGCTTCGGGGTTCGTGCTCCCGCGGTTTCCGGATTCGCTTTTTTCTTGTCGGGTGACTGTGGATCTCTGCGTTCCACGTCTTTCATATGGCGCCCTTAGCAGGTAGTGGGATGGAAGCCTCATAGGGTGGAACTAATGGTTCTCGAAGTTGCTCCCCAGGGGTAGGAGGCCGAGCTTGGTGTACTCCTGGCGGATCGCCGTGATCAGGTCCGCCATGCTCACCGGTTCCGCGTTCGCCGCGGCGAGGTAGGCGGCGGTGGT
The DNA here is from genome assembly GCF_003635025.1 of Saccharopolyspora antimicrobica. Taxonomy (GTDB): domain Bacteria; phylum Actinomycetota; class Actinomycetes; order Mycobacteriales; family Pseudonocardiaceae; genus Saccharopolyspora; species Saccharopolyspora antimicrobica. Next base: position 7,387,703 of record NZ_RBXX01000002.1, on the reverse strand, counting down.
GGCGCAGGAGCGGATCGAGCCGCCGGCGAGCTCGAAGCGCTCCGCGCACAGCGCCAGGTCCAGGTCTGCGGCACGGGGGAGTGCCTTGCCGAGGCAGCGGTCCCAGAGGGCTTCGCGCTGGGTTGCGTCGGGCAGGGGGAAATCCGCGATCACGTCCAGGCGGCGGGTGAAGGCTTCGTCGAGGTTCGCGCGGAGGTTCGTGGTGAGGATTGCGATGCCGTTGAAGGATTCCATGCGCTGGAGGAGGTAGGCCGACTCCACGTTGGCGTAGCGGTCGTGGGCGTCCTTCACCGCTGAGCGCTTGCCGAAGATCGCGTCGGCCTCGTCGAAGAGCAGGACTCCGTTCACGCCCGCCGCTTCGGTGAAGATGCGCTCCAGGTTCTTCTCCGTCTCACCCACGTACTTGTCCACCACTGTGGACAGATCGATGACGTAGAGGTCCATGCCCAGGTCCGCGGCGACGACCTCGGCCGACATGGTCTTGCCGGTTCCCGACTCGCCGGCGAACAGCGCGATCACACCGCGGCCCCGGCCGCCTCCCGGCCGCATGGCCCAGTCGCCGAGCACGCGGTCGCGGTGGCGGGCGCGCAGCGACAGCTCGGTCAGCTGATTGCGGGTCGGTTCGGGCAGGACCAAGTCGTCCCAGCCGACCGCAGGCGTGATGCGCCGGGCCAGACGCTCCAGACCAGCACCGTTCTGCGCTCGCACGCCCGCCTGCACGTCCGCCAGCTCCACCGGGCGTGCCTCCAGCGCCGCGAGCTGCGAGGCGACCGACGCCGCCCGGCTGATCTGATCGGGGTCGAGCTGGTAGACCGCCAGGGCATCGATGGGCGCACTTTCGGGCACCGCGAGCACCTGTCGCCATTCCCGGGCTCGCGTCTCGGGCTGAGCGGCTTCGACGCGGATCGACACCGGGCTTCGCCGGGCCCAGCCCGGGTCCCAGCTCCGCGAGCCGTGCAGGAACAGCGGAACTTCCGCCGTCGCGGCGACGACCGCGCGCAGCAGCCGCGCCCGTTCGGGCCGTTCCGGCTCCAGCTTCTCCAACGGCCCGAACACGATTCCGGCGCGACACAACCGCGCTTCCCGGACCAGCGCGGGAAGGGCGGCCTGCGGCTCAGGCTCGTCGGCCAGCTCCCCGGCAGCCAGCACCAATGCGGCACGGCCGCTCACCGCCAGTGCGTCCACCGCCACGCGGACGGTGCCCTCCACACCGTTGAGGTGCACGAACGCGACCCCGGCATCCAGCCCGGCACCGAGTCGCTTGGCCAGCGCGCCCGGCTCGCCCGGATCGGCGGGGCGCGCGAGACTGGCCGCAACGGGATCGGCGCTGTCATCGCCGAGCAGGTGCGCGACCACGCGGTCGGGGATCCGCAGCGTGCGGGAGAGGAACGGCCGATCGGGCTCCTGCACCTCCAGCAGCCCACCGGAAACCAGCGGTGCACCGGGGGAGAACCGGAACCGGCCGTCGCCCGCCGAAGGCATGCCGCACAGCTCCAGCGCCAGCCCGGTCGTCGGTCGGCGGCGGGTCACGTCGTCGTTCAGGTAGCCGTAGAGCGGTTCGAAGCGGACGTCGACCTCCGGGGCCAGCGCCACCAGCAGCAGCTCCACATCCAGTTCGCTGAGCCCGAAATCCTCTGCCAGCTGGAGCAATACCGGGACGGGCTCCGCGAGCGCGTCGAGATCCGCCGTCACCGCCTCGGGCATCCGCCACGACTTCGCCGGCGCCGCCAGGATCCGCTCGACGGCTTCTGGTGTGAGGTAGAGGCCCCGGTGCGGATCGTCCGGCTGCGGATCGACCGCCCGCCGTGCCGCCACCAGCGCCCGGACCCGTTGCTCGACCACGTTCAGCCGCGCCCACAGGTACTGCAGGCCGGTCACGGGAGCGGTCCCCGGCGACGCCGCTTCGGCTCAGGACGACGCCGCGCCGGCGCGAAACCTTCCCCTTCGGCGGTGCTCGGGCCGTCGTAGCGCAACCGACGCGGCGCATCGGCATCTGCTTGCAGCACCACGCCCTCGGTGACCGGCGGCCCGGCCGGTATCCGCTCACCCGCCAGCGGCGCCGTCACCTGAAGGTTGATCGACGGCTTGAGCTGGCCGCCCAGCGCCGACCACACGTCGGAGGCCGAACGGCCCTCCGCCATCGTTCCGCCCGCCTCGAACGCCACCGTCAGGCCGAGCTCGGCCAGCGTCCCGGTCAGCCACGCCGCCTCCAGCGCGTCGTGGCCGACCACGCAGCGCAGGACCGCCGACAGCAGCCGGTGCTCGTCCTGCGGGCGCTTCGTCCACGCCGTCACCAGGTAGGAGAGCTGGAACCAGTGCGGCGCGCCCTGCCAGCCGGTCACCGCCCCGGACTCGTCGTGCTGCTCGAACCGGCCGCTCTGCCGCAAGCCCGGTTCTTCCCTGATGTCGTAGAGGAAAACGCTGATCGTGGGCGCGTTGCGCTTGGCCGCCCAGTCCGTGGTGGGCGCTTCGAAGCCGAGCTCGACGCCCGCGCCGGGCAGGTCGTGCGCGGCCAGCAACCGGCGCAACGCCTCGTCGACCTCGTGGATCACCGGCTCACCTCCACTCCACCAGCTCGGGCGGTGCGATGGGCGAGGCGACGACCAGGAACTCCGCCGTGACCGGGCTGAAACCCGGGCCCGACGCGGTGATGGTGCGCGGCCCGACCTGGTCGTTGGGCAGGATCAGCAGCTGCGCGGCGAACCGCCCGTCCGGGGCGGGCGAGGTCGGTGCCGCTGCCGCGGTGATGCCGGGCGACCACTCCAGCCGGACCGGGATCCCGGGCGGGAAGTCGACGCCGCGCACCGAGGTCACGAACCCGGGCTCGCCGACCGCCGGGACCGCGACGATGCGGGGCTGCAGCACGCGGTAGGGGGCGGTGACGTCGTTGTCTCCGGGGTCGGCGTCCGTTCCGCTGGTCCGCAGCCTCGCCCGGATCTCCGACGTCAGAGCCGCGTCCGGAGCTAGCACCACCTGCCTGGCGAGCACACCGCCCGGCGGCAGATCGGGCAGCGCGCACTGCGCGGCCGTGCAACCGGGCGGCACGTGCACCACCGGTACTCCTGGCGGCAGGGCCATGTCCAGCACCAGCCCGGTGGCGGTGCTGCTACCGGTGTTGCGCACGGTGAAGGTCACCCCGGTCCGACCGCCCACATAGGACGTATCCGGTCCCACGGTCAGGGCGACACCGGGACTGGCCGGTGGCGGTGGAGGCGGTGGCGGCGCCGGGGTCGGCGTCACGATGATCACCGTGGTGTTGGTGTTGTCGCCCTCGTCGGTGTCGTGCACCGCGCTGGTGATGGTCCAGACGAGCCGGTGCTCGCCCACCACCACGGCGACGAGCTGCGCCGTGACCTCGACCGCATCGCCGGGTTCCAGCGTGCCGAGGGAGCACTTCTCGCCCTCGCAGGTGCCCCTGGACGACCACATGTCCGTCAGCCGCAGGCCGGGCGGGACCTGCAGGGTCGTCTCGGTGTCCGGGGCGTCGGACGGACCCTGGTTTCGCACCGTGATCGCGGCCGTGATGACTTCGCCGGGCCGGACCTGGGGTTGCTCGGGAGGAGTGTCGATGCCGAGGTCGACCGTCGGCTGCCAGGTGGGTTCCTTCTGCCGCCCGGGCAGCCTGCCGGTCAGCGAGCTCAGCTCACCGGTGGCCAGGTCCAGCACCGACAGGTGTTCCGGGGCGTTCTCGTCCGCGACCGCGCGGTGCGACAGCACGAGCCGACGGCCGTCCGCCGACCAGCTGACGTCCCTGGGTTGGAACGGTCCGTCGCCGCGGGGCTGGTCGACGCAGCTGTTCTGCCCGCGCGGCAGCAGCACCTCGCAGCTGTCGTCGTTCAAGTCCATCCGGTAGAGCCCGTCCTTCTCCCGGTTGAACACGATGCTGCGGCTGTCGGGGGCGAACACCGGGCTGTCGTCGACCACCAGGCACTCGCAGATCACGTCGCTCAGGTCCCGCTGCGAGCCGAAGGTCCGGGCGTCGGTGAGCCAGATGTGGTTCTCCCGGCGGGCCGGGTCGTCGTCGGTGGGCCTGCCGCGGCTGAACGCGAAGCTGCGGCCGTCCGGCGACCACGCGGGCTGGGTGTCGTCCAGCTGCGGGTCCGCGTTCGCCAACCGCTTGGTCACCTCGCCGGTCCGGACGTTCACCACGACGATCCGGCTCGGCCCGGGGCTGTTCAGGCCGCCGGGTGACCTGCGGGCCACGGCGATCTCCTCGCCGTCGGGCGACCACGCGGCATCGGTCTCCCAGTCACCTGCCCAGCGGTCGGCGATCGGCAGCGGCCGCGGGTCGCTGCCGTCGGAAGCGACCAGCCAGATCCGCTGGACGCGCCGCCCGCGGACGGTCTCGAAGCGGCTGACCGCGATCTGCTTGCCGTCCGGGGAGTAGCTCTGCCGCTGCGTCCACGGATCTCCCTGCTCGGGCTTGAAAAGCCGCATGGAGTCCTCGACGGCCTTGGGATCCTCGGTCAGCACGTCCGACCCGAGGTCGCGCGGATCGGTACCGTCCACCTGGACGTCCTGCAGCCGCGCGGTGTTTCGCAGCGGCGCGGTGGTGCGGGCCACCACCAGCTGTCCGCGCCACCAGGTCGGGGAGTCGACGCTGCGGTCCTCTTCCAGCAGCAGCCTCGGCGGGTTCGGGGAGTCGGCATCGGCCAGGTAGACCCGGTCGATGCCGTCCGCCGCGCCGGAGCGGGAACGCGGGCTGAGGAACAGCAGGCCCTGCCCGTCCGGCATCCACCGGGGTTCCCGGGCCTGCACGGGCAGCGGCGTTCCGGTTCCGGTCCCGCGCAGCACGCGCACGGTCTGCTCGCCGTTCACCGCGAAGGTGTAGGCGATCCGGTCCTCGTCGACCGGGTTCCAGGCCGGTTGCGTCGCGGCACCGTTCGGCTCCGCGGTCAGCTGCCGCTCGGCGCCGCCGCCGGCCGGTCGTGCGTGGATCTGCCACCGGCCGCTGGAGTTCGCGGCGTAGGCGATCCTCGTTCCGTCCGGGGAGAACGTCGGGTTCACCTCGTCGCCGGGAGTGCTGGTGAGCCGGTGCGCCTCGGACCCGTCGGTGCGCACCAGCCACACGTCGCGCTGCCCCGACGAGGCGGAGTCGAACGCCACCCAGCGGCCGTCCGGCGAGAGCTCGGGATTCGCCGCGTCGCGGCCCCGGGTGAGCCGCTGGACGTGCCCGTCGTGCGTCCGCAGGTACACCTGCGGCGCGGCTTCGTCGCGCAGGCTGGTGAACACCATCGTCCCGCCGCGGGCGGAGACGTCCTGGTCGAAGTGCTGCCGCGGCTCGCCGAACAGCGGCTCGGTCCCGCCGTACGGGCCGGCTTCGGCGATCCCCAGGCTGCGGTGCCCGGTCCCGGAGAAGGCGATGCGGGCCGGTTCGGGTGCCGGCCGCTGGTGCGGACGCGCTTCGGTGACCGGGATCGCGATCAGCCCGGAGAGCACCAGGAAGACCCCGAGCAGCGTGATTCCGAGGCGCATCGAGCCGCCGATCACGGTTGACCTCCGTCGCAGGTGATGGCTGTGCCCAGCATCCTGGCGCGGATCCGCGCGCATCCCCAGGAGCCGGCAGGCAGTTGCGCGGGCAGCCCTTCGGCCCTTTCGGGCAGCTCAGATCAGGCCGTGCCGCATGGCGTAGCCGACGGCGTGCGCCCGGTTGCGCAGCTGCAGGCGCGAGGTGACCTCCTGCAGGATGTTCTTCACCGTCCGCTCGGAGTAGGACATCTTCACCGAGATCTCCCTGGTGTCGAAGCCGTCCGCGATGAGGCGGAGGACCTCGGCCTCGCGGGTGGCCAGCGTGGAGAGCGTGTGCCCGGCCGTGGCGACGCTGCGCTGCAGCTTGCCCACGTGGTCGAGCAGCCTGCCGACCATGTCGCCGGGCAGCACGCCCTCCCCGCGGACCAGCGCCGTGATCATCCCCACCAGCCGGTCCTGGTCGGCGTCGCGCCGGCGCAGGACCGCGGCCACGCCGCACTCGATGGTGGTCTGCAGCGCGTCCTGCTCGAACTCGCCGATGATCAGCCCGGTGCGGACCGACGAGGCGCGCTGCAGGCGGCGCAGCAGCTGACCGGAGGCGTCGTCGAGCCGGTCGACCACGACCAGCGACACCTCGGCGCGCTGCTCGTCGCTGGGTCTGAGCATCTCCACCTCGGGACGCATGCGCAGCTGGTGGGTCACACCGGCCTCGAGTATCGGATCGGATGCGTAGACCGCGACAGGGATCCTCGTCATCGCCTCTCCTCGCTAGAACGCCCGTGCATCCAGTGTTGCGCGTTCTCGGGTGGGGCGGTCCGACCGTTCGGCCGCTCGCTGCGGTGCTCCATTCCGCGCTACCGCAGGGCAAATCGGGTGGTTCACGGGTGAAATCAACGACAAGGACGATGATTGTGCTTGTGGTGCAACGGGAATTCACGGTATTCGTGAAGGGCATCTGGTGATCGCCGCGGGGGCAGCAGCGTTGCCCCCGCGTTGCCCTCGCTGCTCTGCTCGCGGCAGGAGAACACGGCTACGTTCAGCGCTGTGACGCCATATGCCGAGCTCGACAGCCCGCGGGTGGAGGTAAGCCCGGGCGGGGAGGCGACCACCACCCTCGCGGTGCGCAACAACACCGACATCGTCGAGGCCTACGAGTTCGAGGTCGTGGGCGAGTGCGCTGCCTGGGTGACGGTGGAACCCGCTCGGCTGCCGCTCTACCCGGGTGCGCAGGGCGCGGTCACCCTGGTCCTGCGGCCGCCGCTGTCGGCTTCCGTGCGAGCCGGTGAGGTGCCGCTGGCGGTCCGGGTCGTCCCGGTGGAGCAGCCCGGGATGGTGGCGGTTCCGGAGACGACCGTCGTCATCGCGCCGTTCCACCGGTACCGGGCTTCGCTCAGCCCGCAGCGCCGCCGCGGGTGGCGCAGCGGCCGGTTCCAGGTGGACCTGCACAACCAGGGCAACACACCGGTCGCGATGCCGTTGGTGGCGACCGATGCGGCGGAGGACCTGCGCTTCACCTTCGACGAGGAGCGCCCCGAGCTGGAGCCGGGTGAGCGCGCCGAGCTGCGCCTGCGGGCGCGGGCGAGCGGTCTGCTGTGGTTCGGCAGACCGGTCAGCCGCCCGTTCCAGGTCACCGCCGCCGTCGAAGCGGAGACGTCCGGCGATCAGCCGCTGGTGCCGGAGGAGCTGGACGGGGAACTGGTCCAGCTGCCGCTGCTGCCGCGCTGGCTGCTCGCACTGCTCGCCCTGCTGCTGGCGCTGGTGCTGTTCTGGCTCACCCTGGGGCGCAAGGCGGTGGAGACCGCGGCGCGGGAAGCGGCCGAGCAGAAGACGATCGAGCTGGCGAAGGAGGGCAAGCTGCTCGCGCCACCGCCTCCGGAGCAGCCGAAACCGCAGGTGCCGCCGGGGGAGCAGCCCGGTGAGACACCCGGCGGGCAGCCGCCGGGCGGCCAGTCGGCGGGCGGTCAACCGGTCTCGCAGACCGTCGAGGTGCGGACCGGCTCCGGCCGCACCAACAACGGCGCCTCCGAAAGCGTCCCGGAGGGCAAGCTGTTCTACGTCACCGACCTGGTGATGGCGAACTACCAGGGCGACGAAGGCCTGCTCACCATCGAGCTCGGCGACCGCACCATCACCACGATCGCCCTGGAGACCTTCCGCAACCAGGACCTGCACTGGGTGACACCGCTGGAGGTCTCCAGCGAAGAGGTGGTCACCGTGACGGTGCGCTGCTCCCGCCCGGGCACCCCGCCCTCCGGCAGGCAGGCGGACCGCTGCGTGGAACTGGTCAACGTCAGCGGCGTGCTCCGCGACGCTCCCCGCTGAGCCGGCCGGTCCGGTGCCGGAGGAGCTTCCTGGCACCGGACCGGCCGGAACCCTCAGCCGGCGCGCAACGGCAGCGGGAGGCTGAACCGCTGGGGCTCGGGAACGCCCTGCTGGGTCTCGACCTGGTCGAAACCCAGGTCCGCCAAGCGGTCGAGGAGGTGGGTGACCAGGACTTCCGGCACCGACGCCCCGGAGGTCACGCCGACCGTCTCCGCGCCGTCCAGCCACGCCGGGTCGAGCTCGCCGGCACCGTCCACCAGGTGCGCGGCCCCGGCCCCGGCCGCCGCGGCGACCTCCACCAGGCGCCGGGAGTTGGAGGAGTTCGGCGAACCGACCACCAGCACGACGTCGCAGCGCGGCGCGACGGACTTGATGGCGTTCTGCCGGTTCTGGGTGGCGAAGCAGATGTCGTCCGACGGCGGATCGGCCAGCGCCGGGAAGCGGTCGCGGAGCACGCCGACGATCTCCATCGCCTCGTCGATGGCGAGCGTGGTCTGGCACAGCCACACCACCCGGCCCGGGTCGGGCACCTCGACCGAGGCCGCATCGCCGGTGGACTCCACCAGCCGGATCGACTCGGGCGCCTCGCCCATGATGCCGACGATCTCCTCGTGACCGGCGTGCCCGATCAGCAGGACGGTGTATCCGTCTCCGGCGAACCGCACCGCCTCCTTGTGCACCTTGCTCACCAGCGGGCACGTCGCGTCGACGACCTCCAGCCGCCGGCTGGACGCAGCCGTTCGCACGACGGGGGATACGCCGTGCGCGGAGAAGATGACGCGCGCTCCCTCCGGCACCTCCGCGACGTCGTCGACGAAGACCGCGCCCCGGGCTTCGAGCGCGGCGATGACGTGCGTGTTGTGCACGATCTGGTGCCGCACGTACACCGGCGGCCCCCAGCGCGCCAGGGCGTTCTCGACCGTCTCGATGGCCCGGTCCACGCCTGCGCAGGTCCCGCGCGACGAGGCGAGCAGCACCCGTTTGGTCATCGGTCACGCTCCACTGCTTGGTCGGCGATGGTGCGCAGCGCCTCGGCCACCTCGGTGGGCAGGTGCGGGGTTTCGAGCGCGGCGAGCGCGGCGCGGTGGTGGTCGGTGATGAGGTTCTCCACGGCGCGGACCGTCCCGGTGCTGGTCAGGATCTCCCGCACGACGTCCACTTCGGATTCGGTGATGTCCCGTTTTCCCCACAGCTGGCCGAGTTTCACCGCCTGCGGGGAACTCGCGGTGGTCAGCGCGTGGGCGATGAGCGTGGTGTGCTTGCCCTCCCTCGCATCGTCGGTCACCGCCTTGCCGGTGAGCAGCGGATCGCCGAAGACGCCCAGCAGGTCGTCGCGCAGCTGAAACGCCTTGCCCACCGGCATGCCGTAGTGGTGCAGCACCCGCGTCGCCTCGCGGGAGGCGTTGCCCGCCGCCGCACCGATCGACAGCGGCCGGTACACGGTGTAGTAGGCGGTCTTGTAGCGGATGATCATCTCGGCCAGGTCCGCGTCCGCCGACCGGGCGCCCGCCGAGTGCAGGTCCAGGTACTGGCCGATGGTGACCTCGTGCCGCATCTGCGCGATCTGCGGCAGCACCCGGCCCAGCTGCTCGGCGCTGAGCTGCGCGCAGGTGAGCTTGTCGGCCCAGGCCAGCGCGAGATCGCCGAGCACGATCGCCGCGCAGGTGCCGTACCACTCGCCGTCCTCGCCGCCGCGATCCGGGCGCAGCCCGGCCATCACCCGGTGCACCGTCGGCCTGCCCCGCCGCGTGGCGGAGCGGTCCATGACGTCGTCGTGGATCAGGATCGCGGCGTGGAACATCTCCAGCCCGGCGGCCAGCCCGATCAGCGGCGCCCGGCAGCGCGGCTGCGGATCTGCGGCCAGCCAGCCCAGGGCGCACAGGACCGGGCGGATGCGCTTGCCGCCGGTCAGCACGAAACCTTCGATCACCTCGATCATGTCGTCGGAATGCGGTTCGATCCCGCCGGCGAGCGTCGCGCGGTCGAAGAACCCCGCGAGCGCGGAGTCGACCTCGGCGCGGATCTCGTCCAGGTCCACCATGCCCATTTCCGCCCCTTAGTCTCCTTGTCCTCGCGGCGCCGGAGAGCGCGAACCCTCCGGCGCCGCCGGGCAGCACGGGTTCAGACCCGGTCCGCGGCGATGAGCAGGTACTGGAAGGCGCCGCTGGTGTAGGCCTCGATGAACGCCTCCTCGATGCCCGTCACCAGCGGCGAGCGGGCGCGCAGCCGCCAGTAGGGCAGGGTCGCCTCGGTCAGGTCCACCACCGCGGTGGGCACCAGCCGGTTGGCGGCCATCGCGCGGAAGTAGCCCGAACGCGGGTGGATGTCGCAGATGTAGTGCGCGTTGATGGTCGACACCGCTCGCGAGGGCAGGCCGTAGACGTCGTTGTAGCAACCGGTGATCGTCACGTAGCGCCCGCCGCGCGAGAGCAGCCGGGAGTGCTCGGCGAACAGGTCGGCCAGATCGGTGTACATGGTGGACTCGTTGTTCCAGATCGCCCGCATGCTGCCGGTCTCGAAACCGGTGTCGAGCATGTTGAGCTGGTGGAAGGCCACCTTGTCCGAGACGCCGCGCTGGTGCGCCTGCTCGTTGGCGAAGTCCACCTGCTTGCGGGAGATGGAGATGCCGTCCACCGAGCAGCCGAAGCGCTCGTGGGCCATGAACGAGCTGCCGCCGCGACCGCAGCCGGCGTCCATGATCCGGTGCTTCGGCTCGATCTCGCCGAGGTGGCCGAGCAGCAGTTCGGCCTGCTTGGTCTCCAGCCGGTGCAGCTCGGCGGTGATCCGCTCGCGGGCGGTGGCCGGTTCGCCCTCGGTCACCGACCAGTCCGGCTCGCCGATGCCGTAGTGGTGGTGGAAGTAGCCGTCGACCTCGCCGAGTTCGATGTTGACCGGGTTGGCCTCCTTGTTCCAGTACTCCGCGACGCTGCCCTGGTAGATGCTGCCGGCGGTGGGGTTCTGCTGGATCGTGTTGGTCATCTGGCGGGTCCTCTCACGCGGAGTGTCGGGCGGTGGTGAAGTGCCAGTGGCGGCTTCCGGCGATCCAGGCCCACAGCCCGGTCAGGAAGCGGGCGACCACCGGATCGGGGAGTGCGGCGGTGGTGCGCTCGGTGTCGTCCTCGAAGGCGCGGATCAGTTCGTTGTGCACCTCGCAGGCCTTGATGAACGCCTCGTCGAGCGGGATGCGCTCCTCCGCGGCGATCACGGCGGGCAGGTTGAACGGCAGGCCGTGCTCGCGGATCTCCCGCTCGCAGGAGGCCAGGTCGTTGTGCAGGGTGGCGATCAGCGACGCCCGCGCCGTGCAGTCCTGCACCAGCGGGTGGGCGTGCAGCGCGTCGGGCAGCTCGTAGCCGTCGAGCACGTCGGTGAGGTCCAGGCACGGGCGGAAGGAGTTCATCTGCCGGTTGGCGAGGTACTGCCACACCGGTGGCAGTCGGTTGACCAGCCGCCACCCGTTCTCGGCGTTGTAGCCGAGGTAGAGCTGGGCGATGTCGTGCCGCGTGCGCTGCGCCTGCGCCGGGCTGCTGATCCGCTTGAGGTCCTCGAAGGCCTCGTGCTGGGCGCGCAGCACCGGGTGGCCGGTGCGCTGCTCCTCCCACAGCGCCTGGTACCCGGGAGTCAGGCACGGCGCGTCGATCGCCGACTGTGCCAGCGACAGGTTCGGCCCGATCGTCTGGTCTCCTGCGTCGCGCTGGCTGTTGGTCTCGCAGAAGTAGTCGTCCACCGCGGTCTCGGCGACGATCATCTTGCCCGCCGCGGTCATCCGGTCGACGTCCTGGCTTCCCGGGTGGCACAACGTGATCCCGCGCCCCGGGTCGTGCTTGTAGACGCCCTCGACGTTCGCCGCGCTGCCCAGCCCGAGCCCGGTCATCCACTCCACGACGCGGCTGTTGATCTCGGCCGCGGCCTCGGGCCGCTCGGGCGGGGCGGGCGGGCAGTGCAGCACGGTGGTCCGCCGCTGCGTTCCCGGAGCGGTGCACGCGCTGGTCCCCTGCACACCGCCGGTGTGCGGTTGTTGCACGGGGACCGGTGTTTCGTGCGCGATGAGCTCGATCATCAGGAGTCCGTCCGGCCGATCTCGACGTGCTCCAGCAGCCCGACCGCGTCCGGCACCAGCGGCGCGACGCTGTAGTAGGAGGACACCAGGTAGCGCAGGATGGCCTGATCGGTGATGCCCATGAACCGCACGTTCAGCCCGGGCTGCACCTGGTCGGGCAGCTCGGCGGGCTGGAGGCCGACGACGCCCTGCTTCTCCTCGCCGCGGCGCATCGCGATGATCGAGGTGGTGTTGTGGTCGGTGAGGCCGATCTTGCCCAGCGGGTAGACCGGAACACCGCGCCAGGACAGCGCTTTCGACCCGTCGTCCTGCACCGCGGCGTCCACCGCCAGGCCCCGCCGGTTGCACTCCCGCAGGAACGCGGTGATCGCCTTCGGGTGCGCGAAGAACGCGTCCGTGGAGCGCCGCATGGACAGCAGGTCGTCCAGGTCGTCGGGCGTCGGCGGGCCGGTCCGGGTGGAGATCCGCTGGTCGTAGGAGGTGTTGTGCAGCAGGCCGAAGTCCGGGTTGTGCAGCAGCTCGTGCTCCTGCGTCTCGCGGATCTCCTCGACGGTGAGCCGCAGCTGCTCCTCGACCTGGTTCATCGGGTCGTTGTAGAGGTCGGCGACGCGAGTGTGCACCTGCAGCACCGTCTGCGTCAGCGACAGCTCGTACTCCCGGGGCCCGAGCTCGTAGTCGACGAACGAGCCGGGCAGCAGCGCCTCGCCGAGGTGCCCGGCGGACAACGCGATCTCGGCCTCGCCGCGCCGGTTCTGCGGCAGCGCGCGGCGCCGCGCGAAATCGTCCAGGTGCGCGCGCAGCCCCTCTTCGCTATCGAGCAGCCCGCCCAGGGCGTCCCAGTTCAGCACCATGATCGTCCCGGAGGTGGCGCAGCGCAGCGTCGCCGACCACGTCGGGTCCTCCACCCCGACCGCCTCGTCACCGACCTGGTCGCCGTCGGTGATCACGCCGAGGTGGTCGACGGTGCCGTACTCGCCGGTCGCCAGCCGCTCCACCCGGCCGTGCGCGACGACGAAGACCTCCCGGATCGGGCTGCCCTCCGCGGCGAGCACCTCGCCCGGCGTCACCTGCCGGACGGTGAACATCCCCGCCAGTCTGGTCAGGACGTCCACATCGGCGTAACCGCGCAGCGCGGCGAGCTCGGTGAGGGTCTCCGGCACGATGCGGACGTCGGTGCCCTCCTGGACGAACGACACCCGCCCGCGCCCGACCTTGATCTGCAGCCGCCGGTTCACCCGGTAGGTGCCGCTGGAGACGGTCAGCCACGGCAGCTTCCGGAGCAGGTTCCGGGAGCTGATGGACTGCATCTGCGGCGGGGTCTTCGTCGTCGTCGCGAGCAGCCGCGCCGCGCGGGTCTGCAGGGAAGAGAACTGTTCGGCAGCGGGTGAGGACACGTCACGAACCTCCCGTTGGTGTTCTTGCTCGATGCGTTGGCGGACTTCCAGCGCCGTGCTGCGGGCACGGCGAACCGGCTCTCCTTTCGCGGGAATCGAACGCGCGTCTGCCGGTGGGAAGACCGATCGGCGGCGGTGCTGGCGCATTGCGCGTCGTGATGTTCTCGCTCGTTCGGCGAGCTGGCTGCGGACTTGATCGATGCCCGAGTCTATGGGCCGGGTTTTCCGCTAGATACAGATGAAAGGGTGACCCCCGTGCCGGTGAACGTCACCCGTATCGCCGAATGATCGCAACGGCCATTTCGGAATCAGGCGAAGGAATTCGCGATTTCCGCAATTGTTTCCGGGAATGCGAGAGGTGTGATTCAGCTCCTTGCGCCCCCGCGGTCCACAGCGGAACGCCGCCGCGCTAGTCGCGTTCGGACTTGCGGGCGGCCGCGTGCAGCCGGGCCTTGGCCGGGTCGGTGGAGTGCGCCCGCACCCGGGCCTGCCGGGAGGCGCCGCTGTCGGCAGGCGCGTGGCGGACGAACAGCGTCACGGTCACGCTGTCGTTGAAGCCGCACCGCCGCATGAGATGGGCCGAAGCGGTGTTGGTCTGCTCGACGTCGGTGATCACCCGCGTCGCGCCCGCGGCGAACAGCGCCGCGCAGGACTCCTCCAGCAACGTCTTCGCGAGCCCTCTGCCCTGATGTTCGGGGTCGACGGCGAGCCACTCCACGTAACCCCAGTCGGCCCGCTCGTCGTAGGACAGCGACCCGAGCACGAACCCGGCCACCCGCCCGCCGGCCTCGGCGACCCAGCACGCATCCGGCTGGGCGTCCAGGTGGACGGCCGCACTGGACAACGACCACGAGGTGTAGGGCATCTCCGACACGTCGAAGACCCGGTTGCCCAGCTCGAGCACCCCGGGCAGGTGCGGCAACCACATCGGGACCAGATCGACATCGCTCTCGCTCATGACGACCCCGATCCTCGCCCACCCATCAGTCCCACGCCACCGGCGGCCCCAGGTACTCGGCGCTCAGATCGCCGTCGAACAACCGCCAGTAGAACGCGTTCATCCTGGCGGCCGCCGGTGCGTGCCGGGCGAGGAGCTCGCTCACGACCGGCGGCAGGCCGGGCGAGATGTGGCCGGAGGCACACCGGAGCACGTACTCGTTGCGAGCGGTGACGCCACCGCTGCCGGTGACCTGCACTCCGCAGACCTCGGTCACCAGCCAGTTCACCAACCGCATGGCAGCGTGATCCGCGTCGTGCGCAACGTGCCGCCGGGCGAAGCGGCGCTCGGCCGCGGACAGCTCGAACCGGGGAGACAGGGCCAACCCGAAGTCGGCGAGGTAGATCCGCTCGCCGTCGGTGCGCATGTTGCCGAAGTGCCCGTCCATGTGCAGCAGCCGCCGGGCGCGGAGGAACGCGACGATCCGCGAAAGCTGCTCGTCGAACGCGGATGCCCGCCCCACCGGGTCCTCGCGAAGCCAGCCGAGCAGCGGGCCCGGGAGGTGTTCGAAGAACAGCACGAGACTGCACGACGCCGCGGCCATGGCGTCGAATCGAGCGCGTACAGCCGTTGAACCGCCCATCGCCGCGACAGCCGCATCGACCTCGGTGTGCTCGGCACCGAGGGGCGCGCGGCCGGGCAGCACCCGCCAGTGGTGGAGGAGGGGGAACGAATTCGTGCGACCGGCGAGCACCCCAGCCGTGGCTGTCGTGTTCGCGGCCAGCTCGCGCCAGGCGTTGAACCCGGGGCCGCCGATGCCGTACTGGCAGTGCAGCGGCAGCTCGAACAGGTTCGCGGTCGAGAGCGGACGAGCCAGCTCCTGGTCGGTCAGCGGAATCCGCTTGACGAACACCGGCGTGCCGCCGACGTCGAGCAGCGCCGTGCCACCACCCACACCCGCCGCACCAGCCGCTGCCGATTCCACCTGAGCGAGGAGGTCCGCGTCGCTGCACGACGACAAGCGGGCCGAGATCTCCTCGTGCTGGACGTGCTTGCTGCTGATCACCCGCCCAGGATCGCACCGGCCGAACCGGCGAGCCCGCCTCCGGCAGCGGCCCTGTCCTGTTGCGACAACTGATCGTTGTCGATCCGCGTGTGTTGCTTGTTGGACGCCGGCGTCCGCGCCCGGTTCGAATGTCGCCGCTCAGGCCGCCGTTCGAACACCGGGAGAGTTGGCATGGACCCCTTCGTCCACCTGCACGTGCACACCGAGTACTCGATGCTCGACGGTGCTGCGAAGGTGGGGGCGTTGTTCGCCGAGGCCGAGCGGCTCGGGATGCCCGCGGTGGGGATGACCGACCACGGGAACATGTTCGGCGCCGACGAGTTCTACCAGCAGGCGCGCAAGACGGGCATCAAGCCGGTCATCGGCATCGAGGCGTACCTGGCACCCGGCAGCCGGTTCCACAAGAAGCCGGTGTTCTGGGGCGAGGCGAAGCAGCGCGGCACCGACGAGTTCGGCACCGGCGGCGACGTCTCGGGCGCGGGTGCCTACACGCACATGACGATGCTGGCGCGCAACGCCACCGGGCTGCGGAACCTGTTCACGCTGTCGAGCCGGGCGAGCTTCGAGGGGATGTACCGCAAGCCGCGGATGGACAAGGAGCTGATCGCGGAGTTCTCCGAGGGCGTCATCGCCACGACGGGCTGTCCGTCGGGTGAGGTGCAGACGCGGCTGCGGCTGCGGCAGTTCGACGAGGCGCTGCGGGCGGCGGCGGAGTACCAGGAGATCTTCGGCCGGGAGCACTTCTTCCTGGAGCTGATGGACCACGGGCTGCCGATCGAGCGGTCGGTGCGGCAGGGGCTGCTGGAGATCTCCAAGAAGCTGGGGATCCCGCCGCTGGCGACCAACGACAGCCACTACGTGACGGTGGACCAGGCGGATTCGCACGGCGCGCTGCTGTGCGTGCAGTCGGGCAAGACGCTCGGCGACGCGTCGCGGTTCAAGTTCGACGGTGACGGCTACTACCTGAAGTCCGCCGAGGAGATGCGGGCGTACTGGGACTCCGAGGTCCCGGGAGCGGCGGACAACACGCTGCTGATCGCGGAGATGGTGGAGTCCTACGAGGACGTGTGGGGCTTCCAGGACCGGATGCCGCGCGTGACCGACGGCAGCGGCCGGACCGAGCGCGAGCTGCTGGCCGCGGAGGTCGAGCAGTACCTGCCGTCGCGCTACCCGGACGGGCCGACCGCGCAGTGCCGCGAGCGGATCCAGGTCGAGCTGGACGTGCTGGACGCCAAGGGCTACTGCGCGTACTTCCTGGTGGTCGGCGACCTGACGCGCTGGGCGAAGTCGCAGGGCATCCACGTCGGGCCGGGCCGCGGTTCGGCCGCCGGGTCGCTGCTGGCCTACATCCTGCACATCACGAACCTGGACCCGCTGGAGCACGGGCTGATCTTCGAGCGGTTCCTGAACCCGGAGCGCGACTCGCCGCCGGACATCGACCTCGACTTCGACGACCGGCGCCGCGACGAGGTGCTGCAGTACGCGATCGACAAGTACGGGCGGGACAAGGTGGCCCAGGTCATCACCTTCGGCAGGATCAAGACGAAGGCGGCGATCAAGGACGCCGCGCGGGTGCACCACGGCCAGCCGGGCTTCGCGATCGCCGACCGGATCTCCAAGGCGCTGCCGCCGCCGATCGCCGCCAAGGACATCCCGCTGTCGGGGATCGTGGACCCGCGGCACGAGCGCTACCCCGAGGCGGCGGAGGTCCGCGCCCTGATCGAGACCGATCCGTCGGTGTCGCAGATCTTCGACACCGCGCGCGGGCTGGAGGGCCTGATCCGCAACGCGGGTGTGCACGCCTGCGCGGTGATCCTCTCCTCGCAGCCGCTGCTGGGCACGGTGCCGCTGTGGGCGCGTGACGACGGGTCGATCATCACCGGCTGGGACTACCCCTCGTGCGAGGCCATCGGCCTGCTGAAGATGGACTTCCTGGGTCTTTCCAACCTCACCATCCTCGGTGACGCGCTGCGGATGGTGAAGGACAACCACTCCGTCGACATCGACCTGTCCAGCCTGGCGCTCGACGACGAGGCCACCTACCGGCTGCTCGCCCGCGGCGAGAGCCTGGGGGTGTTCCAGTTCGAGGGCGGTGGCATGCGCGAACTGCTCAAGCGCATGCAGCCCACCGCGTTCCCGGACGTGGTGGCGGCGAACGCGCTGTACCGGCCGGGCCCGATGGAGGTCAACGCGCACAACGACTACGCCGACCGCAAGAACGGCCGCAAACCGATCGAGCCGATCCACCCCGAGCTCGGTGAGCCGCTCGAGGAGATCCTCGCCGAGACCTACGGCCTGATCGTCTACCAGGAGCAGATCATGGCCATCGCGCAGAAGGTCGCCGGTTACAGCCTCGGCCGGGCCGACATCCTGCGCCGCGCGATGGGCAAGAAGAAGAAGTCCGTGCTGGACCAGGAGTTCGAGGGCTTCCGGGAGGGGATGCTCGCCCAGGGCTACTCCGACGAGGCGATCAGCACCCTGTGGGCGACCATCCTGCCCTTCGCCGGATACGCCTACAACAAGTCGCACGCGGCGGGTTACGCCCTGGTCGCGTACTGGACGGCGTACCTGAAGGCGAACTACCCGGCCGAGTACATGGCGGGCCTGCTGACCTCCAACGGGGACAACAAGGACAAGATGGCCGTCTACCTGGCCGAGTGCCGGCGGATGGGCGTGAAGGTGCTCTCCCCGGACGTCAACGACTCCGCCGACACCTTCGCCGCGGTCGGCTCCGACATCCGCTTCGGCCTGGGCGCGATCCGCAACGTCGGATCGAACGTGGTGGCCTCGATCGTCAACAGCCGCGAGCAGAAGGGCCGCTACGCCTCCTTCACCGACTTCCTGGACAAGTCCGAGATCCCGGCCTGCAACAAGCGCGTCGTCGAATCGCTGATCAAGGCCGGTGCGTTCGACTCCCTCGGGCACACCCGCATGTCGCTGGCCCAGCACCACGAGAGCGCCGTCGACGCCGTCATCGGGCTCAAGCGGCAGCAGGCGATAGGCCAGTTCGACCTGTTCGGCGCCGACGACTCGCCGGGCGGCGCGGAGTCCTCGCCGCTGGCGCACCTGACGTTCACCGCCGAGGAGTGGCCGCGAAAGCAGCTGCTGTCCTACGAGCGGGAGATGCTGGGCCTGTACATCTCCGCGCACCCGCTCGACGGGGCCGAGCGGCTGCTGGCGCCCCACCAGGACACCGGCATCGCCGGCCTGCGGGAGCTCGGCGGCAAGGAGCAGATCAGGATCGCCGGGATGATCTCCGGCATCCAGCGCCGCATCAACAAGAACGGCCACCCGTGGGCCATCGTCACGCTCGAGGACCTCGACGCCGGTGTCGAGGTGCTGTTCTTCCCGAAGTCCTACGAGATGTTCGCCGACTGCCTGGTCGAGGACACCGCGATCGCCATCAAGGGGCGCATCAACGAACGCGAGGGCACCATCAGCGTCTTCGCCTCCGACACCGTGCCCGTCGACATCTCCGCGGCCGAGACCGACCCCGGCACCAACCCGCTGACGGTGGAGGTGGAGGCCCGGCACGTCGATCTGGACTACGTCCACGAGCTGCGGGCGACACTGCGCGCGCACCGGGGGAGCACACCGGTGCGCGTCGTGATCCGGCACGGGCAGCGGCGCACCCGGCTGGCGGTGGACCGGTACCCGGTCGAGCCCAGCCCAGCCCTGTTCGGGGAGCTCAAAGGCCTCCGCGGAACGCGCGTACTCTCCAGCGGTTCGTGAGGCTCTCCCCGGACGAATCCGGGGCAGGGTGCTCGTCGGCTGCCGCCGCGAGGTCGAGCGCGCGGATGTCCGCCGGTGGCATCCACTGGCGTTCGGGGTCGAACGGCTGGAGGCGCGAGGTGACGTGGTCGATCAGCCGGGGCAGCACGGGGTGCCGGTTGCCCTGCTTCCACAGCAGGGAGTGCAGGTAGACGGGTGTCGGATCGACGATGGGGATCTGGACGATCTCCGGGTGCCACGGGACCCGCAGCAGTTCGCCGCCGAAGGTGAAGCGGTCCGGTGATGCGGCGAGGTGGTCCAGCATGTGGTCGAGGCCGAAGTTCGGGCCCGAAGTGTCGATGGTGAGCCCGAATTCGCGGGCGAGGCAGTCGTAGAAGTCGGCCCATTCGCTGCCGGGTTCGTTGGTCGGCATCCAGGCGATCGAGTCCCGGAGGTGCGGCAACCGCACCTGGCGCCGGTCGGCGAGGGGATGCGTACGGCCGACGAGGACGTGGAGGGGACCGAGGTAGGCGGGAAGGTGCTTGATGACCGGATCGAGAGTGCCCATCACCCGCGCGACGGTGGCGTCGATCGAACCGCTGGTCAGCGCGGTCCGCCCGCTCCGGAGCCCGTTCGAGGTGATGATGTCGATCTCCACGTCGGCATTGCTGTCGTGGAACTCCCGGACCAGTTCGGTCGCGGGGAGGCGGGTGTCGTTCACGTCCACCCGCAGCGGGCGGTTGCGGATCCGGACCGAATCCACCGCCTGATCGGCCAGCGCCAGGAGCGCCCGGGCGTGGGGGAGGAAAGCGGCACCGCTCTCGTTGAGCCTGGCCCCGGTCTGGGTGCGGTGCAACAACGTCGTGCCCAGAGCGGCTTCCAGCTTCGCGATCCGCCTGGAGACCGCCTGTTGCGTGAGGTTCAGCTGGTCCGCTGCCGCCCCGAAATGCTGCTCGTCGGCCACGGTGACGAAGGCCCGGACCGCACCGAGGTCGAGTTCCATCCTGCCCCTTCCGTGACTGCCGGCCGCCGACGAGGCACCGCTTCCGACTGAGCAACAGTACTCACGTGGCGGGTCTGACGTCGGACTGCTCCGTGCGGGTGATGGGGGCGCGAACCGGGCCCGGACGGGGCGACCTCGCCGGAGACTGGCGCCGCATCGGCAGTCCACCTGGGGAGGAAATTGCGATGGCAGATGGTTTTCCCGCCTGGTACCGCGCTTACGGCGACGGCGTCAACATCCGGACCCGTCCCGATCCGGGAGCCACCTCGGTCGGCCAGCTGCAGACCGACGACCGGGTCCTCGTCACCTCGCTGCCCGTCACGGGCGGCGCTTACGGAGCGCAGTGCGGCAGCCAACCGGGCGACCAGTGGTACCCGGTCGACCACTTCGGCCAGCGCCGCTACGTGATCACCGCCTGCCTGGAACGGGTCTGACCCGGTCGGTCTCCTGTGGACGGTGATCCACGCCGCGTGATCCGGATCGCAAGTTCCACCCCGCCCGCGAGCGGGGGTCCCGGGGGCGGGGTAGAACGGGCCGGACAGCCGGTAGCAGGAGGAGGAAACCGATGATCTTCATCACCGCGAAGTTCCGCGTCAAGCCCGAGCACGCGGACCGCTGGCCCGAGATCGCCCGCTCGTTCACCGAGGCCACCCGCGCCGAGCCCGGGTGCCTGTGGTTCGACTGGTCCCGCAGCGTCGAGGACCCGGCGGAGTACGTGCTGGTGGAGGCCTTCCGGGACGGCGAGGCCGGTGCCGCGCACGTCAACTCGGCGCACTTCCAGACCGCGCAGCGGGAGCTGCCGCCGCACCTGGTGGAGACCCCGCGGGTCATCAACACCACGCTCGACCAGGACGACTGGTCGGAGCTGGGCGAGATGGCGGTACCGGAAGGCAGCTGAGCCCGTCCGTCCACAGTGGCGTCAGCGGGGCTGGAACGAGCTCGGTGCCGTTCCGGTCTGCTTGCGGAACATGGTGGAGAACGCGGCCGGGGTGTCGTAGGCGAGTTCCGCCGCCACACCGGTGACCGTCCGCCCGGCCGAGAGCAGGCGGATCGCGTGCAGGACGCAGGCCCGCTGCCGCCACTGCTGGAAGCTCAGCCCCGTCCCGGCGAGGAACGACCGGTTGAAGGTGCGGGTGCTCACGCCCAGCCGGGCGGCCCACTCCGCGGGAGCTTCGCGGATGCTCGGCGCCGACTGGAACGCCTCGCACATCTCCCGCAGGTCGGCCCGGGCGGGCAGCGGCAGGTCGAACGGCAGCGGCGCGAGGTTCCGGATCTCGTGCAGGATCAACTCGACGAGCGCGCCGTCGCGGCCGTGCCGGTCGTACTCCGGCGGGACGTCCACCGCGGCGAGCAGCAGTTCGCGCAGCAGCGGCGAGACGTCCACGACCCGGCAGCGCACCGGGAACCACGGCACCGCCGCGGGCTCCAGGTAGAGGCTGCGGGTGGTGACGCCGTCCATCAGCACCTGGTGGTCGGTGCCGGGCGGGATCAGCACCGCGCGCCGCGGCGGCACCGTCCAGCTCCCGTCGGCGGTCTCGACCTGCATGATCCCGATCGCGCCGTAGAGCAGCTGCGCGCGGCGGTGCCGGTGGTAGGCCAGCAGGTGCCCGGGCGGGTAGTCGGTGCCGATCGCCAGCACCGCGCGGTCGATCCCGTCCACCTCGTCCAACGGCACGTTGCGCACCGGGCCACCCTAACCGAACCGGTGGCGTGAACTCGAACGTTCGTGGCGCGGCATCGATTGTGCGCCAGCGATGGCCGGCCCTACCGTGATCGGGTGCTCGTCTCCTTCTTCGTGCTGCTCGGCTTCGGCTGCCTGACCGGCGTGACCACCGTCCTGTTCGGATTCGGCGGCGGTTTCATCATCGTGCCGGTGGTCTTCGCGGTCGTCGCCGCCACCACGGGTGCCGATGCCATGCACACCGCGGTGGCGACCTCCACCGCGGTGATGATCGTCAACGCCTCCACGGCCACCCTCGCGCAGGCCAGGTCCGGCCGCCTGCGCAAGGAACACCTCCACCCGCTGGCCGAGTTCATCGCGCTCGGCGCGGTGCTGGGCGCGGTCGCCGCGATCTGGGCTCCGGACGCCCTGCTGCACCTGCTGTTCATCGGCTACCTGGCGATCACGATCGCCGACAGCCTGCTCCGCAGGGGATTCCTCGACAACGCCGGGCAGCGCGGGCAGGTCAGGCCGCTGGGCAAGGCCGCTTCGACGGCGGGCGGGGTCGGCATCGGCGCGGTCGCCAGCTTCCTTGGCGTCGGCGGCAGCGTCCTGACGGTGCCGCTGCTCCGGCGCCGCGGGCTGCCGATGGCCGATGCCGCCGCGATGGCCAACCCGCTCAGCGTTCCCGTCGCAATCGCAGGCACCGCGGTGTACGCCCTGGCCGCACCGGCCACCGCCTACCCGGGGCAGCTCGGTCACGTCAACGTCCTCGTCGCGGCCGCTCTGCTCTGCGGTTCGCTGCCGACCATCGCGGTGGTGAAGCGGCTGGTCGGCAAGATCCCCGACCGGGTGCACGCGATCGCCTACCTGGTGCTGCTGGTGATCGTGCTGATCGCGATGGTCGTCACCGCCTTCGCCTAGCGGCGGCCGGAAATCCGGGACCGGCCCGGCGGTGGTTCCGCCGGGCCGGTGGTTCAGACGAGGATGACCCGGCGTCCGCGGGTGTGGCCGGCCCGGCTGTCGACGTGCGCGGCCGCTGCTTCGGCGAGGGGGTAGGTCTTCTCGACCGGGATGTGCAGCTTGCCCCGCGAGATGAGGTCGACCGCCTCGGCGAGCGCGTCCGGCACGCTCCCGGCGGTGCCGGAGAACCGGACGCCGAGCTTCGGTGCGCCGAGATCGGCGATGGAGACCACCTTCCGCGGATCCCCGGTCAGCTCCACGAGTTCGCCGATCACGCCCGAACCGGCCAGGTCCAGGGCGGCGTCGACCCGGCCGAGCTGCCGCACCCGCTCCACCCAGCCCTCGCCGTAGGTCGTGGCCTCGGCTCCCAGGTCGCGCAGGTAGTCCTGGTTCGCGGCCCCGGCCGTGCCGATCACCTCGATGCCACGCTCGCGGGCGATCTGCAGCACCGCCGATCCGACCCCGCCGGACGCACCGCTGACCAGCAGGGTCTGCCCGGGCTGCACGCCGACCTCGCCGATGATGCGCAGCGCGGTCTCCACCACGGAGGGATATCCGGCGGCTTCCTCGAAGGTCAGTCCCTCGGGCATGCGGGCGAAGGCCGACAGCACGGCGAACTCGGCGTAGGTGTCCGGGCCTTCGCCGAACACGCGATCGCCGACCTCGATGCCTTCGACGCCCTCGCCGACCTCGTCCACCACCCCGGCGGCGTCGATCCCGACGCCGGCGGGCAGCTCGATCGGGTGGGCCTTGAGGATCTGGCCCTCGCGGATGCGCCAGTCGACCGGGTTCACGCCCGCCGCCCGCACCGCGATGCGCACCTGACCTGGACCCGCGTGGGGTTCCTCGGCGTCCACGAGCTGCAGGACTTCCGGACCGCCGAACTCGGCGAAGCTCACTCTCTTCATGCCGCCGACCGTAGCACTAACGGTTAGCGTTTTGAAACGGTTCGGGTTTTGCAGCTGATAGGGTCAGGGCATGACACCCGTTGTGTCGCAGAACGCGAGATCAGTTCCGGACGCAACCACCGCTGAAAAACGCGGAGAGGCGGACAGGCCATGACCGCGCCACCCGGACGCCGCGAGCGCAAGAAGGCCGCGACCCGCCAGAAGATCGCCGACACCGCCCGGCGGCTCTTCCTGGAACGCGGGTACGACGCGGTGGGCATCCGCGATGTCGCCGCCGAGGCCGACGTGGCCGTGACCACGCTCTTCTCCCACTTCGCCTCGAAAGAGGCGCTGGTTTTCGAGCAGGACGAGAACTTCGAACACCGCCTCGCCGAGGCGGTCGCCGACCGCGCGCCGGGCGAACCGCTCATCGCCGCGCTGCGCCGCGAGATGCGGGCCATGGTGCGGCATTGCGCGGCGGAGGGCGCCGCCCCGATCTGGCGCATGATCGACGCCTCACCGGACCTGCGGCAGTACGAGGAGCTGATGCGGCTGCGCCACGCGGACTCGCTGGCCGCGGCCATCGCCGCCGACCTCGGCCTGCCGCGGACCACGACGGTGTGCCGGACGATCGCGAGGTTCGTGGTCGACGCCCACCCGCTGGCCCGCGAGGCGGCCGATCCCGACGCCGCATTGGAGGAGATCTTCCGGATGATCGAGGCGGCCTGGGCGGCCACCGGCCGGCCCGCCGGCTGAGGACGTGGACGCGCGTCAGCTCGGCTACTTCCTGGCGGTGGTCGATCACGGCGGGGTGAACCGGGCCGCGGTGGCGCTGCACATCGCGCAGCCCTCGCTGTCGCAGGCCATCCGGTCGCTGGAGCGCGACCTGGGCCAGGAGCTGTTCCACCGCATCGGCCGCCGCTTGGTGCTCACCGATGCCGGTCGCGCGCTGATCGGCCCCGCCCGGCAGGTGGTGCGGGGACTGGAGACCGCGCGGGCCAGCGTCGAATCGGTCGCCGGGCTGGCCTCCGGGCGGGTGGACGTGGCCGCGATGCCCTCGCAGGCGGTGGAACCGCTGAGCGGGATCATCCGCACCTTCGCCGAACGGCATCCCGGGCTCTCGGTGACCGTCAAGGCGGCCTTCACCGCAGGCGGCGTGCTGGAGCTGGTCCGCAGCGGGGTGGCGGAGCTGGGATTGCTCGCCAGCACCGAACCGCTCGCGGAAGCAGGGCTGTCGGTGACGCCGCTGGGCAGGCAGCGCTTCGTGGTGGTGGCAGGCGCCGGCGGGCCGTTCGCGGAGCTGGACGCGGTGCGGTGGGAGGACCTGGCCGGGCAGCGGGTGATCGCCGGTCAACCGGGCACCGGCATGCGGCGGCTCGTCGACGACATCCGCGCGTCCGGCGTCGACCTGCGGCAGGTCGTGGAGACCGAGCACCGGGAGGCGATCCTGCCCCTGGTGCTGGCCGGAGTGGGCGTGGCGGTGCTCGCCGAGTCCTGGGCACCGCTTGCCCGCCGGGCCGGGGCCCTGGTTCTCGACCTGATCCCGGAGGCCCACCTGCACGTCGCGGTGGTCAGCCGCACCGATGCGCTCACCCCGGCCGCCGCCGCGTTCCTGCGCTGCTTATAAGCGGAACCTATGAGGCGGGCTCGGATTCCGTCTTGGACGCGGCACCGGAACCGGTGGTGGTATTCCAGCCATGGTTGCTCACCGCATCGCGCTCATCCCCGGCGACGGCATCGGCCAGGAGGTGACACCGGCCGCCGTCGAAGTGCTCGACGCGGTCGGGCGCCGCCACGGCATCACCTTCGACCACGACGAGTTCGACTGGTCCTGCGCGCGGTACCGCGAGCTCGGGGCGATGATGCCCGAGGACGGCCTGGACCGGCTCCGCCACCACGACGCGATCCTCCTCGGCGCTGTCGGCCATCCCGCGGTGCCCGACCACATCTCGTTGTGGGGACTGCTGATCCCGATCCGCCGGAGCTTCCGGCAGTACGTCAACCTCCGCCCGATCAAGGTCTTCGAAGGCCTGGAGAGCCCGGTGCGGCGGGCGGTCGCCGGCGAGGTCGACCTGGTGGTCGTGCGCGAGAACGTGGAGGGCGAGTACAGCGAGATCGGCGGCCGGTTCAACCGGGGCTTCGCCGAGGAGATGGCCGTGCAGGAAGCGGTGTTCACCCGCGCCGGGATCACCCGCGTGGCCGACTACGCGTTCTCCCTCGCGCGGCGGCGACGCGGCGAGCTCACCTCGGCCACGAAGTCCAACGGCATCGTGCACACCCTGCCGTTCTGGGACGAGGTCGTCGCCGAGCGGGCCGAGGCCTACCCGGACGTTTCCTGGCGGGCCGAGCACATCGACGCGCTGTGCGCCAAGGTGGTGCTCGACCCGGCCCGCTTCGACGTGATCGTCGGCTCCAACCTCTTCGGCGACATCCTCAGCGACCTGACCGCCGCGGTCGCGGGCGGCATCGGGATCGCCCCGTCGGCGAACATCAACCCGGAGCGGGAGTTCCCGTCGATGTTCGAGCCGGTGCACGGCTCCGCACCCGACATCGCGGGCCGGGGGATCGCCAACCCGCTGGGCGCGATCTGGAGCGCCGCGATGCTGCTCGAGCACCTCGGACACGCCGAGGCGGCGGCCGAGGTCGAGCAGGCCATCGCCGCGGTGCTGGCCGGCACCGGAGTCCGCACGCCGGATCTCGGCGGCACGGCCACCACCCGGGAATTCACCGGCGCCGTGCTGGAATTCCTCGGCAGCTGATCCGCCACGACCGGGAGGAGACCGGATGGGCGTCCCGCTGCCCAGCTCGTTCGCGCGCCGGAGCATCGACGCGGGCGGAGTCCGCATCAACTGCGCGGTCGGCGGCTCCGGGCCACCGCTGCTGCTCCTGCACGGATATCCGCAGACGCACCTGATCTGGCACCACGTCGCGCCGCTGCTGGCCGCCGAGCACACGGTGGTGCTCACCGATCTCCGCGGCTACGGCGACAGCGACAAGCCCGCGCCGGGGCCGGACGACGCCGAGTACTCCAAGCGCGCCATGGCGCGGGATCAGCTGCTGGTCATGCGGGCGCTGGGATTCGAGCGATTCGGCGTGGCCGGGCACGACCGCGGCGGCCGGGTCGGCCACCGCCTGGCGCTGGACGCACCCGAGGCGGTCGCCGCGTTGGCGGTGCTGGACATCGTCCCGACGCGCCATGCGTTCGAGCGGGCGGACAAGGACTTCGGGCTCGGCTACTACCACTGGTTCTTCCTCGCCGCGGGCGGCGGCATCCCGGAACGGCTGATCGGCGGCGACCCGGAGTTCTGGATCAGGGCGCGGATGTCGGCGCGCCACCACGGCGGAACGCCCTTCGACCCGGCCGCGATGGCCGAGTACGTGCGCTGCTTCTCCGATCAGGCCGCGATCGCGGCCTCCTGCTCCGACTACCGCGCGGCGGCCGCGATCGACCTCGACCACGACGCGGCCGACGCGGGCCGGACCATCGCCTGCCCGGTGCTGGCGCTGTGGGGCGCGCACAGCTTCGTCGGCCGCCACTACGACGTCCTCGCGACCTGGCAGGACTACGCGGAAGACGTGCGCGGCCAAGCACTCCCGTGCGACCACTACATTCCCGAAGAGCAACCGGAGGAGACGGCCAACGCGCTAAGCGCCTTCTTCGCCGGGACTTGACCCGTCCGCGGTCTGCGAGGCGTGGCCGAGCCTGCGGGCCAGTTCCCGGCAGCGGGCGCGGAACTCCGCGGGTTCCTCGATGACGAAGTCCGCGTCGAGGAAGGCGAGGTTGAGCACCAGCCACTCGAAGGAGTCGACCCAGGTGGTGATCCGGCAGCGCTCCGGGCCCAGCGGTTCGACGGCGCAGTCGGAGAACTTCAGCGCATCGGCGACCCGGGGTGCGGGCGCGTGGATGGTCACCACGGCCCGGTGCCGGGGCTCGGCGAGCTTGCCGCGCAGGTACTCGGCGGCCGATTCGGCGGGCAGCGGGCGCGGCTCGAACCGGGTGCCGGGAACGGCGATGCAGCTGATCCGGTCGAGCCGGAAGGTGCGCCAGTCCGCCCGGTCGCGGTCCCAGGCCAGCAGGTACCAGCGCAGGTGCAGGTGCACCTGGCGGTAGGGCTCGGCGCGGCGCTGGGAGGTGGTGCCGTCGCGGGCGGTGTAGTCGAACGTGACGTGCTCGTGCCGGGCCGCGGCGGCGGCCAGCGTGGCCAGCGCGTCGGCGTTGACCGGTGGAGCGGTCTGCGCGGCGGCTTCGAAGGTGGCGCGCACGGCGCCGGCCCTGGCCCGCAGCCGCTTCGGCAGGAACTGGTCGATCTTGCCGAACGCGCGGTCGGCCGCCGAGCCGATGCCCCCGGTGTCCGGTGGCGCGCTGGCGGCCAGCACGCCGAGGCCGACCACGGTCGCGACCGCTTCCTCGTCGTCGAACACCATCGGCGGCAGCGCCTGCCCGGCCGCCAGCCGGTAGAAACCACCCGGGCCCGGCTGGGTGGTCACCGGATAGCCGTAGTCGCGCAGCCGCTCCACATCGCGCCGCACCGTGCGCGGGCTGGTCTCCAGCCGCGCCGCCAGCTCCGGGCCGCTGAATCGGCGGCCGGTCTGCAGGTGGGCGAGCAGTTCGAGCAGGCGCCGGGTGACATCGCTCATGACCCCATCATCCCCGAATCGCGGTCAGGATCCGGCCACATCTGTTCGTACCGTCGCGTCCATGAGCTCAACGATCCGGATCCGGGGCGCGCGCACGCACAACCTGAAGGCCATCGACCTCGACCTGCCGCGCGGCGAGCTGGTGGTGTTCGCCGGGGTGTCCGGTTCGGGCAAGTCCTCGCTGGTGTTCGACACGATCGCCGCCGAAGCCGGGTACCAGGTCAACGAGAACTACCCGCCGTTCGTGCGCAACCGGCTGCCGCGGTGGAGCCGCCCCGAAGCCGAGCTGCTGGAAGGCCTGTCACCGGTGGTGCTGATCGACCAGAAGCGCCTGGGCGGCAACGCGCGCTCGACGGTCGGCACCATCACCGACGCCTTCACCTACCTGCGGCTGCTGTTCTCGCGGGTGAGCGAACCGCACGTCGGCGAGTCCAACCACTTCTCCTTCAACGACCCGGCCGGGATGTGCCCGGCCTGCGCGGGCCTGGGGGAGACGCTGACCACCGCTGTGGAACGGGTGCTGGACCTGGACCGCTCGCTGGAGCAGGGCGCGATCCTGCTGCCCGGCTTCGGCAACGGCCAGTACTGGTACCGGCAGTACGCCGAGATCGGCGCCTTCGACCCGGCCGCGCCGCTGCGCGACTGGCCGGCCGCGGACCGCGAGGCCCTGCTCCACCGCGAAGCGGCGCAACGGCTGTCGCGGGGCGTGCCGAAGGACTACGAAGGCGTCATCGACCGCTTCGAGCGCATCTACCTGCACACCGCCGACAACATGTCCGAGCGCAAGCAGGCAGTGCTGCGCCGGTTCACCCGCTCGGCGAGCTGTCCCGATTGCGGCGGCGAGCGGCTGCGTGAAGCGGCCCGCACCGCGCGCGTGCTCGGCCGCACCATCGGCGAGATGAGCCGGATGGAGATCGGTAAGCTGGCCGGGCTCATCGGCCAGGTGCGGGATCCGCGGGTGGCGCCGGTGGTCGCGGCGCTGTCGGACAAGCTCGGCGCGCTGACCGGGATCGGCCTGGGCTACCTGTCGCTGGCGCGACCGACGACCACGCTCTCGGGCGGCGAGTCGCAGCGCATCAAGACGGTCCGGCACCTGGGCAGCAGCCTGGTCGAGATGCTCTACGTGTTCGACGAACCGACGGTCGGCCTGCACCAGCACGACGTGCAGTCCATGATCGAGCTGCTGAAGTCGTTGCGGGACAAGGGAAACACGCTGCTCGTCGTGGAGCACGACCCGGACGTGATGCGCGCCGCCGACCGGATCGTCGAGCTCGGCCCCGCCGCCGGCGGCGCGGGCGGGCGGATCGTGTTCGAGGGCACCTTCGGCGAGCTGGCGATCGCGGACACGCCGACCGGGCGCGGACTGCGGACGCGGGTCCGGGAGCGAGAACCGCGCGCCCACGCGGGAAAGCTGCGCATCGACAACGCCCGCCGCAACAACCTGCGCGACCTCACCGTCGACATCCCGACCGGTGTGCTCACGGTGCTGACCGGGGTCGCCGGATCCGGGAAGTCCAGCCTGGCCGCGGAATTCGTCGCCCAGCACCGGGCCACCGTCGTCGACCAGCGCCCGGTGAGCACCAACCGCCGCTCCTCACCGCTGACCTACTGCGGGATCGCCCCGGCGATCCGGAAGCTGTTCGCCCGCCGCAGCGGAACCAGCCCGAAGCTGTTCAGCGCCAACTCCGAAGGCGCCTGCCCGGCGTGCCAGGGCGCCGGGGTGATCTACACCGACCTGGCGTTCATGGAAGGCCAGGAGACGGTCTGCGAGGTCTGCTCCGGCCGCCGCTTCAGCGCCGGAGCCCTCGCGCACACCGTCGACGGGCTGTCCATCGCCGACGTCGACGACCTGACCGTCGAGGAGGCCGTGCGCCGCCTGCCCGAACCGGCGATCGCCCGCGCCCTGCGCCGGCTGGTGGACGTGGGCCTGGGCTACCTGCGCCTCGGCCAGCCCCTCACCGACCTGTCCGGCGGTGAGTGCCAGCGCCTGAAGATCGCCAAGGAGCTCTCCGCCGCCGAACACCCCACCAGCTACGTGCTCGACGAGCCGACCACCGGCCTGCACCTGGCCGACACCGAAGTCCTGCTCCAGGTCCTGGACCGGCTGGTCGAGCGCGGCAACACGGTGCTGGTGATCGAGCACAACCTGGAGGTGATCCGCAGCGCGGACTGGGTGATCGACCTCGGGCCCGGCCCGGGCCGCCGCGGCGGCCGCGTCGTGTGCTCGGGAACCCCGCAGAAAATCCTGGCCTGCGACGAGTCGGCAACCGCACGCGCGCTGCGCGACACCGCCTGACCGGATCAGCCCGGCCGCACTGCGTGGTGCTCGGCGAACGGCAGCAGCGAGGCGGCGGTTCGCGGCGGATCTTCCAGGAGCGGGGAGTGCCCGAGACCCGGCAGCAGCTCCACCACCGCACCCGGCACCGCGCGGTATTCGGCGGCGGAGGAGGACCGCCACCGCTGGTCGTCCTCGCCGAAGAGCACCAGCAGCGGCTTGCCGAGCGGTGCCAGCCGATCCGGGAGCGACCGCTGGGCCAGGTAATCGGTGCCGGCCCGCATTGTCGCGGTGAAGGTGTGGAAGGTCATGGCCCGCACGTCCGCGACGAGCTGCTGCGGGATCTCGAAGCCCGCGCGGCTGAACGCGGGCTTCATGAACTGGCGGATCTGCTCATCGGTCAGCTCCGCCCACTGCGCGGGTTCGATGGCGAAACCCGTTGCGCTGAAGGCGTTCAGGCTGGGACCGGTGTTAATCAGCGCGAGCGCGGCCACGAGATCGGGGCGGAGCTCGGCTAGCGCGGTGGCCGCCAGCCCGCCGCTGGAGTGGCCGACGACGACGGCGCCCGCGACACCGAGCCCGTCCAGCGCGGCGCCGACCCGGCGTGCCTGTTCGGAGGTGTCGTAACTGCGGTCGTCCGGCTTGCCGGACCGGCCGTGCCCGAGCAGATCGATGCGGATGACGCGGTGGGAACCGGTCAGCAGCGGGACCAGCGCATCCCACGAGCGGGCGGAGGCGCCGGACCCGTGGATGAGCAGGAGAGCCGGGGCGTCCGGTTCTCCGTCGTCCAGGACGTGGATGTCGCCGTCGTCGAGCTGGATGCGGTTCACGTGCTGCCTCCTGTCGTCGGCCGGTTCCGGGCCGCGTCGTCTCCTTGACGTCCGTCGCCGTCCGGCAGGAGTCGGCAACAGATCACCCCAGTGTTCCAACGGAGCTGAGAGTTGGCGAGATGATGCAGGAACCGGTGTTCGTGTGGGCCCACGATGGGTTTGGCCCGGGTCCCTTCAGCCGCTGATCGCGGTGCCTGCCCTGGCCCGGTTCTCCCGCCGTCTGTCCAGACAGGACTGGGTTGAAGACCCGCATGTTGCCCGGGGCCGCGTTGCAGCCCAGCGCCAGGAGCTCGCCGGTCGTGCGGGTGATCGGGGGCCGACGTGCCGTCACGGTGGAGACCATTGTGGATCCCTCGCGTTCGCCCTGGTGACAGCGCTGCGTGAGCGGCCGGACACGATTTTGTCCGGAATGTGGCGTACCTGACCTTTGGGTGGATGCCAGGTTTTCTTAGCTTAGGCTAAGTTTCGTTCTGGAAGATCGGGTGTGAGGAGATCAGCGTGCTCACCAGCATGTTCCGGCGCGGGTGGCTGGCGGTCATCGCCGTCGCCGCGCTGTTCGTCCTGTCGGGCTGCGGCGGTTCGGCCGGCGGGGGCGGTGCGGGCGCGCGGATCACCGTGGAACACGCCCAGGGCTCCACGCAGGTGCCCGCCGAGCCGCGCAACGTGGTCGTCTTCGACATCGGCGTGCTGGTCACCCTCGACGAGCTGGGCGTGCCGGTGGCAGGCGTGCCGAAGGTGGCCTCGCTGCCCGAATCGCTGGCGAAGTACGGCACCGACGAGTACCCGAAGGTCGGCAGCCTCAAGGAGCCCGACTTCGAGAAGGTCAACGAACTGGCCCCCGACCTGATCGTGGTGGCCGGGCGCTCGGCCTCGCAGTACGCGGAGCTGTCGAAGATCGCCCCGACCATCGACCTCACCGTCGACAACGCGGACTTCCTGGCCAGTGCGAAGCAGCGAACCGAGGTCCTGGGCACCATCTTCGGCAAGCAGGCCGAGGTCGAGCAGCGCTTCGCCGCGCTGGACGACTCGGTGCGGAAGGTGCGCGAGCAGGCCGCCGCGAAGCAGGCCTCCGGCCTCGTCGTGCTCACCACCGGCGGCAAGATCAGCGCCTACGGGCCGGGCTCGCGCTTCGGCATCGTGCACGACTCGCTCGGCGTCGCCCCGGCCCGCGAAGGGCTGTCCACCGAGACGCACGGCGACGCCATCTCGCCGGAGTTCATCGCCGAGGTCGACCCCGACGTCCTGTACGTGGTGGACCGGGACGCCGCCATCGGCGAGGAGGGCAAGGCGGCCGCGCAGGTCCTCGACAACGCCCTGGTGCAGCGGACCAAGGCCGCCCGTGACGGCAAGATCGTCTACCTCGACCCGTTCACCTGGTACATCGCGCCCACCGGTCTGTCCTCCGTGGAGCAGATGGTGCGGGCGGTCGGGGACAGCCTGTCGTGACCGGGCGATCGACCGGGGACCGGTCGGTTGCCGACACCCGGCGACCCCGCGCGGGGACCCGCTGCTGGCAGCTGCTCATCGCGGTGCCGGTGCTGCTGGCCCTCGCGTGCGGGTCGCTGTTCGTCGGGGTCGGCAGCCTGACGCCGCAGGGCCTGCTCGCCGGGCACCCCGACGAACTCCTGCTGCTGCGGGAGTCGCGTCTGCCCAGGCTGATCGCGATCCTGCTGGCCGGGGCCGCGATGAGCGTCGCCGGGCTCATCATGATCCACGTCTCCCGCAACCGCTTCGTCTCGCCGTCCACCGCGGGCACCACCGAATCGGCCTCGCTGGGCGTGCTGGTCGCCACCGTGCTGTTCGGCTCGGCCTCGCTGCTGGCGAAGATGGCGGTGGCGGCGGTGTTCGCGCTGGCCGGGACCTTCCTGTTCCTGGCCCTGCTGCGGCGCATCACCTACCGCGACATGATCGTGGTGCCGCTGCTGGGCATCATGCTCGGCGGCGTCATCAGCTCGGTCACCACGTTCTTCGCCTACCGGGCCGACCTGCTGCAGACGCTGTCGGTGTGGACCAGCGGCGACTTCTCCGGCGTGCTGCGCGGCCGCTACGAACTGCTGTGGCTGGCCGGCGCGATCACCCTGCTCGGTTACCTCTACGCCAACCGGTTCACCGTGGTCGGGCTCGGCGAGAGCTTCGCCATCAACCTCGGCGTCGACTTCGACCGGGTGGTCAACCTCGGGCTGGTGCTGGTCTCGGTGACCACCTCGGTCGTGGTGGTCACCGTCGGCGACATCCCGTTCCTCGGCCTGATCGTGCCGAACCTGGTGACCATGGCGCTCGGCGACGACCTGCGCCGGGTGCTGCCGGTGACGGCGCTGGCCGGCGCGTTCTTCGTGCTGCTGTGCGACGTGCTGGGCCGCACGATCCGCTTCCCGTACGAGATCCCGGTGGAAACGGTCGCCGGGGTGATCGGCAGCGCGGTGTTCATCGCGCTGGTGCTCAAGGCCCGGAAGAAGGTGGCGTGATGCCGGTTCCGGACTCCACCACCGCCCTGCGCGCCGAACGCCGCGGCGAGCGCCGGGTGCTCGGCCTGCTGCTGGCGGTCGCGGTGCTGGCCGTGGTCGGGTTCTGCGTGCTGGGGCTCAAGGGGAACTGGGAGTACGCGCTGGGCGTCCGCGCCCGCAAGATCGCGGCGATGGTCGTGGTCGGCTACGCGATCGCCTTCTCCAGCGTGCTCTTCCAGACCGTCACCAACAACCGGATCCTCACGCCGAGCATCATGGGTTTCGACTCGCTGTTCGTGCTGATCCAGACCCTGATCGTGTTCCTGTTCGGCGCGCTCGTGCTCACCCGGCTCGACGGCAGGCTGATGTTCGCCGTCGAGGTCGGGGCGATGGTGCTGTTCGCCGGGGCGCTGTACCGGTGGCTGTTCGGGCGGCGCAGCCGCGACCTCTACGTGCTGGTGCTGGTCGGCATCATCTTCGGCACCCTGTTCGCCAGCCTGTCCTCGTTCATCTCCCGGCTGATCGACCCGAACGAGTTCGTGGTGCTCCAGGACACCTACTTCGCCAGCTTCAACGCCGTGGACACCGAGCTGCTGGCGCTCAGCGCGCTGCTGATCGTCGCGGTCTCCGGCTACGGCGCGCGGCTGTTCCGGCAGCTCGACGTGGAGGCTCTCGGTCGCGACTACGCGGTCAACCTCGGCGTCGACCACCGAGCCGTGGTCAACCGCGCGCTGATCGTGATCGCGGTGCTGGTAGCCGTCTCGACGGCGCTGGTCGGGCCGATCACCTTCCTCGGCCTGCTGGTGGCCAATCTCGCCCGCCAGCTCACCGGCTCGGTCCGGCACCGCGTGCTGGTGCCCGCGGCGGCGCTGATCTCGGTGATCGCGCTGGTCGGCGGGCAGCTGGTGCTGGAGCAGCTGTTCGGCCTGGACACCACGCTGAGCTTGGTCATCAACTTCGTCGGCGGTGCCTACTTCATCGCCCTGCTCATCCGGGAGTCGCGACGGTGATCGAGATCCGCAACGTCACCAAGTCCTACGGCCGGACGACCGTCGTCGACGACGTGTCGCTGACCATTCCGCGCGGCGGCGTGACGTCGATCATCGGGCCCAACGGCGCGGGCAAGTCGACGCTGCTGGGCATCGTGAGCCGCCTGATGCCCGCCGACCGCGGCACCGTGACGGTCGACGGCCTCGACGTCGCGCGCACGCCGAGCGACCGGCTCGCCCGCACGCTCGCCGTGCTGCGCCAGGAGAACCACCTCACCGCGCGGTTGACCGTGCGCGAGCTGGTGTCCTTCGGCCGGTTCCCGCACTCGCGAGGCAAGCTCACCCGGCAGGACCTGGCCGCGGTCGACGAGGCGATCGACTACTTCGCGCTGGGCGAGCTCGCCGACCGGCAGCTCGACCAGCTCTCCGGCGGCCAGCGCCAGCGCGCTTACGTCGCGATGGTGCTGTGCCAGGACACCGACTACGTGCTGCTGGACGAGCCGCTGAACAACCTGGACATGCGCCACGCGGTGCTGATGATGCGCCGCCTGCGCCGGATGGCCGACGACTTCGGCAAGACGGTGGTCCTGGTGGTGCACGACATCAACTTCGCGTCCTGCCACTCCGACCACGTGGTGGCCATGAAGGACGGCGCGGTGGTGGCGCGGGGCACCGTCGCCGAGACGATGACGCCGCAGGTCCTGCGCGAGATCTTCGACCTGGACATCGACGTGCACGACATCGGCGGCCGCCGCATCGGCGTCTACTTCTCCTGATCTTCACATACCCGTGGGGGGTAGGGTGCAAAGGCCGGGTGGCCGGTGGTCGGCTGCGCAGACCTGGGCGGCGCTGGAGCACCCGGCGCTGATCCTCGCCTGGGACACCGACCCGCTCCACCCGGTCTCCACCGCCGAGCGGCTGCACGAGCTGCTGCCGAACTCGGCCCTGCACGTGTCGAAGACGGCCGAAGACGTCAAGAGCTGGACGAACCGGGTGATCCAGTTCTTCTCCGGGTGAGCACCGCCCGGCGTCATGCCGCCGAGAACAGCCCCACCGCGTACGGGACCGCGGCGAGCAGGACACCGACCAGCAGCACGGCGGTGTCCGTCCCGGTCCAGGGCGCCGGTTCGGCCCAGGTGCGGCGCCGGGCCCGGGCGAACCCGCGCGCGTCCATCGCGATCGAGGCGCTGGTGGCCTCGCGCATGGTGGTGACCAGCAACCCGAAGGTGACCGAGGCGGCGTGGCGACCGCGGGAGACCGGTCCGCGCCCGGGACCGAACCCGCGCGACCGGCGTGCCCGCGAGAGGTGCTGCCAGGTCTGCCCGAGCTGCTCGAACCGCTGCAGCGCCGCGGCGAAGGACACGACGAACCGGTGCGGCAGGCGGAGCCGCTGCCCGAGCTGATCGGCCAGCGCCATCGGCTCGATCAGCGGCGCGACGGCCACGCCGGGCAGCGCCAGCACGGCGATGCGCAGCCCAGCGGTGGCGGCGACGTCGAGGTGCCCGCCGCCGAGCAGCCACGTCGAGTAGGCGACCGAGACGCCGCCCAGCACGACGGTGGCGAACCGCAGCGGATGACCGGAACGCGCGGGCAGCATCAGCGCCATGGCGAGCACGTAGACACCGGTGGTGATCACCGCGGTGAGCAGCGAACGCACGCCCAGCGAGGCGACGAGCGCCAGCAGCCCCACCGCCACCAGCACCAGCGGGTTCACCCTGGCCAGCACGCCGTTCATCGCACCCGCCCCCGCTCGAGCCGCGTCTCGCGGTCGGCGATCTCGATCAGCGCCTGGTCGTGGGTGCAAGCGCCCGCGGTGGCGCCTGCGCGCGCGGCCGCCCGCACCCACCCGGTGATGGCCGCCCACGTGCGGCGGTCCTGCCCGACGGTCGGTTCGTCGAGCATCAGGGCCCCGGGCCGGTGCGCGAGCGCGGCGGCGAGCGCCACCCGGCGCTGCTCACCACCGGAGAGCCGGTAGGGGTTGGCCTCGGCCAGCGAAGCCAGCCCGAGCACCTCCAGGATCTCCTCGACCGCGACGCCGGTGCCCAGCTTGAGCCCGGTGCGGGTGATCTCCTGCCGCACGCTGGTGGTGAGGAAGCCGTGCTCCGGGTTCTGCGGCACCCAGCCGACCGTCCGCGCCAGCTCG
The DNA here is from genome assembly GCF_003635025.1 of Saccharopolyspora antimicrobica. Classification (GTDB taxonomy): domain Bacteria; phylum Actinomycetota; class Actinomycetes; order Mycobacteriales; family Pseudonocardiaceae; genus Saccharopolyspora; species Saccharopolyspora antimicrobica. The sequence goes on along the minus strand of NZ_RBXX01000002.1, from coordinate 7,350,915 downwards.
GGGGAGGACATCCGGTGCAGCGGGACCGGCGTGCCGCCGATGCTGCCGCGATCGGGCCGGACCAGACCGGCCAGCGCGGCGAGCAGGGTGGACTTGCCCGCCCCCGACGCGCCGGTGAACACCGAGAGCTGCCCGGGCAGCACCTCGGTCGACACCTCGTCGAGCGCCACGACCGGGGCAGTGCCGCGCATCCGGCGGGCCACCAGGTCCACGCCCAGGTCGCGGACGTCCAGCCGAGGCCCGGGGGAGTCCGGCGCGACCAGCGCTGCGGGCACGTCGACGGGCTCGGGCGCGGGCAGGCCGGGCATCCACACCCCGGCCCGGCCGAGCTCCTCGGTGAGCCGCGCCCGGCAGGTGTCCGGGTCGACGTCGTGCACGATCCGGCCACCGGAGTCGAGGACGACGACGCGGTGCACGAGATCCAGCCACGGCCCGATCCGGTGGTCGACGACGACCAGCGAAGCGCCGGTGCTCGCCACGACATCGGCCACGGCGGTGCGCACCCGGTCGGCGTTGCCGGCGTCGAGCATCGAGGTCGGCTCGTCCAGCAGCAGCATCGACGGCCGCAGCGCCAGCACCCCGGCCAGCGCGAGCCGCTGCAGCTCACCGCCGGACAGCGCCGACGTCGGCCGGTCGACCGGGTAGGACAGCCCGACCAGTTCGAGCGCCTCGGCCACCCGCCGCCAGATCTCCTCCCGCGCGATCCCGCTGTTCTCCGGGCCGAAGGCCACGTCGCGGCCGATCCGGTCGGCCACCACCGCGGCCCCGGGGTTCTGCAGCACCAGGCCGATCTGGCCGTCGACCCGGACCGCGCCGCTCATCTCGCCCGGCAGCGCACCGCCGAGCACCCCGGCCAGCGCGTGGATGACCGTCGACTTGCCCGCCCCGCTCGGCCCGGCCAGCAGGATCCGCTCGCCCGGCCGGACGTTCAGGTCCAGCCCGTCGATCGCCGGTGCCCGCCGCCCCAGCGGCTGCCAGCCGAAACCCCGGAGCTCCGCGCGGAGGTCCGTCGAGGTGGTCACACCGCGGTCCGCTCGTGGTGCTCCCGTCCCGCACCGAAGGCGTCCAGCGCGCCGGTCGCGGCCAGCCCGCGGACCAGCGCCCAGCCGCCGAACCCGGCGATGACCACGCCGGAGACCACGAAGAACCCGAGGTGGGCCAGCTGGTAGGGCAGCGCCCAGTCGGTGTAGTAGACCTGCCACTCGTAGAACGACTCGAACGCGGCGGCGACCGCGGCCGCCAGCGCGGCGACCAGGGGACCGAACCGCTTCCACAGGAACACGGCCAGCACCAGCTCCACCCCGAAGCCCTGGATGGTTCCGGAGATCACCGTCGACAGGCCCCAGCTGTTGCCCAGCAGCGCCTCCACCGAGGCGGCGACCACCTCGGTCAGCAGCGCGGCCCCGGGCTTGCGGATGACCAGCCCGCCGATCACGCCACCGAGCAGCCAAGCGCCGCCGAACAGCCCGGAGCTCGGCGGGAACGCGAACGTGGAGAGGGTGCTCAGCACCTGGTAGAGCTGCGCCCAGCCCCAGAACGCCACGCCGATCGCCACGCCCAGCATGGCCACGGTGACGAAATCGATCGTCCGGTACCGGAAAGCGGCATCGCGCGCCACAAGAACTCCCTTCGCCGGTGCTAACCGGAGCAGGTTCGGAGGGTCTGCGGCTCAACCCGCACTCTCAGCGCCCTTCACCACGGCGCTCCCCTGTCAACGGCCACACACCCTACCTCCCGTCCCGCCGGGTCCGACACCGGATGGGGGACCGCGCAGCGCGTGCGGGTGATCGGGGAAGCGGTCCGCAGTGGAGCGAACACGGCGAGTGGTGGTCGGCACGAGGCGCGGTGGCACTGAGGATTCACGGTGCGGAAGACGATTCCAATTGCGTTGCCGGTGAGTTGTTTTCGGGGACTCCCAGGGACGGTGATCAGATCTGGTGGGTGTCGCCGGCCTGGACGACCTTCACCGGGCCGTCGTAGGCTTCGGCGGCTTCGCGGGCCAGGGCTTTCTGGTCGGTCCACGGCGAGTAGTGGGTGAGCAGGAGGCGGCCGACTCCGGCGTCGCTCGCCGCTTTCCCGGCTTGCTTGCCCGACAGGTGCATGCCGGTGGGCTGGTCCGGCGAGTCGAGCCAGGACGCTTCGGACAGCAGCACGTCGGCTCCCGCCGCCAGCTTGCCGATGCCGTCGCAGGTGCCGGTGTCGCCGGTGAAGGCGAACACGCGGCCCTCGGCCTCGATGCGCAGGCCCCACGTCGGGCACAGGTGGTCCACCGGCACCGCCCTGATCTCGAACGCGCCGATGCGGACCGGATCGACCGGTGGTGACCGGAAGTCGAAGATGTCCGAGAGGTCGGTGTGCTCGCGTTGTTCGGAGCTGGGCGCGTAGAGCGCGGCCAGCCGGCTCGGCACTTCCGGGGGTGCGTACACGGGCAGGCGCCGCTGCTTCGGGTCGTACGGCTGGTCCGGGTGGAACCGGCGGTAGACGTCCAGCGGCGCGAAGTCCGCGCAGTGGTCCGGGTGCAGGTGCGTCAGGAACAGCGCGTCGATGTCGTAGGGGTCGGCCCAGCGCTGCAGCGGGCTCAGCGTCGCGTTGCCGAGGTCGATCACCAGCAGGCTGTCACCGGAACGCAGGATGTAGCCGGACGACGGCGAATCCGGTGACGGTGCGCTGCCCGAGCAGCCGAGAACGATGAGTTCCACAGGATCTCTCCACCAGCGAGTCGGTGCGGCGGTGGTGCCGCCGGGTCGGAAGGCACCGGCAGGCGGCGCCGGTCACCCGCCGGAAGCCTCGAACGGTCGAAGCCGGACGCGTGGCCGACCCCTCCATGGTGAATCCACTGTGGACAAGGTGAGTGGATCAGGTTGCGTTGTGCTGGAAGGTGTTTCGGTAGGTGTTCGGAGTGGTGCCGACCACGCGTTTGAAGCGGTCGCGGAACGCGGTGGGGGAGCCGAAGCCGACCTGGGCGCTGATCCTCTCGACCGGGTGGTCGGTGGTCTCCAGCAGGTGCTGGGCGAGGCGGATGCGAGTGCGGTGCAGCCACTGCAGGGGAGTGGTGCCGGTCTGCTCGCGGAAGCGCCGGTTGAGGGTCCGGGTGCTCATGCCCGCGCGGGCCGCGATGTCCTCCAGGGAGAGGTCGTGCGCGGCGTTGTCCTCCAGCCAGTTCAGCAGCGGTTCCAGGGCCGAGCCGCGCGGCGCAGCGGGCAGGTCCTGGACGACGAACTGGGCCTGGCCGCCCTCCCGCTCCAGCGGCATCACCGACAGGCGTGCCGCGTCCGCGGCGACCGCGGAACCGTGGTCGCGGCGGATCACGTGCAGGCACAGGTCCAGCCCCGCCGCCGCACCGGCTGAGGTGAGGAACTGGCCGTTGTCGACGTAGAGCACGTCCGGGTCCACGTCGATCCCGGGATGCCGCGCGGCCAGCAGCGGAGCCGCGCGCCAGTGGGTCGTCGCGCGCAGTCCGTCGAGCAGCCCGGTGGCGGCGAGGATGAACGCCCCTGAGCAGATCGAGGCGATGCGGGTGCCGCGCTCGGCTGCTCGCCGGAGCGCGTCGAGGACGGTGCTCGGGACCTCGGCGGTCGGATCGGCGCAACCGGGCAGCACGATCGTGTCCGCCGTCTCCAGCGCGTCCAGCCCCCACGGCGCGTGCAGGGTGAACAGGCCCGCGCTGACGGTCGGGGCGGCAGCGCAGATCCGCAGCCGGTAGGCGGCGCGACCATCGGGCAGCCGGGTGCGGGTGAACACCTCGAGCGGCGTGGCCAGGTCGAACGGGATGACGTCGTCCAGCGCTAGGACGGCCACGGTGTGCATGGCGCGAATGTAGCCGCACCCGTGGTTCCCGCCGACGAGGTGCGGTGCGCGGAGCGCTGGTCAGGGCGTTGGCGAGATTCCGTTGGAAGCTGGCAATCCAGCCACTTCCGGCTTGAGGCCGCGCTGCATAGCGTCGGATTCCGGCCAGGAGGGCGACCTGCCCGGCAGGCGCCCCGTTCCCGACACCCGGAAGTGGCAGGACCGAGCATGTCCATCATCACCCCGATGCTGATCGGTGTTCTCTACGCGTTGCTGAACTCGTTCATCCGCGACCCGCACCGGCGCCGGTTCAACGCTTTGATGGTCGCCGGTGCCGGTGCGGCCTACATCAGCGGCGGCGGCTTCGGCATCTGGGAGCTCGCCTTCTGCGTCGTCGTCGCCTACTGCGCCTACCGGGGACTGGAGTCCTGGACGTTCATCGGCATCGGCTGGCTGCTGCACACGGCTTGGGACGTGGCGCACCACCTGTACGGCAACCCGATCATCCCGTTCCTCGAGTACGCGTCCTTCGGCTGCGCGCTCTGCGACCCGGTGATCGCGGTGTGGTGCTTCGCAGGCGGCCCCTCGCTCGTGGCGCCACTCCGCGCCCGGTTCGCCCGCCGTTCGAAGCCGGTCGCAAGCGAACGGTCGTGAGTGCGCAGCGGTCTGCGCTACCGGGAACCCGGCGTCAGGCGAGTCATTCGAGGTCTGTGCTCGACGCGGAGCGGAATTTCGTTGCCAGTCGCGGGAATCGCTGCTTTACCTCCACCTAACTCGAGGTCGTACGGTTCCGCGAGGAACAGTGCTGAGGGAGGAAACGCCGATGCGGACACAGGTCGTGAAGATCGAGGACGCGCGACGCCGCGCGGACTGGGACCCGGTGGGTGACGGCCGGTTCGCCGGCAGCGATCTCATCGACGCCACCGCGCAACCGGACGCGAGGATGACAGTCGGGTTCGGCAGCATCGCGGCCGGGGAGTCGCTTCGAGCCTCGTTCCCGTACGACGAGGTGATGGTCGTGATCAAGGGCGTTGTCACGATCCAGGACGAGAACGGCGAGATCTTCACCGCCACGACCGGAAATGTCGTCTACATGCCGGCCGGAAGCACGAACACCTGCACGTTCGACGACGACGTCGAGATCGCCTACATCGCCAACCCGCCTGCGGTGTACGCAGAGCACGCGACGCAGCAGCTCGGGCGGTGAGTCCAGGCGGAATCCGGGACTTCGGGGCTCACCTGCTCCGCAGTGCGACGCAGCACTCGCCGGGGTGCGGTTCGAGCACTGCTTCGGCGCTGCGGGCCTGGAGCCCGGCGAGGAAGCCCTGCAGGAAGGCGTGGTTCAGGCCGCACACCAGTTCCGGGGACCGGGCGGTCAGCGGGTGGAACGGGCAGTTGCGCAGCCGCACGCAACCGGGTGCCTCCCGGTCCGGTTCGAAGCCGTAGCCGGCGAGCACCTCCGCGGCCCGGGTCAGCGCGCGTTCCGCGCCGAGCCTGCCGGGGCGGGTGCGCTCGCGTTCGGCGGTGCCGAGTCGGTGCCCGTGCTCGCGAGCCACGCGCAGCGTCGCTTGGGAGGCTTTCTCCTGGTCGCCCTCGTCGAGCACCGCGTCGAGCAGGATGCCCGCGAGCAGGTCGTGCTGGCGGGGCGGGATGCTGATCCGGATGTCGTTGCGCGCCGGCTCGTAGACCTTCGGGGTGCGGCCGACCTTGCGGATCCCGCCGAGCGGTTCGTACCGCGCGCACAGCAGTCCCGCGGCCACCAGCTTGTCGAGGTGGAAAGCGGCGAGCTTGCGGGAGATGCCGACCGCCGAGGCGGCCTCGTCGCGGCCCACCGGCCGCCGGGCGCGGCGGATGTAGTCGTACATCCCGCGTCGCAGCTCGTCTTCCAGCGCGGCCACCGCGGTCACCGCCGAACCGGCCTCATCCATGGCCCAACCCTAGCGCTCTCCGGCACATCCCAATGGGTGGAATACGGTCTGTGATCCCGCTGCCGGGAGCGTTGACCGGACTGCACGAATAAGACTAACGTCGATTGGTGAAATCGGGGCCGCGCCCGGCCGCGTCGACGCGAAGGAAGACGTTGATGACATCCGCACCTGCCCTGCGCGTCGCGCACGAGCCCGCCGGCGAGATCGACCTCGGCGCCGCCGAGCGGGCTGCGGGAGATCTCCTGCGGGCGCTGGGCATCTCGACCGACTCCGAGAGCCTGCGCGGCACACCGGGCCGGATGGCCCGCGCCTACGCCGAGCTTTTCACCCCGCGCCCGTTCGACCTGACGACGTTCCCGAACGACGAGGGCTACGACGAACTGGTGCTGGCGCGGGCGATCCCGGTCCGGTCGGTGTGCGAGCACCACCTGCTGCCGTTCGTCGGCACCGCGCACGTCGGCTACCTGCCGGGGGAGCGGATCCTCGGGCTGTCGAAGCTGGCGCGCGTCGTCGAGCACTTCTCCTGCCGCCCGCAGGTGCAGGAACGGCTGACCAAGCAGGTCGCCGACTGGCTGTGCGAGCACCTGCGGCCCCAGGGCGTCGGCGTGGTCATCGAAGCCGAGCACACCTGCATGACGCTGCGCGGCGTGCAGGCCACCGGATCCAGCACGGTGACCTCGACGCTGCTGGGCACACTGCGCTCCGACGCCCGCTCCCGGCAGGAGTTCTTCGCCCTCACCGGCGTCAACGCCTGACCGGGCGGCGCAGCAGGGCGTCGAGCGAGAACGGCCCCGCGCCGAGCGCGGCGATGAGGAGGAAGAACCAGCTGTACAGCGCGGCGAGTTCGCCGTAGTTCTGCATGGGCAGCAGCCCGCGCGGCTGGTGCACGGTGAAGTAGGCGAACGCCATCGCCCCGGAACAGATCAGCGCCGCCGGCCTGGTGCCCAGCCCGACCATCACCAGCCCACCGCAGACGAACTGGATCAGACCAGCCCACCACCCCGGCCACCGGCCGACGGGAGTGGGTGCACCGGCGCCGAGCACGCCGAACAACGTCGCCGCACCGTGCAGCACGAAGAGCAACGACACGACGATCCGCGCTGCGGAGAGCACGGCTCCGCCCAGCCGGTCCCACGAATCCCGAACCACGCCGACCGCCTCCCTCGCGCGCTTGCCGTCCTCCACCCGGCTAACCGCGTGCGGCCACCGCCAACCTCAGATCAGGTCGGTGATGTTGGTGCTCGTGCCGAGCAGCGCGCGGCCGAACGCCTCGGCGCAGATCGCCGGGTTGGCCATCGCGTGCCTGGCCGCGGTGTGGATGTCGCGCACGTAGCCCTGCAGCGGGTGCGAATCGGCCAGCGCCGACGAGCCGGAGGCGGTGACGAGCTCGTCCACGGTCGACAAGCACAGCTGCACCGCGTGCCCGGCGTGCTGCCGGATCCGGGCCCGGGTCGCGTAGTCGGGGTGGGTGCCCGCCGCGGCGTGGCCGTCGACGGTGGCCGCGGCGCGGTCGCCGATCATCTCCACCAGGTCGATGTTCGTCGCGGCGCGGGCGACGGCGATCTGGAACGCGGCCGAGTCGCTGCGCCGCTCGTAGCGGGTGCCGGGGATGCCCTTGTCCTCGGCGTGGTCGACTACGTGCTCCAGCACCGCCGTGGCGATCCCCAGGTACGGCGCGATCATGCAGGTGGTCAGCGTCGGGACCAGCGCGGAGCGGTAGCGGGGCACGTCGGTGCCGCGCACGCCGGCGACGGCGGGCCCGAGCGCGAGCACCCGGTGGTCCGGGACGAAGATCTCCTCACCGATGAGCAGGTGGCTCCCGGTGGCCCGCATGCCGAGGGTGAACCAGGTGGTCGAGACGGTCAGCTCGTCCGTCGGCACCAGCGCGAACCCGGGCCCGCCCGCGTCGCGCGAGAACGCCAGCAGCGCCCACGTGGCGTGCAGGCAGCCGGACGCCGGTGCCCAGTTCCCGCTCAGGATCCAGCCGCCGTCGGCGCGGCGTCCCGTCCCGTGCGGTGTCAGCACCGAGCACACGTGCGCGTCGGGCCCGTCCGCGTAGATCTCGTCCTGGGCCGCGGGCTCGAACAGGCCGCTGAGCCAGTTCGCCGAGCTGAAGATCATCATCACCCAGCCCGCCGACGGATCCGCCCTGGCCACCTCGCGGGTGGCCGCCAGGATCGTCGGCAGATCGCACTCCCCGCCGCCGAACCGGCTCGGCACCGCGGCCCGCAGCAGCCCGGCCCCGGTGAGCGCGTCGACGGTCTCGTCGGTGAGCTTGCGCTGCTCGTCGCCCGCCTGCCGGTGCCGTTGCAGAACCGGGCGCAGCGCGGTCGAGCGCCGCACGAGATCCGGGTTCGAGATCAAGTTCGGTTCCTCCTGCTCGTGTCGGGCCGGGCTCGGCGCGCCAGTGCCTCGGCTGTGATCGAGACTACGACCGGAGATCGGTTCGGGTGGCCGGTCACCGCGGTACTGCCCGAATGGCGGTGTCCGGCCCGCGCCGGAAAAACGAGGTGCGGAACGGGAATCGCGCTCGCTACGGTCATGCCGTGGATGCGGACGGTCACTTCGGGGCGGATGTCGCGGCGGACTACGACGAGATGTGGGCCGAGCTGTTCCGGCCGGACGCGGTGGAACCGGCGGTCGAGCTGCTGGCCGAGCTCGCCGGTGGCGGACGCGCGCTGGAGTTCGGCGTCGGCACGGGGCGCATCGCGGTGCCGCTGGCGCAGCGCGGTGTCGAGGTGCACGGCGTCGACCTGTCGCGGGCGATGGTCGATCAGCTGCGCGCCAAGCCCGGTGGCGCGGCGATCGGCGTGACCACCGGCGACATCGCCACCGCGCGGGTGGACGGGACCTTCGCGGTGGTCTTCGCGGCCTTCAACACGCTCGCCAACCTGATGACGCAGGCCGAGCAGGTGGCGTGCTTCCGCAACGCGGCGCGGCACCTGGAACCCGGCGGCTGCTTCGTCACGGAGGTGGAGGTCCCGGAGCTGCGGAAGCTGCCGCCCGGGCAGCGGGTGGTGCCCTTCCGGACCAGCGCGACCGGTTGGGCCTACGACGTCTACGACGTGGCCGAGCAGACGTTGACCTCGAACTACGTCGAAGTCGTCGACGGCCGCGGCGAGCTCCGCTCGTTCCCCACCCGGTACGCGTGGCCTGCCGAGCTCGACCTGATGGCCGAACTCGCCGGACTGCGGCGCCGGGAGCGCTGGGAGGACTGGACGCGTCGGCCGTTCGGGAACGAGAGCCGCTACCACGTGACGATCTGGGAGAAATCGCGCGGCTGAGCTGGCGTCAGCGCCGGGCTTTCCGGGCGATCTCGGCCGCGCGCCGGTGGTTTCGCTGCGCGGCGTGCGACCTGCCGAGCCCGGTGGCGAGCTTTTCGAGGTGGTGCGCGACAGGGCCCGCGGTGAGCAGGCCGCTGCCCGCTCCGGCGAGCTCGGCCGCAGCGGGTTCCAGTGCTGCGTAGGTCTGCTCCATCATCGCCTGGTCACCCAGCCGCACGGCGGTCGTCGCGGTGAGGCACAGCCGTGCTTCGCGCAGCAGATCGGGCGGTGACTCCGGGATCGCGCGCGCCGCCGCGACCGCCGCGTCGCGGTCGCCCGCGTCGAGCAGTCCGAGCGGGCGCACCCAGGGCAGGAACGGGCCCCAGTCCGCCGCCAGGTCCACTGCGGACGGTCGGTCCTCCTGGATCCGCAGGCACAGCAGGGCGAGCGGGAGCGTGCCGCGCTCGACGCCCCACATCCCGGTGCCGCCGAGACGCGCGGCCGCGGCCCGGTACCCGGCTTCGGCCTCCGCGACGCGACCGGCGGCCGCGTCGCGGACCGCCGCGTACCAGCGGGTGAACACCGCCACAAGCGGGAGCTCGTGGCGTTCGGCCAGTTCGTCGGCGGCCGCGGCGTGCCGGTCGGCCACGCCGAACTCGGCCAGCGCCGAGTGCGCCTGCAGCAGGATCAGGTGGCCGAGCACTTCGAAGGTCACGAGTCCGCGGTCCGCGGCCAGCTCGACGAGCTCGCGGCCGGTTTGAGCGCGTTCGGGCGCGAGCCCGGCGCGGTCGAAGGTGTGCATGAACCGGCCGTTGAGGGCGAACGCGAGCAGCTCCGGGTCGTGCAGCCGGCGAGCGAGGGCGACGGCTTCGGCAGCGGCCTCGCGCCCGCGGTCCGAGCCGGTGCCGCGCAGCTCCATCGCCAGCGTGCCCAGCAGCCGCGCCCGCTCCGCCACCAGGTGTTCCGGCACGGCCGCGAGGGTCCGTTCGGTCACCGCCACCACCTGCTCGGACATCGCCGGGTCGTCGTTGGTCGTCCAGATGCCCGGCACGTCGAACGCTCCGATCACCCGCGCGGTCGACTCGGCATCGCCCAGCGCTTCGGCCGCGGTGATCGCCTCGGCGCGGTGCACCCGTGCCGCCGCCAGGTCGCCGGTGATCGCCAGCGCCCGCACCAGGCCCATGACCAGGTCAAGCCTGCTCCGGGGATCGGTCGCGCCGGATCGGTCGTGCGCGGCGATCGCCGCCTCCCACAGCCGGGCCGCTTCGTGCGGTGCGAAGCGGCGTTCGGCCCGTTGCGCGGCCAGCGCCGCGTAGTGCGCTGCCCTGCCCGCCGTCGCAGTGGTGCCGGCCAGGAGGAAGTGGTGCGCGATCGCCTCGACGTCGTCGGGGCGGATGCGTTCGAGGGCTTCCGCGGCCTTGGCGTGCCAGTGGCTCCGCCGCGGACCGGACACCTCGGCGTGGACGGTGTCCCGGACCAGGGCGTGGGCGAACCGCAGCCGCGAACCGGATTCGACGAGGAATCCCAGGAGCACGGCCGCGTCGACGGCGTCCAGTACTGCTTCCTCGGTGCCGGTCAGCAGGTCGATGTCGACGTCGTCGCCGATGACGGCCGCCTGCCGCAGGACGGTGCGGGCGGGGCCGGGCAGTGCGTTGAGCCGCTGCCGCACGACATCGCGCACCCCGGCCGGAACCGCGTGCAGCGTCGCGTCCCCATCGGTGTCGAACAGCCGGGCCAGCTCCCGGGCGAAGAACGGATTGCCGCCACTGCGCGCGTGGATGATCTGCGCCACCTCCTCGGGAACCTCGCGCTGCGCGGCGGCGCGGGCGAGCTCGCCCACCTCCGCGCGGTCGAGCCCGCCGAGGTAGATCCGGGCCGGTTCGGAACCGGCGCTGCGGCCCAGCACCTCGGCGAGGCCCGGCGAGAGCTCGGTGCTGCGGTAGGTCCCCACCAGCAGCACCGGCCGGTGCACGGGCTCGCCGATCAGCGCGGTGAGCTGCGCCAGCGTCTCCTCGTCGGCCCGGTGCAGGTCGTCGAGAACCAGCAGCACCGGGCGCTCGGCGGCCACCGCACTGATGTGGGAGACGACGCGGCGCCGCGCGTGGAACCGAGCCGCCACGGCATCGTCCGCCCCGGCGAAGACGTCCGGGACCGGGATGTTCGTGACCGCCGCGAGGCCGTCGAGCAACTGGATCCAAGGCCACGTGGCCGGTGCGCCCTCGTGCTCGGGATTGCGGCCCCAGGCGGTGATCCACCCGGCGGCGGCCAGCTCCCGCACGAGGGCCTCGACGAGCGCCGTCTTCCCGGCACCCGGCTCGCCCGCGACCAGCGCCAGCCGGAATTCGCGCCGGTCGGCGGCCTCCGCCGCGGCAGCGGTGAGCTGGCCGAGCTCCCGGTCGCGGCCGACCAACCGCCGCTCGGCGACCACCGGTTCGAGCGCCGGAGCGGCGGAGGGCGTGGCGCTGAGCCGTGGCGCCTGGGCGAGGATGTCGGCTTCCAGCCTGCGCAGGTCCGGGCCCGGATCCACACCGAGCTCGGCGACCAGCGCGGCCTTGGCGGTGCGCAGCGCTTCGAGCGCATCGCGCTGGCGTCCGGCCTGGTAGAGGGCGACGGCCAGCAGCTGCCAGGCGTGCTCGCGCCACGGATGCTCGGACACGTGCGCTCGCATGTCGGCGGCGACGGCGGGAGCGCGGCCCATTGCGAGCCCCGCCTCGGCCCGCCGCTCCACCGCGAGCAACCGCAGTTCGCCGAGTCGGGTCACCTCCGCGCGAGCCCAGTGCTCCTCGGCGAACTCGGAGTAGGCAGGCCCTCGCCAACTATCCAGAGCCGCCTGGAGGTGGGCAAGGGCGTCCTCCGCCCGGCCGTGCGCCAGCAAGTCGCCGGACTCCGCCACCGCCGCCTCGAACTGCCAGGCGTCCACGAACTCGGCCCGCAGGGCGTAGCCGGGGGACTCGGTGACCAGCAGCCGGGCGGGCGTGCGGGGCGCGCGGCCGGGTTCCAGCGCCCGCCGCAGCGTCGCGACGAACGACTGGACGGCACCCACCGCGCCGTCGGGCGGAACCTCCCACAGGTCGTCGACGAGCATCCCGACCGGCACCACCCGGCCCCGGGCGATCAGCAGCCGGGCCAGCACCGCGCGGTGCCGGGGACCGCGCAGGTCGATCGCACCGCGGTCGTCCTCGGCGACGACCGGGCCGAGCACACCGAACTTCACCACCGCGCAGGCTCACCTCCACGGCAACCCTAGACAAGGCCCGCTGGTCAGCGCGTGCTGATCCGCTGCTGATTCGGCTCGCGCAGGCTGCTACCAGCGACCGCCGGGCAGCGGCGGTCCCGACGAAGGGCTCAGCGTGGCACTGCGGATCGACGGTTTCGACTACCAGCGGGTTCCCGTGGCGGAGGAGGTGGCGCTCAACGTCGCGGTCGGCGGCTCCGGCAGCCCGGTCGTGCTGCTGCACGGGTTCCCGCAGACGCACCTGATGTGGCGGCACGTGGCGGCCGACCTGGCCGCCGACCACACCGTGCTCGTCCCCGACCTGCGCGGGTACGGCGACAGCGACAAGCCCGCCGACACCGGCGGGGAGACCTACGCCAAGCGCACCATGGCCGCCGACGTGGTGGCCCTCGCCCGCGCCTTCGGCCACGAGCGCTTCGCGCTCGCCGGGCACGACAGGGGCGCGCTGGTGGCGATCCGGGCCGGGCTCGACCACCCGGAGCGGATCAGCCACCTCGCCATTCTCGACGTGCTGCCCACATTGGACATGTGGGACGTGCTGCGCGGCACCTCCGGCGCGGTCGGCTTCCACCTCTACCTGATGGCCCAGCCGCCGGGCCTGCCCGAGCAGCTGATCGAGGGCAGCGCGGACGCGTTCTTCGGGCACTTCCTGGATGCCTGGGGTACGAGCCCGGAAGCGATCCCCGCCGATGTCCGGGAGGCCTACCTCGCGGCCTCCCGCGCGGCGATCCCGTCGATCGTCGCCGACTACCGCGCCTCGGCGTTCATCGACGTGGAACACGACACGCAGGACCGGGAGGCGGGCAACCGGCTGCGGATGCCGGTGACCGTGCTGCAGCAGGACTGGGGCGCGGCGCTGGGCTACGACGCCGCGGCGCTCTGGCACGGCTGGGCGAGCGACCTGCACCACCGCACCGTGTCGTGCGGGCACTTCATGGCCGAGGAATCGCCCGCCGAGATCGTCGGCGCGCTGCGCGAGCTGATGACGCGGTAGCCCGGCGGGTACGACCGGGGTACGACCCCGGCTACTACTCGCGGACCACCGGGGAACCGGTGCTCGGGATGATGTTCGCGCAGTCGCCGCGGACGTACGTTCTTGCCCGAAGGTGATCGCGGGCAGCGGAGAACCGCGACGGCCACGACGCGCGCCACCGGCGCGGACAGGAGAGCAGGCGGAATGCACGCACTGGTCCAGCAGACCTCCCTCGCCACCGACGACGGGGTGTTCCAGATCGGGATGCTCGTGCTGATCGCGCTGCCGGTGCTGCTCTACGTGGGCCTGATCATCGCGGCGCTGATCAGCGTCCTCGGGTCGCCCCAGACGTTCGGGATGAAGGTGGTGTGGATCATCTTCGTCTTCGTGGCGCCGTTCCTGGGCAGCATCCTGTGGTTCGTCATCGGCCGGGGGAACGCGCGGCGGATGGCGTGAGGCACCGGCCGGCGGTCGTGGTGATGATCACCGCGACCGCCGGCCGCGGCGTTCACCCGCCCGGCGGAAAATGATCTTGCCCTCGTTCCTCGGTGCGGTACGGTGGCGGTATCGAGCCCGAAGCGGTGTCGATGGTGTGCCGGGAAGCCTGGTCGGCGTGGTGGACGAACCTGTTCAGGAGAGGAACTCCTCATGCCGACGTACCCGCGGGCGCACGACATCGGAACCGGCACTGCTGGTCTGGCCACGGTTCTGCGGTAGCGGCGCGGCGTTCACCGGACGCCGAAATCGCCGCACGCTCCAGACTCCGCGCTGCCGGCCACCGGCCGTGCGCTCGATCGCTGCGGCGAGCCTTGACGGAGGAAAGGACTCGCAAGCATGGGGAACGCGGCTGCACGCACGGCCGTGGGGCCGATGGCGCTCGTCGCGATCGACCAGCACGAGGAGATCCCGCTGGTCCGCGACAAGCTCGCCTACCGGCTGCTGCCGCTGGGCGCGAAGACCGTCGCGGGGCTGTGCGCGGCGCCCCCGGTGCGCTGGGCGATCGCCAGGGCCGTGGAGAAGCGGGCCCCGGGCCTCTGGTCGAGCCTGCTGTGCCGGAAGCGCTACATCGACGACCAGCTGCGCACCGCGGCCGAGGACGGGATCGACGCCGTGGTGCTGCTCGGAGCGGGCCTGGACACCCGCGCGTACCGGCTGCCGGAGCTGGCCGCGATGCCCTGCTACGAAGTGGATCTGCCCGCCGGCACCGCCCGCAAGCGGGCGCTCGTGCAGAAGGTCTACGGCAGGATCCCGGATCGCGTCGGCCTGGTGCCCGTCGACTTCGAGCGCCAGGACCTCGGCGAAGCGCTCGCCGCGCACGGCTGCACCGCCGAGCGGCAGCCGTTCTTCGTCTGGGAGGGCGTGACGCAGTACCTGACCGAGGACGCGATCCGCCGCACGTTCGCCTTCCTCGCCGATGCGCGGATCGGCAGCAGGCTGGTGTTCACCTACGTGCGCGCGGACTTCCTCGACGGCACCGACCTCCGCGATTCCGCAGCGCTGCACCGGGAGTACGTGGTCAAGCGCCGGTTGTGGAAGTCCGGCTGGGCTCCCGAGGAGGTGGCCGGGTTCCTGGCCGGACACGGCTGGCGGCTGGTCGAGCAGGTCGGACGGCCGGAGTTCGCCGCCCGCTACCTCAAACCGATCGGGCGGCGGCCGGTCGCGTCCGAAGTGGAGCTCACCGTGCTCGCGGAGAAGGTCTGAGCGAGTTCAGGAAGCGGCTTCGCGCAGTGCGGGAAGCAGTTCCCGCTCGGCGAAGTCAAAGAAACCCCGCCGGTCGGCGTCCACGTCGATCTGGACCACCGCGAGATCGGTGAACCCGGCCTTCCAGAACGCCGCCGCCGACTCCACGATCGGCTCGACATCGGGACCGCACGGGATCGAGGCCGCGACGTCCTCGCTCCGGACGAACTGGGTCGCCGCGGCGAAGGAGGCCGGGCCGGGCAGCTCGGAGTTGACCTTCCAGCCGCCCGCGAACCAGCGGAACTGCTGCCGGGCCCGCTGAACGGCGGCGTCCCGGTCGGTCGACCAGGCGATCGGCAGCTGCCCGATCTTGCGCTGAGCTCCGCCTGCGGCAGCGCGGTCCCACTGCTCGCAGAGCGAGCTGCTGGGCTCGACCGCGATCATCGCGTCGGACAGCTCCGCGAACCGCTGGACCGACTGCGCCCCGGACACGGCGGTGGCCACCGGCACGCGCCGCGACGGCAGGTCCCACAGCTTCGCCGAATCGACCCGGTAGTGCTTCCCGGCGTAGTTGACGTGACCGCCGTCGAAGAGCGCGCCGATGATGTGCAGAGCCTCGGTCAGCATCTCGTGCCGCACGTTGACCGGCGGCCAGCCGCGGCCCACGACGTGCTCGTTGAGGTTCTCCCCGGAACCCACGCCCAGCACGAACCGGTCACCGGAGAGCAAACCGACCGTGGCGGCCTTCTGCGCCACGACCGCCGGGTGGTAGCGGATGATCGGTGCGGTGACGTAGGTCATCAGCTCGACCCGCTCGGTGGCCTGGGTGACCGCCCCGAGCACGCTCCACGCGTAGGGAGCGTGCCCCTGCTCCTCCAGCCAGGGGAAGTAGTGGTCGCTCATCACTTCGAAGTCGAACCCGGCCCGCTCGGCCTCGGCGGCCTGCAGCACCAGTTCCCGCGGGCCGGATTGCTCGGTCATCAGCGTGCATCCGAATCGCACCATGCCACCAGGCTGGCATTCCGCGGGCAGCTGCGCCCGGTGGCGGCCGGGGCGCATGTTCTCGCGCGGTGCGGGGAAACCGACTGGCGGTACGCGAACTCAGGCAGGAGGCGAGATGTCCCCGCACGAACTCCCGATCATCGATTACGACAACATCCCGGTCGGCTCGTTGCAGCACCGCATCCGGTCGCTGCCCGCCGACGAGATCAAGCTGCTGCTGGACCACGAGCGCACGCACAACCACCGGGCCCAGGTCTGCGAGATCCTGCAGAACCGGCTGAACGAGCTCCGTGCGGGAGCGCAACCGTCGGGCGGCTCGCAGGACGACAAACCGCTGGAGGCCGAGGACACGGCAGGCGGTTCACCGGTGGATCCCAGCGGATCGCCGGAGCCCATGCATCCGCCGCGCCACGGAATGGCCGGTCAGCCCGGGAAACCCAAGGGCGACCGGCCACGCGGTCAGTGAGCGCGCCGCGATATCACCGCCGGCGCTTCAGCGTGTCGGGCGGGATCCGGGGGCCGGTGTGCAGGAGCGGGTCCGGCTCGCGGCCGGGCACACCCGAGCACGGCGCCGGCTTCCGGACACCGTTCAGCACGCGGCGGATGCGCGGGAAGTGCGGTAGTGACATGGTTTCCTCCAGTGTTTCCCGAACCTTCTCGCTCCACGGGTGCCCACCGCGGCCGGGGCTTGAACCCGCTCCGCTTCCGCACCGGGCCCAGGGGTAACCGCCGATTGCGTGCGGGTGGTGGTGGCGCGACGGGGGATGCGATGCCGAGGGGCCGCAGGTGGTCGCGGCGGGACGAGCCGGAAGCGACCATTGTGGACGAAGGCCGGGTCGGGCGCGCGGTCGCCGCCGCCGATCGGCAACACCGTGGAGTGGTTCGACTTCGGCGTCTACAGCTACATCGCGGTGGTCATCGGCCAGGTGTTCTTCTCGCCCACCAGCCCGACCGCGCAGCTGCTGTCCACCTTCGCGGCCTTCGCGGTGGCGTTCCTGGTGCGGCCGCTGGGCGGGTTCTTCTTCGGGCCGCTGGGCGACCGCATCGGCAGGCGGACGGTGCTGGCCATCACGATGGTGACGATGGCGCTGGGCACCGTGACGATCGGGCTGATCCCGAGCTACGCGACCATCGGCATCTGGGCACCGGTGCTGCTGCTGGTGGCGCGGCTGGTGCAGGGCTTCTCCACGGGCGGGGAGTACGGCGGCGCGGCCACCTTTAGCAGCACCATGCCCCCGACGCTGCCCGCGCTGTTCCCGACCGATGTCCGCTACGGCGCGGTGTCGGTCGGGTTCAACATCTCCGTCGCGCTCTTCGGCGGCACCACCCCGCTGATCGCGGAAGCCCTGGTGGCCGCCACCGGGATGCCGCCGGTGCCGGCGTTCCTGCTGGTGGTCGCGGGCGTGGTCGGCCTGGTGGCGGTGTGGGCCATCAAGGAGCCGGCCGGGCGTGCGCTGCCGGGTTCCAAACCCACCGCGACCGACCGGCAGGAGGCCCGCGAACGCGCCGAGAGGAGCGCGAGGCGGACTGAACCCCGGTGTACTCGCCGTCGCCGCGGGTAGCCACTGGCTGCGGAACCCCGTTGGAAGGAAGTGACGGACATGCCGCAGCGAAGCTGGAACGCCAAGCAGGAACGGCAGTACGAGCACATCAAGGAGCAGACTCGCGAACGGGGCTCGAGCGAGGGCCGGGCGAGCGAGATCGCCGCTCGCACGGTCAACAAGGACCGGGCCCAGCAGGGCCAGACCAAGCAGAGCAGCCGGACCTCCACCAAGGACATCTCGCCGCAGCGGCGCGGTGGCCTGCGGTCGGGCAAGCGCCAGGGCCCGGGCGGGCGCACCAAGCAGCAGCTCTACGAAGACGCCCGCCGGGCGGGTGTCAAGGGCCGCTCCAAGATGACCAAGGCCGAGCTGGAGAAGGCGGTGAGCCGCAGCTAGGCGCGGCTGGGGCGCCGGACCTTGGCACATCGGCCTTCCCGCGCATACCCCGCTCCTGGGCGACGCATCCGAGCTCCTGGAGGTGCTGCGACGGGACGAACCGCCCAAACGCTGGTTGAGAACGCCGTTGGTCGGCTCCGCGACGATCATTCGCGGAGCCGACCAGCCATGCCATGGTGATCAGCCCGTTCATCCGCATCCGACCAGGGTGTTCACCGGGCGGCCCAAGCGCGAACACCAGCTCGGCCGACCGGCGGCCCAGCACGCTCGGCCCGCTCCCACGTCGCGAGCAGGCGGTTGTTCACGTCCCGGCGGAGGCGACGACCCGCTCCCGCAGCCGGATCACGACACTTGATCAGCCGCCCGCGCTCGGGGCGCTCCTCGTGCCGCTGGGCGCATCCCGCGCCCGACCACGGCGGCCCGGCACCGAACGGTCCACTGTGGATATCAGGTGGCGGGGCCCCGGTGGGGCGGCTCCGCCGATACGATGGCGGTCCAGATCGCGATGGAGACTTGAACTCATGACACAGGCAGGGAGCTTCGAGCCGGAGTCGGAGCGGGTGATGCGGCAGCTCCGCGACGAGATCCTCGGCGGGATCCGGGCTCCGGGCAGCAGGCTCGTCGAGCGCGACCTGGCGGCCGAGCTGGGGGTGAGCAGGCTCCCGGTGCGCGATGCGCTGCGGTCGCTGGTGGCCGAGGGGCTGGTGACGCCCCGGCCGCGCAGCTGGGCGGTGGTCCGCGAGTTCACCGCCTCCGACGTCGCCGATCTCAACGAGGTGCGCGGGGCGTTCGAAGCGCTGACCTTCAAGCTGGCCGCGCAGCGCCGGACCAAGGACGGCCTGGCCCGGCTCCGCGAGGTCCTGGACACCGAGCTGGCCGCGGCGCGCGCGGGCGATGAGGTGCGGGCGCGCCGCGCGGCGGCCGACTTCCACGAGGTGGTGACCTCGCTGGCGGCCAACGAGCTGCTCAGCGAGCTGGAGCGGGTCATGAGCGGGCGGATGCGCTGGCTGCTCGGCCAGCACGACGACCTGACCGCGATCGCCGAGCAGCACGAAGGTCTCTACTCGGCGATCGCGGACCGGGACGTGGTGCGGGTGGAGCGGCTGATCGCCGAGCACCTCGCCGCGGGCCAGGGCATGGCCGCCGAGCGCCAGCGCGCGGCGGAGTCCTGACGAGGGGTGCGGCTACCGGCCGATGCCGTGCAGGCGGGCGTGCAGCCCGCGGACCTCGTCGGCCAGCTCCGGGGCCGGTCCGGCGACCGGGATCTCCGGCGCGACCGCGTTGACCGGCAGCGCCGCCACCGGCCCGGCGGGCAGCTCCCACTCGCGGTGCCAGGCGGTCAGCTGCTCGCTGCTCGTCGCGTAGACGATGCGGCCGAGCCCGACCCAGGCGTGCGCGGCGCTGCACATCGGGCAGTGCTCGCCGGAGGTGTAGACGGTGCTCTCGCCGCGCTCGGCGGGGGAGAGGTTCGCCGCCGCCCAGCGCGCGATCTCGAACTCGGGGTGCCGGGTGGCGTCGCCGCCCTTGACCCGGTTGCGGTCTTCGAAGCGCACCGAGCCGGTCGCGTCGACGAGCACCGAGCCGAACGGCTCGTCGCCGTCCTCCAGCGCTTCGCGGGCGAGGTCGACGCACCGCCGCAGGTGCGATCGGTCCTGCTCGCTGATGGTCTGCGGTTCGTCCATGCCGGACAGCCTACCACTTTTGGTATACCATTTCCGGCGGTGCCGGTGGTGGCGGAGCAGGCTCCGCCACCACCGGTCCTCAGCCCAGCTTCGGCGGCCAGTTCAGCACCCGCTTCGGCCGCGGCGCGGCGTAGGTGCGGACCTTCGAGGTGCTCAGGCCCAGGCGCACGAGCGATTCGGCGATGGTCACCGCGGCGGTCACCCCGTCCACGACGGGTACCCCGGTGCGCTCGACCACGCGCTCGGCGAGCCCGGACATGCCGCCGCAGCCCAGGCAGATGACCTCCGCCCGGTCGTCCTCGACGGCGCGCGCCGCCTGCTCGGCGATCGCCTCCACCGCGGCGTCCGGATCGCGTTCGAGGTCCAGCACGGCCATGCCGCTGGCCCGCACGGACGCGCAGCGCGCGCTGAGCCCGCCGACGTGCAGCCGTTCCTCGATCAGCGGGACCGTGCGGTCCAGGCTGGTCACCACCGAGTAGGTGCGGCCGAGGAACTGCGCGGTGCTCGCGGCGGCTTCGGTGATGTCCACGACCGGGACGTCGAACAGCTCCTGCAGCCCCTCCCGGCCGTGCTCGCCGTAGCCGGCCTGGATGATGGCGTCGAACGGCTCCGGGTAGGCCCGCACCGTCTCCATCACCGCGATCGCGGCCAGGTAGCTCTCGTAGTTGCCCTCCACCGACTCGGCGCCGAAGGCCGGGGTGAGGGCCACGATCTCGGTGCCGGGAGACGCCGCACCGGCGGCCTGCTCACCGATGGCCTCGGTGATGGCGGCGGTGGTGTTGACGTTCACGACCAGAATGCGCATCTTCCAACCTTCTTCGGGGAATTCGTCGACCGGGAACTCACTCGGCGGCCACCGCGATCGACTCACCGTCCACATCGGAGGCGTCGGGCTTGCGGCCGGCGATCGCGGCGTAGATGACGGCGCCGAGGATCGCGCCGATGAACCAGGAGAACCCGGCCGCCGCGCTGAACGCGGGGACCAGCGCCACCGCCACCGCGATCCCCGCGGACGGGATGAACGCCCAGATCGCCTTCGGGTTGTACCCGCGGCTGTAGTGGTAGTCGGAGTGCGCGTCCTCGCTGTAGAGGGCCGGGACGTTCACCCGGGTCTTCCGGACCAGCCAGTAGTCGGCCATGATCACGCCGAACAGCGGGCCGAGCAGCGCGCCGAGGCCGCCCAGGAAGTAGTTCACCACGACCGGGTCGTTGTAGAGGTTCCACGGCAGGATGACCAGTCCGATGACCGCGCTCACCAGCGCGGCCTTGCGGAAGTTCAGGTGCCGCGGGAACAGGTTGACCAGCACGTAGATCGGCGCCACGAAGTTGGCCAGCAGGTTCACCGCGATGGTCAGCACGATCAGCGCGAGCGAGGCTGCGGCCAGCAGCACCATGTTGGGGATGGTCTGCACGATGTCGGTCGGGCTGGTGATCACCTTGCCGTCGAGCTTGAACTGCGCACCGCTGAGCACCACCACGATGACGGCGAAGAACAGCATGTTCACCGGGATGCCGATCAGGTTGCCGCGGATGATCGACTGGCGGCTCTTGGCCGAGCGGGTGAAGTCGCAGAAGTTCAGCACGAACGTCCCGTAGATGACCACCCACAGCGCGGCGCCCTGCAGGATCTGCAGCCACATCTCGCCGCCGGTGAACGGCTGCGAGTTCGACAGCGCGATCTCGCCGCCGGCGCGGACGAACATCCAGATCGCCAGCGCGGTCATCGTGATCAGGATGGTCGGTGCCGCGACGGCCATGTACTTGCGGATGACGTGCATGCCGTAGCTGGCGATGAGCACCTGGACCAGCCACAGCGCCAGGAAGGTGATCCAGCCGAGCGTCGAGAGCCCGAGCGCGGAGGTCTCCTCCAGCGCCTGCATCGACGGGAACATCGCCACCAGCAGGGTGCTCAGCACCTCGGAGGCCAGGTAGGTCTGGATGCCGAACCAGGCGATGGCCACGATGCCGCGGACGGCCGCCGGGATCTGCGCGCCCTTGGTGCCGAAGGCGATCCGGCTCATGACCGGGAAGGGCACACCCGTCTTGTGCCCCATGTAGCCGGACAGCGTCAGCAGCAGGAACAGCAGCAGCGAGGCCAGCACGAAGGCGGCCAGGATGCCCCACACGTTCAACCCGAGCGCGAACAGCCCGATCGCGAAGGCGTAGTTGCCGAGGCTGTGCACGTCGTTGCCCCAGAGCGTGAAGACGTTGTAGGCGCCCCAGCGGCGCCCTTCCTTCTTCGTGGGCGCCAGGTCGTAGGTGTAGAGCCGGGAGCTGGTCGTGGCGGGAGCCTCCACGGCGGAGCCGTTGTCCGTGGCGGTCATCGGGCGGCCTCCAGGTGTCCTGTGCGCAACTGTCGACTTCCTTGTCTGGTGCCGGGCATCGGATGGGGATGGTGCGGAGTGCCGCTCAGCGTTGTGCCCTGGTCCTCGCCGAGCGTGCGGTACCGCGCCGGGGAGGTGCTGCTCGATGAGGACATGGGCTTCTCCGGTGGAGGAGTGCGACCGGTGGTCCCGCGGCGCCCAGCAGCGCTGGGCGGGGAGTCGCCGGGGCGACCAAGTGAAACTTCTATTTCGAATTGCGGAAGTATACGTTTATGATTCGAAAACGCTAGACCGGTTGTCCAGGCGCGTCAAGGGCTTCGTGCGAGCGCTGCGAGCAGCGGCTCGCGGCCTCCAGGTGGGCGATCGGGGTCTCGCGCCGACGGCCGCCTGTCCGAATGGTGACCGCTGCGGGCCCGGGTGTCCACGATCCAGGTGCGGGTGCGACGGGGCGTGCCGAACGGGTTCGGAAGAGCCTCCTGTTGCGGTATACCAAAATCGATCAACCGAAGCTGTCCGCCGGATAATCACGCTCGGCAGTGGGGTTGAGGCGCGTGATTTGGTATACAGAAAAGCCCCGACGATGGACAGCAAGGAGCGCTCGATGTGCGTTGACCCCGTTCCGCCGCCCGCCGGCCACCTCACCCGCCGAGGCGTGCTCGCCGCAGCCGCGGTCCTGGCGGGCACCACCGCGCTGGCGTCCGCGCCCGGCACGGCGGCCGCCGCCCGGCGACCGGAGCCGAGGGGCGGTGACCTGGTCATCGACGGCGGCACCTTGCTCGACCCGGCCACCGGTGCGGTCGTCGAGGACGGCGTGGTCGTCATCCGCGACGGCATCGTGCGCGCGGCGGGAGCCCGCGACGGCATCGAAGTGCCCGCGGGAGCGGCCCGCCTGGACGCGCGTGGCCGCTGGGTGCTGCCGGGGCTGGTCGACGCGCACATCCACTTCAACACCGTCGACGAGGCGAGCGACGCGGTCCGCAAGGGCGCCACCAGCGCCCGCAGCGGCTCGACGAACTTCTACCAGGACATCGCCGTGCGCGAGCTCGCCCGCCAGGTGCCCGGACGCGCACCGCGGCTGAAGGCGGCGGGCGTCTTCGTCACCCCGGACCTCGGCGACACCGTCCTCGCCGACCCCGACCTCACGCCGCTGGCGCGGCTGGCCGAGGGCGTCCGCTCGCCGGAGGCGCTGCGCCGCGTCGTCGAGGTGAATCTGGCGCGCGGTGCCGACGTGATCAAGACCCGGGTCAACGAACGCGCCGGGCTGCCCGAGCAGGACCCGCTGACCCAGGTCTACTCCTACGAGCAGCTCTCGGAGGTCGTCTCCGCGGCAGGCCGGCGCGGCAAGGGCGTGCTCTGCCACAGCTACAGCGAGCAGGGCTGCCACGACGCGGTGACCGCGGGCATCCGCTCGCTGGAGCACGGCGTGTACGTCGGTGAGCGGACGCTGCACGAGATGCGCCGCCGGAACACCTTCTTCACGCCGACGCTGACGGCCATGGCGGGCCTCGCCGAGTCCTCGGACCCGGTCCTGGCCGAGCGCGGCCGCACCTACCTGCCGATCCTGAAGGGCGCCGTGCGCGCGGCCCACGAGCTGGGAGTGCCGCTGGCGGCCGGAACCGACTCCTCCGGCGGTGAGGTCGACCCGATCGGCCGCGAGGTGCAGCTGATGCACGAAGCGGGCCTCCCGGCGCTGGACGCGATCCGCACCGCGACGACCTCCGCGGCGAGCCTGCTGGGCGTGGAGCGCGAAGCGGGCCGCCTGGCTCCGGGCTTCAGCGGCGACGCGGTGGTGCTCTCCGGCGACCCGCACCAGGACCTCTCGGTCCTGCTGGCCCCGCTCCACGTCGTGCGCGCCGGTCAGCTCGTGGAATCCGCCTGACGCAACGCTCGGCCGTCCAGGTTCTCGTGAGCGCTTTGGGGCGCTCCAGCACCCCAAAGCGCTCACGGTCCCGCTGCTGAGCGGAAGCCTTGCCAGGTCGTCGATTTCCTCCACTGTAGACATTCAGGGGCGGGGCGCGAGGATGGCCGACCGGTTCGGCGGGTTCGTCCCCGATTGCTCCGGAAGTGGTGCTCTGTCCGGGTGTTTGATCCGATCGTGATCCCCTTCGGCGGAGTGCGTCGTCGGACCCCGGGCGCATAATGGAGCCCGACACGTGATCTTGACCGGATGGCTGGGGGCCGGACATGTCCGTCGAGAGGGCTCGCTTGAGCATCCCCGCCGGGACGCCCTGCTGGATCGAGCTGGTGACCACCGACATCCCCGTGGCCCGCGGGTTCTACGGTGCGCTGTTCGGCTGGGAGTTCCAGGAGCACGACGATCCGCGGGAGGGCAGGCACGTGATCGCGCACCGGGACGGGTTCCCGGTGGCCAGCATCCGCGAGTCCGCGGACGGCCGGACGCGGTGGCGGTTGTTCCTGGCCACTCCCGATAGCGCGGCGACCGCGGCCGCGGCGGGCAAGCTGGGCGGGCGGATCATCGTGCCGCGCAGCCGCGTTCCGGGGCTGGGCGTCAAGCTCGTGCTGGCCACCCCGGCCGACGACGAGTTCGGCCTGCTGGAGCCCGACGCGACGTGGCAGTTCGACGTCGGCCTGCCGGGCACCCTGGTGTGGGCGGAGCTGGTCACCATCAAGGCGCAGGCGGCCGACCACTTCTACGGCGGCCTGTTCGGCTACACCGGCGAGCAGTTCGGCACCGACCACCTCTCCGACTACGAGGTCTGGTACCTGGGCGGGGATTCGGTGCTCGCCCGCGTCTGCATGATCCGCGACCACCTCAGCCCGGGCGCCCACGCGCACTGGCTGGTCTACCTCGGCGTGGACGAGGAGGTGGGCACCGACGAGATGGTGCGCACGGCGGTCGCCCACCACGGCCGGGTGCGCGTGGACCCGTACGACTCCAGCCTCGGCCGCGTCGCGGTCCTGCGCGACCCGCTGGGCGCGCGCTTCGCCCTCGTCGACCCGTCCCAGGCCACCGACTACGGCTCGGCGGGCAACGACGATCCCTACGACGACTGACGGTCCGGGATCAGGCGGCGCCGCGGAGCAGATCGGCGATCTCCGCCTGGCCGCCGTTCTCGGCGTGGCGGAGCGCCGTCACACCGTCGCGGTCGGGGAGCGACGGGTCGGCTCCGGCGTCCAGCAGGATCTGCACGATCTGCTGGTAGGACCGGGTGCCGTCGCCGAGGATGACGGCTTCCAGCAGCCCGGTCCAGCCGAGGTCGTTGACGTGGTCGACGTCGATCCCGGTGCGCACCGCTTCCCGGACGTAGTCGACGTGGCCGCGCTCGCAGGCGGGGATGAGCGCGGTGCCGCCGAACCGGTTGGTCACGGTGAAGTCGGGGTCTGCGGGCAGCAGCACCCGGAGCATCTCGACGCTGCCGGTCACCCCGGTGGCCAGGAAGGCGCTGTCCCGGCGGTCGTCCTGGGCGTTCGGGTCGGCACCGGCCGCGACGAGCTCGCGGGCGACGTCGACGTGGTCGCTGAGCACGGCCAGCAGCAGCGGGGTGCGCTGGTGTGAGTCGCGGGCTCCGGCATCGGCGCCTGCCGCCAGCGCGGCGCGGACCTCGCCGAGGTCGCCGGTGGTGGCCGCGCGCAGGAGTCGTCGGTCGGGCATGGGGAGTCCTCTCCTCGGCAGGGGGCGCAGCCACCGGTGGCGGGGAACCGGTGGCTGCGCGGACGGCACCGGAGTGCCAGGGAATCACACGGGTGGCCCTGCCGGGGTCAGGCGGTCGGGGCGCCTGCGACGCGGCGCTCACCGCCGTTGCGCCGCTGCCAGTCGCGGTAGACCTCGACGGCGTCGTCGCGGTGCTCGTGGCGCATCGGCAACCGCCGGTCGCGCCAGTCCTTGGCGAACTCCGCGTAGAAGGTGTCGAGCTCGAAGTACTTGCGGTCGTCCACGTAGTGCGGCTCGTAGGCCTCGCGCGTGGTCAGGAACACGACCTCGTCCGGGCTGCAGTAGTACAGCGAGCCCAGGCACATCGGGCACGGGTGGGCGAGCACGTAGATGGTGGTGCCGGTGAGGTGCTCGCTGCCGGCCTTCAGGCACGCCTCCCGGATGGCCAGGATCTCCGCGTGCGCGGTGGGATCGCCGGTCTGCGCCACCTGGTTGGGGCTCTCGGCCAGGACTTCGCCGTCCTTGACGATCACGGTCGCGAACGGGCGGCCGCCCTCGGCGACGTTGCGCCGGGCCAGGTCGATGGTGCGCTGGATGGGGTCCACGTCTTCTCCGGAATCTCAGGGCTTGTCGGTGTTCGCTCGGCGGGGCCTGAGTGCTCCCCGGTGCGGGGGCCCCTCCTGGTGCACGACCGGATGCACGGAGGGGCCGTCCTCGCCTGGAAAGCGCTCAGAACCCGCCGGTGGGCGATCAGAAGGGCTTGGTGGGCAGGTACTTGCCGTCCAGGGTGATCACGGCGCGCTCGCCGCCCTCGGGATCGGCGACCTTCTGCACGTCCAGCCGGAAGTTGATCGCGCTGATGATGCCGTCGCCGAACTTCTCGTGCACCAGCGCCTTGAGCGTCGTGCCGTAGACCTGGAGCATCTCGTAGAACCGGTAGATGGTCGGGTCGGTCGGGACGCCGCCCGGGATGGAACCGCGGGTCGGGATCGTCTGCAGCAGCAGCGCCGCGTCCGCACCGAGTCCCAGCAGCTCGGCGACGGCCTCGGCGGCGGGAGCGGGCAGCGCGTGCTGGCCCAGCAGCGCGGCGGTCACGAACGCCTCGGAGTACCCGGCGGTGTCGGCGATCTGCCGCCACGTCAGGTCCTTGCGGGTCTTGGCCTCGACAGCGGCGATCGCGAGCTGCTGGCGGGCGGCGGGGTCGAACTGGGCGTGCGTCATCTTCGCTTCCTTTCGATCGGAGATCCGCCGCGGCCCTCAGGCGGCCGTGACGGGGGTCGTGAGGTCGTGTCCGACTTCGGTCACGACGCCGGTGGCGATGTCGAAGACCCAACCGTGCAGCGCGATCCGGCCGCTCGCGACGGCGCGGGCGACGCAGGGATGGGTCGCCAGGTTCGCCAGTTGTGCGAGCACGTTGTGCCGCACGAGCACGTCGACCTGGTGGTTCCCGCCCGCGGCTGCGGCTCGCGCCAGCGAGGCATCCGCGTGGCGCAACCACCCGGCGGTGGTCGGCAGCGCGGAGAGATCCCGGCGCTCGGCGAGGGCGGTCATCGCGCCGCAGGAGGAATGCCCGCAGACGACGACGTCGGAAACCTCCAGCGCGTCGATGGCGTACTCGATGCTCGCGGCGACACCGTCGGCCCCGCCGGAGTGCGCGGGCACGAGGTTGCCCGCGGTGCGGACGACGAACAGCTCGCCGGGATCCTGCTGGGTGATCAGCTCGGGGACCACGCGGGCGTCGGAGCAGCCGATGAACAGCGTGCGCGGCCGGTGCTCGGTGGCGAGCCGGGCGAAGAGCTCGGCCTTGGCGGGGAAGACGCCCTGCTGGAACCGGCGGATGCCGTCCGCGAGGTGCTGCATGGTCCCTCCTTCTGGTAGCTGGTGGACCGACACCACGACCATGCCTGAACTGGAGGTATAGCGTCCAATACGCAGTCGCCATCGAGACGATTGATGTCATCTATGGTTGGTGGCGTGACCGTTGAACTGCGCCACCTCCGCTACCTGCTGGCCGTCGCCGAGCACGCGAACTTCACCCGCGCCGCCGAGGAGCTGCACATCTCCCAGCCGACGCTGTCGCAGCAGGTCAAGCAGCTGGAGAAGGCCCTGGGCGTGCAGCTGCTCGACCGGACCGGCCGCTCGGTGCGGCTGACCGACGCGGGCGCGACCTACCTGCACCACGCGCGCGAGGTGCTGCGCGATCTCGCGGCGGGGGAGCGCGCTGTGCTCGACGTGCAGGACCTGAGCCGGGGGCACCTGCGGCTGGCGGTGACACCGACCTTCACCGCTTACCTGGTCGGGCCGCTGACCGGTGAGTTCCGGGCCGCGCATCCCGGGATCAGCCTGGACGTGCGGGAGATGACGCAGGACCGGATCGAAGCAGCCCTGCTCGCCGACGAGCTCGACCTGGGCGTGGCGTTCCGCGGCGGCCACCTGCCGGGCATCGACAGCGCCGCGCTGCTGACCGAGTCGCTCAGCCTCGTCGTCGGACGGCGCCACCCGCTGGCCCGCCGCCGTCGCCCGCTGCCGGTGGCGGAGGTCGCTGAGCAGCCGTTGGCGCTGCTCAGCGCGGACTTCGCCACCCGGGGCCACATCGATGCCTACTTCGCCGAGCACCGGGCGCGGGTGCAGGTCGCGGTGGAGGCGAACTCGGTCACCGCGCTGATCGAGATGATCCGGCGCACCGACCTGGTCACCGTGCTGCCCGACGCCATCACGCGGGAGCACCCCGAGCTGCACCCGATCTCGCTGGATCCCGGCCTGCCGACCCGCACGGCCTGCCTGCTGCGCCGCGAGAGGGCTTACCAGAGCGCCGCTTCCCGGGCGTTCGTCCGCATCGCCCGGCGATCCGCGCGGGACGGCGACCGGACGTGAGTCCTATGTGGACGATCGGTGGTCGACCGGTGTGGTCGTCCTGATGCGGTTCAGCCTCGCCGATGCCCGGGTGCGACGAGCCGCACCCGGGTCCGGTGGCTCACAGCGAGTCGAGGAAGTCCACCGCGATGTTCCATGTCTTGCGGGCGGCGTCGGCGTCGTGGTCGGGCAGGCTGGGATCGGTGTAGAGGTGCCCGGCACCGGGGTAGCGGAAGACCTCCACCTCGGCCCCGGCCCGCTGCATCTGCAGGTACCAGGAGTTCAGCCAGTCCTCCGACTCGAACGGGTCGGGGTCGGCCACGTGCAGCTGCACCTGGAGGTCGTCGACCGCCGCGTTCTCCGCGATGTCGGAGGTGCCGTGCAGGAGCAGCAGGCCGCGGGCCTTCTCGTCGGCCAGCGCGAGGTTCTGCGCCAGCGCCGCGCCCAGCGAGAACCCGGCGTAGACCAGCCCCCGCGCGCTGAGCGGAGCGGCGACCTGCACCGCCCGGCGCAGCAGCTCGTCGCGGCCGATCTCCTCGCTGATGCGCATGCCGTCCTCGACGGTCTCCGCGGTGCGCCCGTCGAACAGGTCGGGGACGTGCACCTCGTGACCGGCCTCGCGCAGCCGGTCGGCGGCGGCGTGCACCGCGGGCCGCAGCCCGAACACTGAATGAAGCAGAAGGATGTCCACAGCGGACATCCAATCAGCTCCGGCCGGAGCCGGCGTCCGAGAGGGTGTTGCGCCTCTCGCTGAGCACCACCGGCTCGGCCCGCTGACGACTACGCGTCGCGCTGCCTAGGAACGACATCGTCGAGCTCGACGAGCAAGCCGCTGTGGCCGCGCACGAGGAATCGCTGCCGCAGCGCGTGCTCGGCCACCGCCGAAGGAACGTCGGCGGACAGCAGCACGCGACCGCGACCGGGTAGTCCGACCGTGGTGTCGGCGTCACCGAAGTTCAGCAGCACGGCCAACTCCTGCCTCCGGGTGCTCCGCAGGTAGCCCATGCACTGCTCGGCGCGGAGGTCGAGCGCGCGGAAAGCGCCGTGCCGCAGCGCGGGTTCGCTCCGGCGCAGGGCGAGCAACCGCCGGTAGAGGTTGAGCACCGAGTCCGGCTCGGTGAGCTGGCTCTGCACGCTGAGCCGCAGGTACTCGTCGCTCACCGGCAGCCACGGTGCGGCGTCGGCCGGCCCGGAGTCGAAGCCGCCGTTGCCCCGGGAGGTCCACGGCATCGTGGCCCGGGCCTGGTCCCGGCCCAGCGGATCCAGCCACTTCTCCTCGGGGATCGGCAGGTCGGCCAGGCCGAGCTCGTCGCCGTAGTACAGCGTCGGGGTGCCGCGCAGGGTCAGCAGCAGCATCGCCGCGATCCGCACGCTCCGCGAGCCGTTGCGGGTCGCCAGCCGCGGCCGGTCGTGGTTGGACAGCACGTAGTTCGGCCAGGCGCCGGCCGGCAGCGCCGCTTCCTGCTCCTCGACACCGGCGCGCAGCGCCGCGGGCTCCCAGGGCGTTTCGACGAAGTTGAAGTTGAAGTTGAAGTGCGTCCCGCCGTCGCCGAGGAAGCTGACCCACGACTCCCACGGCATGGCCTCGATCTCGCCGATCGCGATCCGCTCCTGCCCGGTCCGGGCGCTGTGCTCGGCGAGCAGCGCGCGGATCTCGCGGATGTGGTCGTGCAGGTCCGGGTGCATCCGGTCGTGCACGTGCCACTGGGAGTCGAAGTCCGGATGCTGCCGGTCGGTCGGGTTCGGCTCGGCGTTCTCCCTGACCGGGTTGTCGGTGAGGCCGGGATCCTTGGCGATCATGTGCAGCGCGTCGATCCGGAAGCCGTCCACCCCGCGGTCCAGCCAGAAGCGCAGCACGCCGAGCATCGCCTTGCGCAGCTGCGGGCAGCGCCAGTTCACGTCCGGCTGCGCCCTGTTGAACGAGTGCAGGTACCACTGGCCGGTGGTCTCGTCGAACTCCCACGTGGAGCCGCCCTGCTCGCTGGTCCAGTTGCTCGGCGGGCCGCCGCCGGGTGCCGAATCCGCCCAGACGTACCAGTCCCGCTTCGCGGCGGTGCGGCTCGATCGGGATTCGGCGAACCACGGGTGCTCGGCGGAGGTGTGGTTCGGCACGAAGTCGACGATCACCTTCAGGCCGCGCTGGTGCGCTGCGGCGATCAGGGCGTCGAAGTCCTCCAGGGTGCCGAAGACCGGATCGATGTCGGTGTGATCGCTGATGTCGTAGCCGAAGTCGACCTGCGGGGAGCGGTAGAGCGGGCCGCACCAGATCGCGTCGACGCCCAGCGTGTCCGCCAGGTAGTCGAGCTTGCCGATGATGCCGCGCAGGTCGCCGACGCCGTCGGAGTCGCTGTCGGCGAAGCTGCGCGGGTAGATCTGGTAGATCACGGCCCAGCGCCACCACAGCGCGCCGGCGTCGTCCGCATCGGAGTCCCACTGCTCGCGCGCGGTCATGGCCGGAGCAGCTCCTCGGCGTCGGCGAACCGCGCGAGTCGCTCGGGATCGAGCTGGAGACCCAGACCGGGGTCTGCCGGGATCGCCAGCATGCCGTCGGAATCGAGGCGGAACGGCTGCTCGGTGATGCCGTCGATGTAGGGCGAACCGGTCTTGTACTCCACGAGATCGGTGCCGGGCAGCGCCGAGGCCAGGTGCAGGTCGGCGAGCAGGCCGACCGCGGTGTTCCAGCCGTGCGGGATCAGCCGGACACCGTGCTCCTGCGCCAGCCAGCCGATCCGGCGGCTCTCGCTGAGCCCGCCGACCTTGGTGGTGTCGGGCTGGACGATGTCGAACGCGCGCTGCTCCAGGTACGGCCGGAACGCCTGCCGCCGCGTCAGCACCTCACCACCGGAGATCGGCACGAGCGTCCGGCTGCGCAGCGCGGCGAAGTCCTCGACGGCGTCGGGGCACAGCGGCTCCTCGAACCACGCGACCTGGTGCGCCTGGAGCATCTCGGCGGTGCGCAGCGCCCACTTGAGGTCACCGCGCCAGTAGCCGTCGCTGCCGCCCGCGTCAACGGCCAGCAGCGCGTCGGGCCCGACGGCGTCCCGCGCGGCGCGCACGATCTCCTCGTCCAGGCCCGCGCTCACCCGCCCGAACGGCCCCCAGCCGATCTTGAAGGCCCGGAAGCCCTGGTCGGTGAGCTCGGTGAGGTTCCCGGCGAGCCGTGCGGGCTCGTCCATCAGCACCGAGGCGTAGGGGAGCACCCGCTCCCGGTGGCGCCCGCCCAGGAGCCGGCCGACCGGCTGCCCGGTGGCCTGGCCGAGCAGGTCCCACAGCGCGATGTCGATCGCGCTGATGGTGTGCGTGAGCGCGCCGCCGCGCCCGAGCCAGAAGGTGTGCTGGTGCAGGTGCTCGGAAACCCGCTCCGGTTCCAGCGCGCTGTCCCCCAGGCACAGGGGCGCGAGCACGTCGAGGGCGGCGCGCACCAGGTTCTCGCTGGTGAAAGCGCTGCCAACGCCGACGAGTCCGGTGTCGGAGTGCACCGCCACCAGGGTGTGCACCACGTCGTCCGGCCGGAGCTCGACGCTCCACCCGCCCTCCGGCGTGGCGCCCCGCAGGCCGGCGGCGCGGATCTCGCGGATCTTCACCCGTGTTCCTCCTCTGGACGATGACGATGGTCGATGGTCGACCATATAACCACCACGGCGGTTCGGGCTATAGTTCTGCTCGCATCCGAGCCGACCGAAGGGGCCAGTTCCACCGATGGCCAGAAACCTCCTGCCCGCCCTGCCCTCGACCTCGCGCCGCCACCAGGTCGCCGACGTGCTCCGCGCGGCGATCGTGGACGGCACGCTGCGACCGGGCGACAAGCTCACCGAGCGGGACCTCGCGGCGGACCTGGACATCAGCCGCGCGCCGATCCGCGAAGCGCTGCGCCAGCTGGAGCAGGAAGGCCTGGTCGTCTCCTACCCGTACCGCGGCACCGAGGTGCTGGGCATCTCGCAGCAGGAGGTCACCGAGATCCTGGTGCCGATCCGCCTGACCCTGGAGCGCTTCGCGGTCCGCACGGTGCACCCGCTGCTCACCGAGGACGACTTCGCGCACCTGACGGCACTGGTCGACCGGATGACCCAGCTCGCCGAGGCGGCCGACCACGCGGGCCTGGCCGACGCCGACGTCGAGTTCCACCGGTTCCTGATCACCAGGGCGGGCCAGCCGCACTGCCTGCAGCTGTGGAACGTCATCGAACCCCGGGTGATGGCCCAGTTCCGCCGGGACGCCCCGGCCCACCCGTCCCCGAAGGCGGTCGCGGACCAGCACGCCCGCCTCCTCGAAGCCCTCCGCGCAGACGACGTGGAAGCGGCCTGCGAAGCAGTCGCGGCCCACATCCACGAAATGCCGGCTACGCCTGCGAAGCGCTGATTTCGCGCGGAATCGCCCACTCCCGAACGCGGATCGCCCGGCGGCGAAGGCGAGCGGACGTTGTGCTGGTGTTCTTGCTGAGACGTGGCTCGGGGCTACCGGGCTGGGCACACGTCCAGGTAGTCCGCCCCGGGCAAGTGCCGGTTCCACTCTTCAGGGGTGAGGGTGCGCCGAGCTGTCTCGCACAGCGCGGCGGGGACATCTTCGGCGGCGCGGACGTCCCAGAACCGGATGGCCGCGTCCTCTCCCGCACTGGCCACGGTCTCGCCGTCCGGGCTGAACGCGATCGCGCGGACGGGCTGCCGGTGGCCCAGGTGATCGGCGCTGATCTGCTTGCGTGCCAGCACGTTCCACAGTCGTACCGAACTGTCCCCGCCCCCGCTGGCCAGCGTCCGGCCGTCCGGGTGGAACGCCAGGGAGTACACCGCGCCCGTGTGCCCGACCAGCGGATCTCCGGTCAGCCGCCGGGAGGCCACGTCCCACAGCCGGATCGCGCCGTCGTCGCCCGCGCTGGCCAGTTGCGTGCCGTCCGGGCTGAAGGCCAGGGTGCCCACCGGCCCGGTGTGGCCTTTCAGCGCTTCGCCGATCGGCTGCCTGGTGTCGGTGTCCCAGAACCGGACCTCCCCTTGGGCGTTGCCGGTGGCCAAGATCGACCCGTCGGGGCTGAACGCCACTGCGTAGACGATGTCGCCGGCGTCGAAAGCGCCCAGCAGCTCGTGGCTCTTGGCGTCCCAGAACATGAGTGCGGTCGGCTCCTGGCCTGCCTTCATGCCCGCGGTGACGAGCACACCACCGTCAGGGCTGAACGCTGTGGCGCGGACCGCCGACAGCTCGTCGGACAACGGCTGTGCAAGTGGGGTGCGGTTGGCGTGGTCCCACAGGGTGGTGCCGCCTTCTCCGTTGTTCATGCCGCTGGCGGCCACGGTGGCGCCGTCCGGGCTGAACGCTACCGCCAGCACGGGAGTACGGTGCCGCGTCGGCAGGTCGGTGACAGCCTCGCGTTGCGCTACGTCCCACAGCATGAGCGTGCGCGGCGGTCCGGGCAGCGGCGGCTGCGCGTCGAGCGGGCGGTAGAAAAGCACTGTCATGCCGCTGCCGGTCACGGTGGCCTGGCCGTGGTCGATGTAGCACACATCCCAACCGTCGTGGCTGCACACCTCCATGCTTCCGTGGTCGCTGGCGGTTTCACCGTTGTCGCCGCCGGTCACGAGGGTCTTGCCGTCTGGGCTGAACGCCAGCGCGTACAGCATGCCGGAGTGCTCGATCGCCGGGTGGGCGAGTTGGAGGTGTTCGGCCACGTTCCACAGCCGCGCCGTGCCGTCCTGCGCGCCGCTGGCCAGCGTCCGGCCGTCCGGGCTGAACGCCAGTGATGTGACGGCGCGGGTGTGGCCGCTCAGCGGGGTGCCGAGCAGGTTCCGGGTGCGAACGTCCCAGAGGCGGACCATGCCGTCCTCACTGCCCGCTGCGAACATGCGCCCGTCGGGGCTGAATGCCAGTGATTGTGCGAGATTCGTGCGGTCGGGCCTGGTGTGTCCGGTGATGGGCGCGCCGACCGGCCGGCGGGTGGTGCTGTCCCAGAACCGGATCGTGCCGTCCGTGCCGCCGGTGGCGAACAGGGTTCCGTCCGGGCTGAAGACGAGCACCGGGCCGACGATGCTCGCGTTGTCGCCGGGATGGGCGGGCAGCGGTTCGCCGACCTGGGCGCCGGTCGCGGTGTCCCAGAACCGGACCGCGCCGTCCGTGCCGAGCGCGGCGAACGAGGAACCGCTGGGGTGGAAGGCGACCGACGCGGACACCATGTTGCGCCGGAACGGGTCGACCTGCGGTGTCGCGAGGGTGTGCATCGCCGTGTGACTTGCGATGTCCCACAACGTCACGCCGTGACCGGCATCGCCGAGGACGAGGCTCGCGCCGTCCGGGCTGAACGCCGCGGTGATCGAGCCGATCAGATCCCACGGTGCGGACACGTCCTTCGGATAGGGCTCGCCCGATGGTCTGCCGGTCTTGATGTCCCACAACTGCGCGGGCACTCCCTGCCCCGCGGTCAGCAAAGTCTCGCCGTCCGGACTGAACCGCACGGTCCGCACGGGACCTCCCTGCCCGGTGAAGATCTCGCCGACCTGCCGCCGTGTGACGGCGTCCCACACCCGGACTTCTTCGCCACCCGTCACCAGGATCTTGCCGTCCGGGCTGAACGCGACAGCCTCGACACTGCCGCCGCTGACGATCCGGCCGATCCCGGGACGCGCGGCCGCCTGCGACATCGCCGCCTCGGCCTCCGCCGTTCCGCCGACCCGCCACGCCGCGAGCGCGAGCAGCCGCGACAGTTCAGGATCGCTGTCGCCCATGAGCTCGCTCTTGGCCGCCACGGCCCGGGACAGCGCCTGCTGTCCCTGCTCGATCGTCTGCTGCTGCAGGAGGATCGTCCGCACGCCCAGCCCGAGCACGGTGATGAGCAGCACCGTCAACGCCGCTGCGACAGCCCGGCGCACCAATGTCGCGAGCCGGTACCGCCGGACGTCCTCGCTGTCCAGCTCCTCCTTGGCCGTGCCGTGCACCGCAGCGGCCAACGTCGCGACGTCGAAGCGAAACCGGCTGTGCCGCAACGACAACTCGGGTTCGTCCCGAGCCCAGGACAGATCGACCCACAGCGGTTCGGTGGAGAACCACCCGCGCAGCGACTCGGGCAACGCCGTGGTCCGCGCCCAGTCGAAATCGCCAGCGGCTTCGTCCCACACGATCTCCCCGCCGGTCAAGGCGATGAGGAACGTGCCCTGGTCCCGTTGTTGCCGCCAGTACTCGACCTCCCGTCCCACCCAGGGCGAAGCCGCGGCCTCCGGCGAGGCCAGCAGGATGAAGAACCGGGATTCGCGCAACGCGTTGTCGATGGTGTCCCACAGGTCAGGATTGGCGGCGAGGCTCTCCTTGTCCTGGAAGACCCGCAACGCCCGGACCTGGTTCCACCGCCGGGCCAGCTGGTGCAGGCCTTGCCGCAGAACCGGTGCGATCCGCCGGTCGGCCGCATGGCTGTAGGACAGAAACGCGTCGTAGCGGATTCCGGACTCGTCCATCGTCTCTCCCGATCCCTCAGCCCGTCGTGCACGCTAGCGAAAGCCCCTGGTCTTCCGGGTGAAATCCGGTGAAGCCACTCTCTTGCGCGCAGGATCGACGCGGACGCAGCACGAGGGCGAGGGTGTGACGCACATCCCCCAAATGGTTCTTTGAGGGTTGGCCAGTGGTCTGCCAGGCTTGAGCGGTGGCAGAACAGCGCTCCTTGGACGAGCTTCGCGTGCTCGCGCATCCGTTGCGGCTTCGGATGCTTTCGCTGCTGACCGGCGTTGCCATGAGCGCCGCCGAGGTCGCGCGGGAGCTGGGGGAGTCGCAGGCGAACGCGAGCTACCACCTGCGGCGGCTGCACGAGGCCGGGTTGCTCGACATCGCCGGTGAGGTGGTGATCCGCGGTGGTCGGGCCAAGCGGTACCGGCACGATCCCGACAGCGGTGCGCGCTTCCTCGCCGATCCGGCCGAGGAGCGGCAGCTGGTGGTCACCATGGCCGCGGACCTGCCACGCCGGGCTCAGCGGTGGCCCGCCGGTGCGCCAGGGGCGTTGACCGATGCGCAGGTGTGGCTGGATCCGGCCAGCTGGCAGCGTGCGCTCTCGCTGGCGCGGGAACTCGGCGAGCTGCTGCACTCCGCCGCGGTGCCGCCCCGGACACCGGGCGCTGAGCTGATCAGCGCAGCTGTCGCGCTGTTCCCGGTCGATTCGGCTGAAGCCGGATGAGTTCCAGCGGGCTGTCCCGGCCGCTGGCCCACCGGGCCTTCCGCCTGCTCGCCGGGGGCCGGACCGCCGCTGAGTTCGGCAACGCGGTCGCACCGGTGGTGATCGCCTTCGCCGTGCTGGATCTGACCGGCTCGGTGGTGGACATCGGGATCGTCGTCGGGGTGCGCTCGCTGGCCAACGTCGCGCTGCTGCTGCTCGGCGGGGTGCTGGCAGATCGGTTGCCCAGGTCGGCGATCCTGCAGGGCGCCCAGTTCGGCGCCGCCGTCAGCCAGGCGCTGGTGGCGGCGAGCGTCCTCTTCGGATTCGCGTCCATCCCGCTGCTGGTACTGCTCGGCGCGGGCAACGGTGCGGCCGCTGCGCTGTCCCTGCCCGCGGCGGCTTCGCTCACGCCGAGGACCGTGCCCGCACACCTGCTCACCCAGGCCAACGCCCTGCTGCGGCTGGGGGTGAACGGCGGGCGGATCACCGGGGTGTCGGTCGGCGGTGCGCTGGCCGCGACGAGCGGTTCCGGTGCCGCGCTGGTCGGCAACGCGGTGGCGTTCGCTCTCGCGGCGTTGTTCTTCCGGGGAGTGCGGTTGCCGCACGTCGCGCTCCCGGGACGAGCGCGGCCTCTCGCCGAGATCCGCGAGGGCTGGCGGGAGTTCAGGTCCCGGCGCTGGGTCTGGGTGGTCGTGGCGCAGTGCATGGTGATCAACGCGGTCACCGCCGGTGCGCTGACGGTGATCGGCCCGGTGATCGCCGACCAGACGTTCGGCCGGGCTGCGTGGGGACTGGCGCTGGCCGCGCAGACGGCGGGCGCCTTCGCCGGTGGGATAGTCGCGGCCCGGTGGCAGCCGAAGCGGGCGCTGGGCTTCGGCGTCGCGGTCGGGATGCTCGAAGTGCTGCCGCTGATCGTGCTGTCGCAGCCGCCATCGGTGCTCCTGCTGCTGCCGGCCATGTTCGTGACCGGATTCGCGCTGGAGCAGTTCGCCGTGGCGTGGGAGGTCTCGCTGCAGCAGAACGTCCCGGAGGACAAGCTCGCGCGGGTCTACTCCTACGACATGCTCGGCTCGTTCATCGCGCTGCCGGTCGGTGAGGTGGCCGCGGGTCCGCTCGCCGAAGGCATCGGCACCGCACCGGTCCTGCTCGGCGGCGCACTCGCCGTCCTCATCGTCACCGGTCTGGCCCTGGCGGTCGAGGACGTCCGCACGCTCACCCGGAAGGCGGCTGCACCGAGCTAGCCGGTGACCGAGCCGCGACGGCGGCAAGTGGTCACGCGGGAGTGATCGACTGCCGCGTCGGGATATCGTTCGCGGCACACGGGATTTCCGCGCGGCGGCCGGGTGAACGTGGTCCGGACTTCAGCGCAACGATCGCGGAACGGCAGGAGGAGCAGATGGACAGCACCGCGCGGCACGAGCGGGCCCAGCAGGTGGTGACCGAGTTGTGCGATTGGGCCGACACCCGGCCCGACGTGCTGGCCCTGGCGCTGGTCGGCTCCTACGCGCGCCCGCCGGGGGCGGAGACAGCTGAGTCCGATGTGGACATCATCGTGGTGACCTCGGATCCGGGCCGCTACACCGACGGCACCGGGAACCTGCCGCCGGTGCTGGAACTTCCGCTGCTGCGCGCGAAGCAGTGGGGCGTGGTGGCGGAGCGGCGATCGCGCCACGCGACGACCGGGCTGGTGGTGGAGCTCAACATCACGACACCCGTCTGGGCGGCCACGGAACCGGAGGTGGACGGCGGCACGCGCCGGGTGGTGCGCGACGGAATCCGAGTGCTGCGCGACCGCGACGGGCTCTTGGCGAAGCTGATCGACGCCTGCGCGGCCTGAACCTCCACCGGTTCGGCGGGCGCGCGGCGCTCCGGTGGCGGAGCAGGCTTGAGCAGCGGAGCCGGAGGAGGACAACCGTGGATCTGCTCGACTACCAGCGCCAGTGCCGCGCCTTCGACAACCACGAACCGGGGCTGGCGCCGCTGGTCCTGGGTCTGGTGAGCGAGGCCGGTGAGATCGCCGCCGAACTGGAGAAGGCGGCCCGCCAGGACCCGTCGAGGCGAACCGAAGCCCAGCTGCGCCAACGCGTCCTGGAAGAGGCGGGCGACGTCCTCTGGAACCTGACGCGCGTGATCGACACGCTCGGTTCGACCCTGCCGGAGGTCGCTGCGGCCAACATCGCGCACCTGCGCGACCGCTACCGCGAGGCCGGGATCCCGCTGCGCCCGGTCACCGGCTGAAGCCTCGAGGACGGTGCGGGGTCACGGGTTGCGGCGGGTGTCGAGCGGGACGGAACCGGTCGCGTGGCCGCGTTCGTCGAGGAGCCGGCCGACGAGCTTAACCGGCCGCACGACGATGCTGCGGTCGACGATGTCGAGGTTCGGCAGCCGCCTGCTCATGTGCGTCTCCAGGTCCTGGACGTCGGCCAGCGACCGCTGCCAGACCGCGATGATCAGGTTGTGCGGACCGGCCGTCGAGGTCACCGCGCGGACCTCCGGGATGCGGGCGAGAGCGCGCGCGGTGTCGTCGAGGTGGGCCGGGGGCACGCGGGCGAAGAACCACGCGTACACCGGCCAGCCGGACTGCGTCCGGGCGAGTTCGCAGCGCAGCCGGAGCTGCCGGCTGGCCAGCATCCGGGCCATCCGCCGCCGCACCGTGCTCGTGCTGGTGCCGGCCGCTTCGGCGAGCGCCGCGACCGGGGCGCGCCCGTCGGCGGCCAGGGCCACCGCGATCGCCCAGTCCTGCTCGGTCAGCGAGACCAGTCCGGTCGTGGTGCCGGGATCCCAGGCCATCCGCGCGACCTGGTCGTGGTCGAGCGCGCGCAACCGCCAGCGGCTGGCCTCGGTGTAGATCCGCACCGCCGGGTGGCTGCGCACCTGCTGGAGGTGGCCGACCCGGCTCATCCGCTCCAGCAAGTAGCTCGACAGCGTCTGCGGGTCCGGGGTGCTGACGGTGACGAGCACGTCGCGCCCGCCCGCGGTCACGTCGATGGTCATGGCCTGCGGGTCGGCGGCCAGTTCGCGCGCCACCTCCACCCCGCGTCCCGGTTCGCAGACCAGCTCGACGAAGGCCGTGGCCTGGGCGGGCGTGGTCGGGGGATAGGCGGAGATCCAGGCCAGCCCGGTGTGCTCCAGCCGCGCCCACCTGCGGGCCGCGGTGACCGGGTCGATGCCGAGCACACCGCCGATCAGCGACCAGGGCGCGCGCGGGTGGATCTGCAACGCGTTGACCAGCGCGAGATCGACTTCGTCCAGTTCGGCGTGATCCTGCATTCGATCGGTGTTCCTGCCGCAATCCTGCATTCGGGGGGAGGTGAGCGTGCCATCGCTGACCCTTCCTGTCCAGGACGGACCAGGGAGGAGCACAAGTGGGCGGTCAGGAGATCCGGGTCGACGTCGTGGCACTCGGAGATGCCGTGCGGGCCGAGCAGCAGCGCTGGCGGGAGCGCCTCGTGCAGCTCAGCCGCAGCCTGCACGCGGAGCCGGAGCTGGCCTTCGCCGAGCACCGCTCGGTGGAGAAGGTCACCGAGCTGCTCGGCGCGGCGGGCTTCGCGGTGGAACCGGGTCCGGACGACGTTCCGACGGCGTTCACCGCGGTGCGCGGCAGCGGGGAGTTCACCGTCGGCATCTGCGCCGAGTACGACGCGCTGCCCGAGATCGGGCACGCCTGCGGGCACAACATCATCGCCTCGGCCGCGGTCGGCGCCGCCATCGGGCTGGCCGCCGCCGCCGACGATCTCGGGATCCGGGTCAAGGTGATCGGAACTCCCGCCGAGGAGCACGGCGGCGGCAAGGTCCTGCTGCTGGAGCGGGGCGTCTTCGACGACGTCACCGTGGCGATGATGGTGCACCCCGGGCAGGCCGACGTGCACCCGGCGGCTTTCGCCAGCCAGGCGGTGACCCGGTTCGCGGTGACCTACGCGGGCCGGGCTTCGCACGCCGCTGCCGCGCCGCACCAGGGGATCAACGCCGCCGACGCCGCAGTCGTCGCCCAGGTGGCGATCGGGTTGTTGCGCCAGCAGACCACGGGCGACTGCCGGATCGGCCTGTTCGTGCGGGAGGGCGGCGCGGTCACCAACATCATCCCGGAGAAGGCGGTCGTGGACTGCGAGGTGCGGGCATTCGACGTCGAGACGATGTCCGCCCTGCAGGAGCGGGTGATGGCCTGCTTCGACGCCGGAGCGCGGGCCAGCGGCGCGACGATGACGGTCGAGCTCACCGAACCGCTCTACGCCGACCTGGTGCAGGAACCGGCGATGTCCGACCGGTTCGCCGCGCACGTCGAGGCGCTGGGCCGGAGCCTGCGCGAGACCCACGGCATGCGCGGCGGATCGACGGACATGGGCAACGTCTCGCACGTGGTGCCCAGCATCCACCCGTCCATCGCGATCATCGGCTGCGAGCACCCACCGCACACCCGCGGTTTCGCAGCCGCCGCAGCGACCCCGGCCGGTGATGACGCCGCGGTGGACGGTGCTGCCGCGATGGCGCTGACCGCCGTGGACGTCGCCGCCGACCCGGTGCTGCGGCAGAAGTTCCTGGACGAGCACGCCGCGCGCCGGACCTCGGCGGCGACATGAGCCACTCCGAACCTCTGCTCAACATGGAGGAAGCCATGTCCGGCACCACGGTCGCGCGGGGAACCCGGCGCCCGGTCCGCTCATCGCGCAGCCGATTCGTCCTGCTCGCGCTCGCCCTGACCGCCGCTGCCGAGGCCATCGGAAGTCACAAGATCTCCATCGGGCTGGGCGCGATCACGCTCTTCCCGATCATCTGGGGGCTGGTGCTCGGCGCGGTGGTGAGCATCCAGCGGTTCCGCCCCGTCCCGATCGGGTTGCAGAAGGCGTCGACCTACCTGGTGGAAGCGGGCGTGCTGCTGCTCGGCGTGCGCCTGGCCTTCGTGGTCGGGCACGAGCTGCCGGTGCTCAAGCAGGCCAGCGCCGCGCTGCTGCTGCAGGAACTCGGCCACCTCTTCGGCACGGTCGCGCTGTCGCTGCCGCTGGCCGTGCTGCTGCGGATGGGCCGCTCGGCGGTGGGCGCCTGCTTCTCCATCGACCGCGAGGCGTCCTTCGCGATGGTCTCCGAGCGGTTCGGCCCCGACTCCGACGAGTACCGGGGCGTGCTCGGCATGTACATCTTCGGCAGCGTCGTCGGGGCGCTCTACGTGACGCTGCTGGCGAGCTTCCTGGCCGGGACCGGCTGGCTGGACCCGCTGGCGCTGGCGATGGGCACCGGCGTCGGTTCCGGCTCGGTCATGGCCGCGTCGTCGGCGGCCATCGCCGCCCAGTACCCGGAGATGGCGAACCAGATCGTGGCGGTGGCTGCGGTCAGCAACCTGGTGACCACGCTGCTCGGGCTCTACGTCGGCATGTTCGTCGCGCTCCCGCTGGCCGACCGCTTCTACCGGCTGCTGACCCGCGGCCGCACGATCGAGGCGGCCGCGCCCCGGGTGACCGCGGTGGCCGAACCCGGCAGCGGCGAAGCGGTCCGGATCCGGCCGCTGATCGCGATCCTGCTCGTGCTGCTGGCCATGGTGGTTTCCAACGTCGTGCACACCGGTGGACTCCAGCCGCGCTCCCTGCTCGGGTTCGCGCTGGTCGCGGCGGTGGTCCTCGTCGGTCTCGGCGTCAAGAAGCTGACCGGCCTGCCCGCGGTCGCCGGCACCTCGGTGCTGGCCATCCTGCTCACCTCGCCGATCTCACCGGTGGCCGATGCGGTGCTGTCGTTGATCGAACCGATCGAGTTCCTCGCGATGGCCACTCCGATCCTGGTCTTCGCGGGGCTGAGCATCGGCAAGGACGTGCCCGCGCTCAAGCGCATCGGCTGGCGGATCGTCCCGGTGGGGCTGACCTCGTTCGCCGCGTCGTTCCTCATCTCGGCGCTGATCGCGCAAGCACTGCTCTGAAAGGTGGGAGTGCGGCGCTGGGCGGCCGATTCACCGGTTCGCCGGGTGCGCGGTGATCGCGGTGTCGAGCAAGGTGGACGGTCGGCACCCCGACGTGTGCCCGCTTACAGCGCCTCGACCCGCGGTGCCGACGCGCATACGTTCGGATCTCGGCAGCCGGGCCAGGGCCGCCGCACGCAGATCACCGACGGAGGAGCGACCGCAGATGACCACCGGCTCGACGGCGCTGGCAGCGCGACTGCGCGAACTCGTGGCGCAGGCGCCCGACCGCCCGGCGGTCACCGACGACCGCGTGACGCTGACCCGCGCGGAGCTCGACCGGCGCACCAACCAGCTCGCGCGCCGGTTCGCCTCGCTCGGCGTCACCCGGGGATCGATGGTGTCGATCGCGCTGGTCAGCCAGGTGCGACACGTGGAGTGCTCGATCGCGGCGTGGAAGCTCGGCGCGATCCCGCAGCCGCTGTCGCACCGGCTCCCGCCCGCCGAGCTGGCGTCGCTGGTGGAGGTCGCCGATCCGGCGCTCGTGGTCGGGCTCCCGCCGCAGGACCAGCGCCCGTGGCTGCGCGGTGACGAGGACGTCGCGGACGAATCCGACGCCGCGCTGCCCGACGTCATCGGACCGGCGTGGAAGGCCCCCACCTCGGGTGGCAGCACCGGCAGGCCCAAGCTGATCGTCTCCGGGCGGGAGGCCAGCGCCGAGGGCGTTCTCGCGGGTATCGATCACCTGCGCCTGGAACCGGATGGCGTCGTGCTCACCACCGCGCCGCTGTACCACAACGCGCCCTACATGTTCTCGCTGATCGGGTTGCTCCAGGGCAGCCACGTGGTGCTGATGTCGCGGTTCGACGCGGATCGCGCGCTGGACCTGATCGAGCAGCACGCGGTCACCTGGCTCTACGTGGTGCCCACCATGATGGGGCGGATGCTGCGGCTGCCCGCCGAGCGCCGGGCTGCGGTGGACGTCTCCTCGCTGCGGACCGTCTTCCACGTCGGAGCGCCGTGCCCGCAGCACGTCAAGCGCGGCTGGATCGACTGGGTCGGCCCGGAGAAGGTCCTGGAGGTCTACGCGGGCACC
The DNA here is from genome assembly GCF_003635025.1 of Saccharopolyspora antimicrobica. Lineage (GTDB taxonomy): Bacteria > Actinomycetota > Actinomycetes > Mycobacteriales > Pseudonocardiaceae > Saccharopolyspora > Saccharopolyspora antimicrobica. The sequence continues at coordinate 7,307,543 of NZ_RBXX01000002.1, read as the reverse complement.
GAATCGCTGGCCAGCACGATGATCGACGGAACGGCGTGGCTGCAGCGGCCCGGTTCCGTCGGCCAGGTCGTCGCCGGCGAGATCACCGCCCGCGACGAGGACTTCCGGGAGCTGCCACCGGGCGAGGTGGGCGAGCTGTGGCTGCGCCGCAGCCCGGGCAGCCCGCCCTCCTACCGCTACGTCGGCGCTGATCCCCGGGCGCGCGACGGCTGGGAATCGCTCGGCGACATGGGCCGCTTCGACGCCGACGGCTACCTCTACCTCGCCGACCGCAGCACGGACGTCATCCTGGTCGGCGGCGCGAACGTCTACCCGGCCGAGGTCGAGAACGCCCTGGCCGAGCACCCGCAGGTCGCGTCGAGCGCGGTGATCGGGCTGCCCGACGACGACCTCGGCAACGTCGTCCACGCGATCCTGGAGACCACTCTGCCGCTGAGCTCCGAAGACCTCCTGGAGCACCTGCGCGCCCGGCTTGCGCCGTACAAGATCCCGAGGTCCTTCGAGTTCACCACCGAGCAGCTCCGCGACGACGCGGGCAAGGTCCGCCGCAGCGAACTGCGCGCGACCCGGATCGGGGGTGCCTGAGCTCAGGCCGGTCCGACGGCGCCTCGCCGCTGCGGGCTGATGCTGGGCAGGTGCTCGCGGACCAGCAGACCACTCATGACCAGCAGCCACAGCGCGGTCAGCGCGTTCGGGACGTAAGCGGCGAGCACGCTGTCGGGTGCCAGCACCCCGGCACCGCTGATCACCGTGATCGCGCCGAGAACCCGGATCAGGGCGACGAAACCGGTGAACCAGCCGGCCCACGCCGGGAACACCTCGGTGCGCATGATGGCCACCGCGCAGGCGGCCAGCGGCAGCGCCAGGGCCAGCCCGGCGACCGCCCGCACCACCATGAGCGCGGAGTAGGGCACCGAAGCGAGCGCGAGCAGCATCGGGTGGGTGGTCAGCGCGTGCACCAAGCCGCCGAACATCGCGGTGGCGAGGAAGCCGGTGGTGGCGGTGATCGCGAACCCGCTCAGCACCACGGCGGGCGCGTCGCTGTCGGGATCGGCCAGCCGGAACGCGGTGGCCAGCGTGGCGCCGAACCACATGAACAGCACGACGGCCGCCGCGGCGAGCACGACCGCGGTCAGGATCACGCCGCGGGAGAAGAACAGGTAGCTGGCGATCGAGTTGGTGGACTCGGTGATCCGCGGGGCGCCGCGCACCAGGATGCTCGCGATGATGGCGAGCACGAGCGAGGCGAGCCCGGCCAGCCCGCCCCAGCGCATTTCGTGGCCGTTGTGCATCGTTTCCTCCAGCGGAGTGCGACTGCGGAGAACGTCTCGACCGTCGCGGCTGGTCACGGTGTTGTCACCGGGCGAAAGTCCTCAATCACCGCTGTGACGTTGTGCTCTGGACCCGGCCACCGCGTGCTGACCACACTGGTCAGGTGGTGAAGCAACGCGAACCCGCTCGACGCCGGGTACCGGCACGGGTGGTGACGGGCTTGGCGCTGGCCGTGCTGGCCGTGGTGCTCGCCGTGGAGAACCGGGGTCTCGTCGAGATCCGGCTCCTGATTCCGGTGGTGACGCTGCCGCTGTGGACGGCGCTGGCCGGAATGCTCATCATCGGCATCGTCGTCGGACTGCTCGTGGGCCGGCCGCGGAAGTGATGCCCGCGCGGTTACCCCAGACCGTTCCGGGGAAGCCCTCATCAGACAGCACGACGCGAGGGGGACCCCATGATGGAGATGCCGCTGGTCAACAACTGCACCGCGACCGAGTGCGCGTTCAACGACCACCAGAACTGCCACGCGCTGGCGATCACCATCGGAGAACCGCGGCAACCGCAGTGCGACACCTTCGTCATGACCTCGGTCACCGGTGGTGATCCGGACTCGGTCGCGCACGTCGGCGCCTGCAAGATGGAGGACTGCCGCTACAACTCGCACCTGGAGTGCCAGGCGCCCGGGATCTCGGTCGGCCACGAGCACGACATCGTGGACTGCCTGACCTACCAACCGGCCTGATCTCCCGGCACCGACCGGGAGCAGGTCATCCGGCGCGGTGACCGAGTTCAGTCGGCGAGGCGGGCGGGGAAGCCTCCGGTGGCGATCGGGCCCCAGCGCTCGGGGGTGACGCGGATCAGGGACTTGCCCTGCTTGCGCATCGCCTCGCGGTACTCGTCCCAGTCCGGGTGCTCGCCCGCGATGTTGCGGAAGTACTCGACCAGCGGTTCCACCGAGTCCGGCGCGTCGATCACCTCGGCCGTGCCGTCGACCTGGACCCACGGGCCGTTCCAGTCGTCGGACAGCACGATCACGCTCACCCGCGGGTCGCGCTTGGCGTTGCGGGTCTTCGCGCGCTCCGGGTAGGTCGACATCACCAGCCGGCCCGCGTCGTCCACGCCGCAGGTCAGGGGCGAGCCCTGCGGGCTGCCGTCGGTCCTGGTGGTGAGCAGGATCGCGCGGTGCCGCGGGCGGACGAAATCCAGCAGTCCGGACAGCTCCACCCTCGTGTTGGTGGCGATCTGGGGCATCGCGGAGACCTCCTCGTGCGCGACCTGCGTTGGCGCCCATCTTGCCCCGCGTTCATCGCGGACGCCGGAAAGCCGCCGCGGGAGGCGTGCCTCCCGCGGCGGCCTGGGCGTTCAGGTGCTCAGTCCGTGCCGGACTCCATCGCGGCGCGGTCCAGGTAGCCCGATTCGGTGGAGTCGTCGGCGCCGACCGAGGCGATCGCCTCGGCGCCACCGGCCTGCAGGGAGCCGACCAGCTCGGTGTGGGCCGGGCCGACCAGGCCGAGCTGGGCGTAGGTCTCCAGCTTGGCGCGGGAGTCGGCGATGTCCAGGTTGCGCATGGTCAGCTGGCCGATCCGGTCCACCGGGCCGAAGGCGGCGTTCTCGGTGCGCTCCATGGACAGCTTGTCCGGGTGGTAGGAGAACGCCGGGCCGGTGGTGTTCAGGATCGAGTAGTCCTCGCCGCGGCGCAGCCGCAGGGTGACCTCGCCGGTGACCGCCGAGCCGACCCAGCGCTGCAGCGACTCCCGCAGCATCAGCGACTGCGGGTCCAGCCAGCGGCCCTCGTACATCAGGCGGCCCAGCTTGCGGCCCTCGTTGTGGTAGTTGGCGACGGTGTCCTCGTTGTGGATCGCGTTGACCAGCCGCTCGTAGGCGATGAACAGCAGGGCCATGCCCGGGGCCTCGTAGATGCCGCGGCTCTTGGCCTCGATGATCCGGTTCTCGATCTGGTCGCTCATGCCCAGGCCGTGCCTGCCGCCGACCGCGTTGGCCTCGTGCACCAGGTCGACGGCGGAGGCGAACTCCTTGCCGTTGATCGCGACCGGGCGGCCCTGCGCGAAGGTGATCGTGACGTCCTCGGTGGGGATCTCGACCGACGGGTCCCAGAACCGCACGCCCATGATCGGGTCGACGATCTCGACCCCGGTGTCGAGGTGTTCCAGCTGCTTGGCCTCGTGGGTGGCGCCCCAGATGTTGGCGTCGGTGGAGTAGGCCTTCTCCGCGCTGTCGCGGTAGGGCAGGCCGTGCTCCTGCAGCCACTCCGACATCTCCTGGCGGCCGCCGAGCTCGCCGACGAAGTCGGTGTCCAGCCACGGCTTGTAGATCCGCAGGCGCGGGTTGGCCAGCAGCCCGTAGCGGTAGAACCGCTCGATGTCGTTGCCCTTGAAGGTGGAGCCGTCGCCCCAGATCTCCACCCCGTCCTCGAGCATCGCGCGGACCAGCAGGGTGGCGGTCACAGCCCGGCCCAGCGGGGTGGTGTTGAAGTAGGTCCGACCGGCCGAGCGGATGTGGAACGCGCCGCAGGTCAGCGCGGCCAGGCCTTCCTCGACCAGCGCCTCGCGGCAGTCCACCAGGCGGGACATCTCGGCGCCGTAGGACTTGGCGCGGCCGGGGATGGAGGCGATGTCGGTCTCGTCGTACTGCCCGATGTCGGCGGTGTAGGTGTAGGGGACGGCGCCCTTCTCGCGCATCCAGGCCACCGCGACGGAGGTGTCGAGACCTCCGGAGAAGGCGACGCCGACTCGCTGGCCGACCGGGAGACTCGTCAGAACCTTGGACATGACTTAAGAGTATGCGATGGACTGCATGATTATGAAATCGGGGGTGGAAAGATGCCGTGACCTGCGGTGATGATCAGGGCTGCCGGGTCGCGGAGGCATTGCGGGGGCCGTCGGCGGGTATGTCCGGTTGGTGTCGGGACAGCCGTCGTTTCCGGGGGACGATCGTGGAATGCGACTGCCGACGCGCCTGCAGCCTCTCCGCTGCGGTGCGCGGTCTGGGGGAAGCCGAGCTGCGGGGTGATGCCCGGATCTGCGACGTCGGCACCGACAGCAGGCAGGTGCGGCCGGGCGCGCTGTTCTGCGCCGTGCCGGGAACGCAGCGCGACGGGCACGCTTTCGCGGCCGAGGCGGTCGCGGCGGGGGCCGGCGCGCTGCTGGTGCAGCGGTTCGTCGACGTGCCGGTGCCCCAGGTGCGCGTTCCCGCCGTGCGGACTGCGGTGGGGCCGGTCGCCGCGCGAGTGCACGGCCACCCCGCGGATGCGCTCTCCATCGCCGCCGTGACCGGGACCAACGGCAAGACGACCACCGCGCACCTGCTCGAAGCGGCGCTCGCCGCCGGTGGCCTGCGCACCGGCTTGAGCTCCACGGTCGAGACCCGCGCTCCGGGGTGGCGGTGCCCGGCGGCGCTGACCACGCCGGATGCCGCCGAGCTGCAGCGGATGCTGTGCCGGATGCGCGCCGCGGGGGTTCAGGCGGCGGTCGTGGAGGTGTCCTCGCACGCGATCGACCAGCAGCGCACCGATCCGGTGCGGGCCGAGGTCGCGGTGTTCACCAACCTGAGCCCGGAGCACCTCGACTACCACGGCACGGTGGAGCAGTACTTCGCGGCCAAGGCCGCGCTGTTCACGCCGGAGCGCTGTCGCCGGGCCGTGATCAACATCGACGACCGGTGGGGCCGGCGACTGGCCGACCAGGCGCGGGTCCCGGTGGTGACCGTCGGGCGCAGCCCGCGCGCCGACGTGCGGGTGGCGGAGTCCGACGGGGTGCGCGTGGTCGTCAACGACAACGGTGAGCCGGTGGTGCTGACGGTGCCGGCAGCGACCGGGCGGCACGCCACCGGCCTGGCTGCGGCCTACGCGGCGGCTCGCCTGCTGGGAGTGTCCGGGCCGGCTGCGGCCCGTGGTCTGGGCGCCGCACTGCCGCCGGGCCGCTTCCAGCGCGTGGACGTCGGTCAGCCGTTCCTGGCAGTGGTCGACTTCGCGCACACGCCCACCGCGGTGGCCGAACTGATCGCGGCCGCGCGCCGGGCGAGCGGAGGCCGCGTGCACCTGGTCGTCGGGTGCGCCGGGAACCGCGACCGGTTCAGCCGCCCGGAGGTGGGGCGCGTCGCGCTGGCCGCCGACACCGCGGTCTTCACCGCCGACGATCCGTGCGGCGAGGATCCGGCGGAGATCACCGCGCAGGTGCTGACCGGCACGATCGGGCGCAGCGGTGGGGATCTGCTCGTGGAGCACGACCGGCGGGCGGCGATCGCCATCGCCGTCGGCCGCGCGGTGCCGGGCGACGTGGTGCTCGTCGCGGGCCGCGGTCACGAGCGCTTCCAAACGGTCGGCGGCGAGCAGCGCCCGTTCGACGATGCCGAGGTCGTCGAAGCCGCGCTGGCCGCCGAGGGGTGGACGCGCGAGTAGCTCCCGCGAACGCGAGAGCTACTCGGAGGGTTGTGATCACCTCACCGGGGACGCCCGGCTCGGATGATCGGGTTGGGAGCTAGGAGCTCGATGGGCCGGTCACCAGCGACCCCTGCGGCCCCAGTGGTGCCAACGGCCCCAGTGGTGCCATCCGCCCCACCAGCCACCCCAGTGGCCCCAGCCCCAGCCCCAGCCCCAACCCCAGCCGCCGCCCCAGTGACGGCTCGGGTTGCTGAAGACCGTGCTGATTTTCATGGTGATCCCTCGAAAATCCCGGACCGGAGTCCGGCTTCGGTGAAATTCCGTCGGATGATGCGTGCTGCGTGGACCGCAGCACCGGCGCACCTCCGGAGCCGTTGCGTTCGAACAGGCGGAAGCGCGCGGACTCGTGCTTCTCGGATCCAGCTGGATGCGCGGTACATGCGCACCACTCACGATAGGGCCGGACGACCCCCGATGAGCAGGGGCTTTCGCCCCGAACACGTTGGGTGGCAAGCGGTTGCACTCCGTATTCGGAGAATCATCCACAGTGGACCGAACGGCAAGCGGTTTGCCGTTTCCGCAAACGGAGTTGCCATCACTCGGGATCCGCTCGCATGGTGGTCGCGGAGGTGGTCGAGTTGACCGATCAGTTGGCGGAGGGCTACGACGTGGTGGTCGTCGGCGGTGGCGCCGCCGGTTTGAACGGGGCGCTGATGCTGGCCCGGGCGCGGCGCTCGGTGGCGGTGATCGACGCCGGCGAGCCGCGCAACGCACCGGCGTCTGCCGCGCACGGACTGCTGGGCCGCGACGGGATCAGCCCGGCGGAGCTGCTGGAGCGCGGCCGGGCGGAGGTGCGCGGTTACGGGGGCGAGGTGGTCTCCGGCGAGGTCCTCGCGGTGAACAGCGCGGACGGAGGCTTCTCGGTGCTGCTGGCCGACGGCCGCTCGACGCGGGCGCGGCGGCTGCTGGTGACCACCGGGCTGGTGGACGAGCTGCCGAAGGTGCCGGGGCTGCGCGAGCGGTGGGGCCACGACGTCCTGCACTGCCCGTACTGCCACGGCTGGGAGGTCCGCGACAAGGCCATCGGCGTGCTGGCCACCGGACCGATGTCGGTGCACCAGGCGCTGCTGTTCCGGCAGTGGAGCGCGGACATCGTGTTCTTCACCCGCACCGCCTCGCCGCTGGACGAGCAGGACGCGCGCAAGCTGATCGCCCGCGGGATCCGGGTGGTGGCGGGCGAGGTCGCGGGGATCGAGGTCACCGGCGACCGCCTCACCGGTGTGCGGCTGGCCGACGGGACCGTCGTCGCGCGCGAGGCGGTGGCGGTGGCGTCGCGGATGGTGGCGCGCGCCGGTTTCCTGGCCGATCTCGGCCTGCGGCCCCAGGAACACCCCAGCGGCATGGGCGAGCACGTCCCGGCCGATGCCGCCGGGCGCACCGCGGTCCCGGGCGTGTGGGTGGCGGGCAACATCACCGACCTGGCGGCGCAGGTCGGCGGCGCCGCTGCGGCGGGCGCGGTCGCCGCGGCCCAGATCAACGCCGACCTGGTGGCCGAGGAGGTCGACCGGGCGGTCGTCGGCCCGTTCTCCCCGGAATCCGAATCGCGGATCTGCGAACTGGTCGCCGGAGACCGCCGCCACGGTCTGTGAGCGCGGGCCACCGGTGCGGTGCCCGCCAGGGCACTTCACCGGGCTCGCCGGGGCCGGCGGTCCGCTTCGGCGGCCGGTGGTGAACCACTCGCGCCGATCATGACGTGTACGAGGCATGCCGGAGTTCGACCGTGCCCCGACGGCACCGTGCCGGATCACGTGGCAGCAGGCCGCGATCCCAGCTCCCGGCGCTGCCACCTCTGATCGGAGCACTGGATGACCGGAACGCCGCCGCAGCTGATCGCGGTGGAGGAGTTCTTCGCCGATCCGGTCTTCTCCGACGCGTCGATCTCGCCGGACGGGACGCGCATCGCCTACCTGGCGCCCAAGCACGGCCGGCCGAACGTGTGGGTGCGCGGGGTCGGCGAGGAGCACGAGGACGCGGTGTGCGTCACCAACGACGCCCGGCGCGGCATCAAGTCCTACTACTGGACCGACGATTCGCGCTGGCTGCTGTACCTCCAGGACACCGACGGCAACGAGGACTGGCACCTGCACCGGGTCGACCTCGACGCGCCGGGCGAACCGGCGGTCGACCTGACCCCGCTGCCCCCGGGACTGCGCGTGTTCGCCGTCGATCCGGCGAAACCGGCGCCCGGCGACGTGCTGGTCTGGATGAATCGACGGCCCGAGGCCATCGACGTGTTCCGCGTCGACGTAGCCACCGGCGAGGTGAAACTGCACCTGGAACAGCCCGAACCGGGCGGCACCGTCCTGCTGGACCGCGACGGCGAGCCGGCGTTCTGGTCGGTGCTGGCCGACGACGGCGCCTGCGAGTTCTCCGCCATCGATCCGGCGACCGGCCGCAAGCGGCTCCTGCGCCGCATGGGCGGCCCCGAACACCCGCACGGGCTGCCGCTGCAGATGGTGACGCCCGACGGGACGGGTCTGCTGGTCGGCGCCTACCAGGACTCCGACGACATGCGGCTGGTCCGGATCGACCGGACGACCGGCGCGGAGACCGCGGTCGCGGCCGTGGCCGGGCACAGCCTGTGCACCGCGGGCCTCGCCGGGCCCGGTGCGCCGCCGTCCACAGTGTTCACCAGCAGGCGGACCGGGGAGGTCATCGCGGCCCGCTTCGCCGGCGACCGACCGCGGATCGAAGTCCTGGACCCGCATTTCGCCGAGGTCCACGCGGCGCTGTCCGCGCTGTCCGACGGCGTGCTGCACTCGGTGTCGTCGGACGTGACCGAGCAGCGCTGGGTCGCCACGTTCATCCACGACCGCGACCCGGGGGCGACCTGGTTCTACGACCACGGCACGGGGGAGAGCCGGCTGCTGTTCCGCCCGCACCCGCAGCTGGACCCCGCCGACCTGGCGCCGATGACGGCGGTGACCTTCCCGGCCCGCGACGGGCTGCGGCTGCCCGCTTTCCTGACGCTGCCGGTCGGCGTCGAACCGCGGGACCTGCCGCTGGTGCTGCTGGTGCACGGCGGGCCGTGGTGCCACGACACCTGGTCCTACAACCCGACGGTGCAGTTCCTGGCCAACCGCGGGTACGCGGTGCTGCAGGTGAACTTCCGGGGCTCCACCGGCTACGGCAAGCGGCACATCACCGCCGCGATCGGCGAGTTCGCCGGGAAGATGCACGACGACCTCGTCGACGCCGCCGACTGGGCCGTGGCGCGCGGGTACGCCGACCCCGGCCGCATCGCGATCGCCGGCGGCTCCTACGGCGGCTACGCGGCGCTCGTCGGCGCGACGGCCACGCCGGACTACTTCGCCGCTGCGGTGGACTGCGCGGGCATCTCCAACCTGGCGAACTTCATGCGCACGCTGCCGCCGTTCACCAGGCCCGCGATGACCAACAGCTGGTACCGCTACGTCGGCGACCCCGAGGATCCCGCCCAGGAAGCGGACATGCTGGCCCGCTCGCCCGTCACCATGGTCGAGCGGATCCGCACGCCGCTGCTGGTCGCCCAGGGCGCCGACGACGTCCGCGTGATCCAGGACGAATCGGTCAACATCGTCGAGCCGCTGCGGGCGCGCGGTGTGCCGGTCGAGCACCTCGTCGCCGCGGGCGAGGGCCACGGTTTCGAGCACCCGGAGAGCAAGGTGCTGCTGCACCGCGCGATCGAGCGGCACTTCGCCGACCACCTCGGCGGTCGCCGCTGCTAGCGACCGTCCTCGGTAGACGGATCGACCGGAATCCCTGGCCTCCGCCGCGCGCAGCGGGCAAGATCTGCTGGCGTCGCAGGACCTCGGGAGGAGAGTCAGTGAGACCAGGTCGGTTCGGCCGCCGCGCGGCGGCGTTGGGGACAGCGGTGCTGGCCACCGCCGCGCTGTCGGGAGCACCGGTGAGCGCGGCACCCGCCACCGTGGACGTCCGGCTGATCGCGTTCAACGATCTGCACGGAAACCTGGACCCGCCCGCGGGTTCCTCGGGACGGGTCACGCTGCCCGACGGCAGCACGGTCGACGCGGGCGGCGCGGCCTACCTGGCCACGCACGTGGCCCAGCTGCGCGGCGAGGCCGGCACCTCGCTGGTGCTCTCGGCGGGCGACAACATCGGCGCCTCGCCGGTGAACTCCGCGCTGTTCCACGACGAGCCGACCGTCGAGTTCCTCAACCAGCTCGGCGTGGCAGCCTCCGTGGTCGGCAACCACGAGTTCGACGAGGGCTACGCCGAGCTGCAGCGGATCCAGTCCGGCGGCTGCCACGCCGAGGACGGCTGCCAGTTCCGGGAGTCCTTCGGCGGCGCGGACTTCCCGCAGCTGGGCGCCAACGTCGCCTTCGAGGACGGCGGGCCCGCGCTGCTGCCGTTCGGCATCGAGCTCGTCCAGGGCGTGCCGATCGGCATCATCGGCGTGACGCTGGAAGACCTGCCCGCGATGGTCACCCCGGAAGCGGTGCGGGGCCTGGCCTTCGGCGACGAGGTGGAGGCCATCGGCCGCACCGCCGACCTGCTGGACCGCGCCGGGGTCAAGGCGCAGGTCGTGCTGCTGCACCAGGGCGACAACACCGAGGGCGGCGGGCCCGACGACTGCCGCGTGACACCGGGCCCGGCCTCGGAGATCGCCGCGCACGCCTCGCCGAAGGTCGACGTCATCTTCACCGGGCACAGCCACCAGCAGTACAACTGCACGGTCCCGGATCCGGCGGGCAACCCGCGGACAGTGCTGCAGGGCGCGTCCTTCGGCCGGCTGCTGTCGGTGGCCGACCTGACGATCGACCGGCGCAGCAAGGACGTGGTGCGCCCGGAGACCAAGGCCCACAACCGGATCGTCACCCGCGACGTGCCCGCCGATCCCGCCGCGCAGCAGCTGATCGACGAGGCCACCGGCAAGGCCGCGCCGATCGCCAACCGCGAGATCGGCACGATCACCGGCGACCTGCTCCGCGAAGGCGCGCCCTCCGGCGAATCACCGCTCGGTGACGTGCTCGCCGACGCGCAGCTGGCGGCGACCCAGGCCAACGGCGCGCAGATCGCGATGACCAACCCCGGCGGCATCCGCACCGACCTCGTGCACGCGTCGTCCCCGGCGGGCGAGGGCGACGGCGTGGTCACCTACGGCGAGGCGTACGCGGTCCAGCCCTTCGGCAACGTCATGCAGATCCTGACGCTGACCGGCGAGCAGCTGAAGAACGTGCTGGAACAGCAGTGGCAGCCCGAGTCGACGCGCATCCTGCAGGTGTCGTCGACGCTGCGCTACAGCTACTCGGCTTCCGCACCGGCCGGGGCGAAGGTCTCCGGCATCACCGTCGCCGGTCAGCCGGTCGACCCGGCCGCGAGCTACCGCGTGTCGGTGAACAACTTCCTGTCCGCAGGGGGCGACGGGTTCACCGAGTTCACCAAGGGGACCGATGTCACCGGCGGCCCGGTCGACCTGGACGCCCTCGTCGACTACCTGGCCGCGCACCCGGACATCGCGCCGCCACCGGCCGACCGGATCACCGCGACGCCGTAGCTGCCGCCGGGGTCAGGAGCGCGCCGTGGGTGCGCTCCCGACCTCGGCGCGGAGTTCGCGGAGCTCGGCCCGCAGCCCGCGCACCTCGCCGAGCAGGTCCTGGACGGTCTCCGCGCTGTCGTCGTGCTCCTCGCGCTCCTTGCTGACCTGCGATTCCATCGCCGACACCGCGACCGCGATGAACAGGTTGAGCACCGTGAACGTGGTGACCGCGATGTAGCCGATGAAGAAGATCCAGGCCAGCGGTTCGGCGTCCATGACGCTGCGCGCCACCTCCGACCAGGCCTCCCCGGTCATCACCTGGAACAGCGTGAACAGCGAGTCGCCGAGGTCGCCGAAGTACTCCGGGGCGACCTCGCTGAACAGCTTGGTGGCGATCACCGATCCCACGTAGAGGATCAGCACGAGCAGCGCGGCGATCGACGCCATCCCGGGCACGGCGGTCAGCAGCGCGCCGACCACGCGCCGCATGTTCGGGACCGCCGAGATCAGCCGCAGCACGCGCAGGACGCGCAAGGCCCGCAGGACGCCGAAGGTTCCGGTGGTGGGCAGCAGCGAGACGCCGACGATGACGGCGTCGAAGCAGTTCCACGGATCCCGGAAGAACCGCCAGCCGTGGGCGTAGAGCCGGGCGGCGATCTCGATGGTGAACACCGCCAGCGCGATCCGGTCGATCGCGTGCAGCAGCCAGCCGTAGCCGGCCATCAGCGTCGCGGAGGTCTCGCAGCCGAGGGTGAAGGCGTTGACGAGGATGACCGCGATGATGACTCGCTGGAACGCCGGTGCGTCGACCAGCATGCGGACCCGTTCACGCGTGTTCACCGAAAGCTCCTGGCAGGACTGTGCTGGGCGGAAGTTGATGATCAACTTAGCGGGCGGGTCCGGCGTCCGCTGCACACGGTGGCCGCGGTGTCACTCAGCGCACACCGCCGGGTCCCGGCACCTGTCCAGCACACCCGCCGCTAGCGCGCCCGCTGTTCGGCGGTCTCCTGCAGCCAGCCCTGGATGCGCCCGGTCCAGTCGGCCGACGGCGCTTCGTCGTGGCTTTCCCGGAACCGGGTCTGGTCGGAAGCGGCGATCCGGCTGAGCTTGTCGACCGTCAGCACCACGTCCACGCCCTCGGCGTCCGCGACGAAGGTCAGCCAGACGTCGTTGAGGTACTCGGCCAGCGGTGGCGGCGAGAAGAACTCGATCTCCTGGAAGAACGGCAGCTCCTGCCGCACGCCGTCGAGCCGGTCGGGCGCCAGGCCGGTGCCGCGGAACTGGATGCCGAGACGCCCGAAGGCGTCCAGCACCGCTGCTTGCGCGGGCAGCGGCTCGATCGCGAACGGGTCGAGATCGCTCTTGGTCGAGATCTCCTCCTTGCCCGCCTCCGAGATGCGCAGCTCGGTGTGCACGCCCACGGCGATGCCGTCCAGGTGCATGCCCTGCACGTTGCTGATCGGCGCCTCCCACGGCATCGGGCACTCGAACGGGACGATCTTCTCCTCGCCGCCGCTCAGCTCGAAGCGCTCGGCGATCTCGGCGCGGTGGAACTCGACTGCGACCGGATCGCCGTAGCCGTTCTCCACGTGCACGGCGAAGCTCAGCGCGACGTGCTCGACGGTGATGTCCTGCTTGCCTGCCTTGATGCGGACATCGCCGGTGACGGTCGCGCCGGGGTGCGCATAGGGCTGGTGCAGCACGGTGTTCACCGCCGGTGCGCCGATCCCGAGCGAACCCAGGAGCTTCTTGAAGACCATGCCTGCGGTTCCTTCCTTCGTCCTCGCCTCGTGCGGCTGGACGATCCACAGCGGAGGGTGGGCCGCCCGTCGTCCACGCACACAGGAACGCACCGGGGCGGCACCGAGTTCCGGACGAAGCCGACGAAGATCGTGATCAACACAACACCACCCAATGGCGTGAACCGGGCATTCCTGGGTGCGCGCTGAGGGCCGGGTGTGCGGCGAACTTGATCCTCCGAAAGTGTGATCTGGGTCAACTTCACTCGACTGCGGGGTGATCTGTCCGGGCTATACTGCGTGTCCCTTTTCTCCGCTTCATCTCGAGGAGTGACGGCTTCAGTGCCTGCGGCACAATCCCCTGACGGGGGAAGTACCGGGCCGGGACGCGATCCCGGCCTTTCTGAGTTCGTGTGCGGTCGCCTGCGAGGTGGCCTGTGATGGAAATCCTGTTGGCCGTTCTGGGCCTGGTTTTCGTCGGCGTGCTCACCCTGGGCACCGGCCTGGCGGTGGCGGCCGAGTTCTCGCTGACTTCTCTTGAGCGCAGCACTGTTGATGCTCATGTGCATGCGGTGGGTGACAGGCGTGCGCGGGCGGTGCAGAAGGCGCATCGGTCGTTGTCGTTTCAGCTCTCGGGTGCGCAGGTCGCGATCACGTTGACGACGTTGGTCACCGGGTATGTGGCTGAGCCGTTGATCGGTGAGCTGATCCGCCCGGTGCTGCTGGCGGTGGGTGTTCCGGTGTCGGCGGCGGGTGCGGTGTCGTTGACGTTGGCGATCCTGTTGGCGACGACGTTGTCGATGGTGTTCGGGGAGATGGTCCCGAAGAACCTGGCGATCGCGCGGCCGTTGCCGACGGCGCGGGCGGTGTCGGGGTATCACGCGCGGTTCTCGCAGGTGTTCCGGTGGTTGATCGATGCGATGAACGACAGCGCGAACTGGGTGGTGCGCCGGTTCGGTGTGGAGCCGCAGGAAGAGCTGCGCTCTGCTCGCTCGCCGGAGGAGCTGGGGTCGATCGTGCGTTCCAGTGCCGAGCACGGGACGTTGGACGAGTCCACTGCGGAGTTGATGGACCGTTCGTTGCGGTTCGGTGACCGCACCGCCGAGGAGCTCATGACTCCGCGGGTGCGGGTGGAGGCTTTGCAGGTCGGTGACACGGTGATGGATCTGCTGGAGCTGGCCCGCCGTAGCGGGTTCTCCCGGTTCCCGGTGCACGGTGGCGATCTGGACGACATCCACGGCGTCGTCCACGTGAAGAAGGCGTTCGGGCTGCCTGCCGAGGAGCGCGAGCGGGTTCTCGTCGGCTCGCTGACCCAGCCGGTTCCGACCGTGCCGGAAACCCTCGACGGTGACGCGGTTCTGGAGACCCTGCGCGGTTCGGGGCTGCAGCTGGCCGTGGTGGTCGACGAGTACGGCGGTTCCGCGGGCATCGTGACCTTGGAGGACGTCGTCGAGGAGATCATCGGCGACGTCCGCGACGAGCACGACCGGGGCGAACTTCCGACGGTGCGGCGGATCGACGACCGCACGTGGATCGTCTCCGGGCTGCTGCGGCCGGACGAGCTCGCCGACGCCACCGGTTTCGCGATGCCCGACGGCGACTACGAGACCGCCGCCGGCTACGTGCTGAGCAAGCTCGGCCGGATCCCGGTCGTCGGTGACGAGATCACCGTGGACGGCTGGGTGCTCACGGTGTCCGAGATGGACCGCAACCGCATCGCCGAGTTCCGCCTCACCGGCAAGCCCGCCGACGCCGAGGAGGAAGAGCGATGAGTGACGGGTTCGCGATTCTGCTCGGTGTGGTGCTGCTGCTGTTGAACGCGTTCTTCGTGGGCGCGGAGTTCTCGCTGCTGTCCTCACGACGGGACCGGCTGGAAGCCCTGGCCGCACAGGGCAAGGGCCGGGCCCGGCTGGTGATCAGCGCCAGCCAGCAGGGCTCGCTCATGCTCGCCAGCGCCCAGCTCGGCATCACCCTGTGCTCCCTGGGCTTGGGGCGGCTGGGTGAGCCCGCGGTGGCCCATCAGCTGGAGATTCCGTTCAGCGCGTTGGGAATTCCAGAGCCGGTGACCCGCGCCGTGTCCTTCGCGATCGCGTTGGCGCTGGTCGTGGTGCTGCACGTGCTGATCGGGGAGATGGTCCCGAAGAACCTGGCCATCGCCGAACCCGAGAAGGTCGCCCTGTGGCTGGTGCCGCCACTGGTCGGGTTCGTCAAACTCGCCCGGCCCTTCATCGCGCTGTTCAACATGATGGCCAACACCATCCTCAAGCTCATGCGCGTGGAACCCAAGGACGAGCTCGACACCGCCTACACCTCCGCCGAACTCGCCGAACTCCTCGTCGAATCCCGCCGCGAAGGACTCATCGACCACTCCGAACACCGCCGCCTCGCCCAAACACTGTCCTCCGCCAACCACACCGTCACCGACGTCCTCGTCCCGACGGCGGAGCTGATCACGCTGCCGCAGCGCCCGACGCTCGGCGACGTGGAGCGGGCCGTGGCGGAGACCGGGTACTCCCGGTTCCCGGTGCGCGGAGCCGACGGCGGGATGCGCGGTTATCTCCACGTCAAGGACGTGCTCGACCAGATCGGGCACGACGACGCGACACCGGTGGCGGCTTGGCGGATCCGGCAGTTGCCGACGGTCCCGGCCGAGGCCCGGCTGGACGAAGCGCTCGCCTCGCTGCGGCGCTCGGGCAGTCACCTCGCCACCGCCGTCGACACCACCGGCGCACCCATCGGCGTCGTCGCCATGGAAGACCTCGTCGAGGAGTACGTCGGAACCGTCCGGGACACGACGCACGTGCGTTAGCCCGCGTTCTGGGGCGCTGTTCCACCACATCTGCGGTGGAGCAGCGCCCTGCTACTGCACCGCAGATGTGGTGGAGTCAGGCCGGCCGGAAGACGGGCACGGTCTCGCTGCCCTCGGCGTGGTCGAAGCCGACCGCGAGGGCCATGCCCGAGGTCACGTCCTCGGGTGCGATGTCGACGATCCGGGCGTACATCCACGGCCCTTCGGCCAGCTCCACCAGCCCGGCGACGATGCGCAGCTGCTCGCCGTCGACGGGGGAGCGGCCGTGCACCACGGTCCAGGTGACCAGCTCCGCCGTGCCGCTCGCGGGAGCCCAGGAAAGCGCGGTGCCACCGCAGGCCGAGCAGCTCTCCACGTTCGGGGCGCTGATCGACGAGCACGCCTCGCACCGGCGCAGCAGCAGTTCTCCGCGGGCGGTGCCGTCGTAGAAGGGAGCCGACGCGGCGTCGCGGGAGACCGGGACGATCGGCATGCGGGGTGTCCTCTCGTCAGCTGTGCGGGTGCGGGCTGAGCACGAGCGTCGCGTGGTGGGCCAGCAGGCCGCCGTTGCCGCTGACCAGCACGACGTCGTTGCGCGGCGCCTGCCGCGGCCCGCCGTGCCCGCGCGCCTGGATGATCGCTTCGGACAACGGGGTCATGCCCCACAGGTAGTAGGACGACAGCTGGCCGCCGCCGGTGTTGACCGCGAGCGAACCACCGGGACCGAGCGCACCGCTGGCGGCGAAGGGGCCACCTTCGCCCTTGGCGCAGAACCCGTAGTCCTCCAGCGTCAGCAGCACGGTGTAGGTGTAGCAGTCGTACAGCTCGGCCACGTCCACGTCGGAGATGCCGAGCCCAGCCATCTTCAGCGCCGCGGGGCCGGCCTGGGCCGCGCCGCTGACCAGGCCGAACCGGCCGTCGCGAGCATTCGGGTGGCCGACGTGGGACTGCGCGAAGCCGAGCACGTGCACCGGTGGCTGGCGGAGCTGGGCCGCGCGGTCGGCGGAAGTGACCACGACGGCGATCCCGCCGTTGCTGACCAGGCAGCAGTCGAGCAGGTGCAGCGGTTCGGCGATCCAGCGGGATGCCTGGTGGTCGGCGATGGTGATCGGCTCGCGCAGCTGCGCCAGCGGGTTCATCGCGGCCCAGGCCCGCTGCGCGACCGCGATCGCGCCGAGCTGCTCGGAGGTGGTGCCGTAGGTCTCCATGTGCCGCCGCGCGGCCAGGGCGTACACGGCGTTGACGCTGGTCAGGCCCGCTGCCGGGATCATCCCGGCGAAGCCGCTCGGCTGCGCCCTGCCCGCGTAGACGGCCCCGCTGCCCTTGCCCTCGCGCAGCGGGGCGTCGGCGAAGACGCACACGACCACGTCGGCCATCCCGGCTTGCACGGCCAGCGAGGCCTGCGTGACCATCGCGCCCGCCGAGGCGCCGAATGCCTGGATCTCCGAGAGCAGGCGAAGCTCCGGTAGCTGCAGCTGGGACTGCAGGTCGACGCCGATCTCCCCGGTGGTGCCGGAGTTGACGAGCAAACCATCCACATCGGACATATCGAGACCGGCGTCGGCGACCGCCAGCCGCACCGCGTCGGCGGCGAACCGGGCCGCGTCGCGGTCGTAGACCTTGCCCACCTCGGTGATGCCCAGCCCGGCGATCGCCGGGCGGCGGGCGGCCGAGCCGGTCATCCTGCCTCCAGCAGCTCGATGTGCGGACCCGCCCGCCATCGTGACCTCCGGAACGCGTGCGGCGCAAGGGTTCACCCGGCGTACCGGAGGCAGCGGTGGGGAGCGCGCGGGTGGGCAGCGAACCGCTGAGTCCACATCGGACAGCGGTGGTCACCGCAGATGGCCGTAGACGATCAGGTTGTCCTCGTAGCTGCGTCGCGACTCGTCGAACGCGCCTCCGCAGGTGATCAGCCGGATCTCCGGGCGCGCGACGTCGCCGTAGACGGCTTCGGTGGGGAACCGGTCCTTGGCGACCGTCTGCATGCGGTCGACCACGTAGGTCACCCGGGAGCCGTCCGCGCGCTCCACCTCGACCGGATCGCCCGGGCGGAGGTCGCGCAGCCGGTGGAAGACACCGGCCTCGCGATAGGAGTCGACGTGGCCCAGCACGACGAAGGGGCCGACCTCACCGGCTCCCGGGCCGAGCCGGAACCAGCCCGCCTGCCCGGGCTGGTCGATCGGCGGTACTTCGGCCGAGCCGTCGGGGTTGAGCCCCAGTGGGATGAGCGACGATTCGGCGTCGATGCTGGGCAGGTCGATGGCGCGCGGCCGCAGATCGCCCGGAACCGCGGCGGCGGGCGCCGCCGCCGGTGGTCGGGCGGAACGCGCGTCGACCGGCTGGGGGTCCGCCGCGACGGCGACCGCCAGCAGCACGGCCGACCACAGCAGGAGAATCGCGGTTCGCACGGCGGACCTCCACCCGTTCGGTCGAACGGGCCGGCGGTGCGCACCCACCGGGCACGCACCACCAGCCCGCTCGGATCAGTCGCGCTGCTCGACTCGGCGGCGGCGGTGCAGGTAGGCACCACCGGCTGCCAGCGCGGTGAGCGCCAGCCCGCCCGCTGCCAGCAGCGGAGCGGAGCCGCCGGTGCTCTCCTGCGCCATGGCACCACCGCCGGCCTGGACGCCACCCGTCGGCATCTGCTCGACCTGCGGCTGCTGCATGGGCTTCGGAGCCTGCGGCTTCTGGGTCGGTCTCTGAGTCGGTTGCTGGGTCGGTTGCTGAGTCGGCCGCTGCGTCGGCTGCTCCTCCTGGACCGGCTGCTGAGCAGGCTGCTCAACCGGCTGCTGAGCGGGCGGCGGGGCCTGCGGCGGAGGCGCGACGGCCGGCGGCGGTGCGACCTCGGGCGGAGGCGCGACGGCCGGCGGCGGCTTGACGGCCGGCGGCTTGACCTCCTCGCACTCGCCCGGCTTGCAGGGCGGTGGCGGCGGGCAGTCTTCGGGCTTGCAGTCGTGCTGCGGTGGCGAGCAGTTGTCGTCACCCGGCTTGCACTGGTCCTCGTCCACGGTGAGCACCGGGGTCAGCGCCGGGCTCGGTGCCGCACCGGCGGCCAGTGGGGTCAGGCTGAACGACGCGCCCAGCACGAAGGCGGCAAGGCCGCCGATGCGCACTAGCTTTGCGGACACCTGAACCTCCTTTGATCAGTTGAGTGGAAATACTCGCTCAAAATCATTTGTAGAACGCCTCGCGAGATTTGAAAGGAGGCTGTTCGTACGGTAAGCACCTATTTCGCGTTCGGCAGCCGCAGGAATACATGATCATACGATCGGGGTGGTGTTGATGTGTCCATTCGGGATTCAACATCACTGATCGTGAAAACAAGGTCGAAAACGAGACGATCGACGAGCCGTTGTCGACATTTGTCGATCTGGATCGGGTGACATCGCTACGGATCGTGACATTGTCACTTTAGTTGCAGCGGCTGCTCGCTCGTTTTGGTAGATCGAATTGTTCGGTAATCCCCCTTTGTGGTCACTGCGGCTCCGAATTCGATCAGAGGGGCGCTGATCCAGTTCGCGAGAATTGCGATCAAGGGGTGGGTGAAATGATCGAGCGCATTTGTTCTTGGTCGTCTCAATTGTCGATCGATCAATTATTCGCGAGCTGTGTTGATCGTCCACTGCGGACTCTTCGAGGGGTGGCCGGGCACGGCGATCCAGGCCGCGCCTAGTCGTCCAGCACCGTCCCGGGGGCGCCCCGGTCGAGCCGCGACGGCGTGTCGCGCGGGTGCGGGCGGGGCGTCAGGACCACGTCGACGGGCCGGCTGGAATTGGCCGCCCGGACCGCGTCGGCGACGAGCCCGTGGTCCGGCGACAGCGCGCAGACCGGATCGGTGCGCGAGGCGTCGCCGGTGAGCAGGAACGCCTGGCAGCGGCAGCCGCCGAAGTCGGTGTCCCGGCGCGAGCAGCTGCGGCACGGCTCGCCCATCCAGTCGGTGCCGCGGAAGTGCTGGAACACCGGTGACCGCGACCAGATCCACTCCAGCGAGTGCTCCCGCACGTTCGCGCGCGGCAGCGGCAGCTCCTGCGCCGCCGGGCAGGGCAGGACGTCGCCGTTGGGCGCCACGGTCAGCTGGCGCCGGCCCCAGCCGCCCATGCAGGGCTTGGGGTAGCGGCTGTAGTAGTCGGGCAGCACGTAGATGATCTCCATCCGCCCGGCCAGCCGCTCCTTCGCGGCGCGCACCGCCACCTCGGCCCGGTCCAGCTGCGCCCGGCTGGGCAGCAGGCCGTCGCGGTTGCGCCGTGCCCAGCCGTAGTACTGGGTGTTCGCCAGCTCGATGCGGTCGGCGCCCAGATCCTCGGCCATGGCGAGGATGTCGGCGATGCCGTCGATGTTCAGCCGGTGCAGCACCACGTTCAGCGTCAGCGGCCAGCCCAGCTCCTTCACCAGGTGAGCGGCGGCGATCTTGCGCTGGAAGGAGGCGGTACCCGCGATCCGGTCGGAGAGGCCGGCCTCGTGGGCCTGGACGCTGATCTGCACGTGATCGAGCCCGGCGGCCCGCAACTCCACCGCGCGCTGCTCGGACAGGCTCAGCGCGCTGGTGATGAGATTGGTGTACATGCCGAGTTCGCGGGCGCTGCGCACGATTTCCACCGCATCGCGGCGCAGCAGCGGTTCCCCGCCGGAGAGGTGCAGCTGCAGGACACCCAGCTCGCGGGCTTCGGCCAGCACCCGCTGCCACTGCGCGGTGTCCAGCTCGTCCTGGTAGTCGGCCATGTCGAGCGGGTTGGAGCAGTACGGGCAGCGCAGCGGGCAGGCGTAGGTGAGCTCGGCGAGCAGGCCGAAGGGGCTAGGCATCCCGGACCTCCAGGTACCGCTTGCCGATCAGGCGGGTGAGGAACTGGGCGACGTCGCCGGGCGC
The DNA here is from genome assembly GCF_003635025.1 of Saccharopolyspora antimicrobica. Classification (GTDB taxonomy): domain Bacteria; phylum Actinomycetota; class Actinomycetes; order Mycobacteriales; family Pseudonocardiaceae; genus Saccharopolyspora; species Saccharopolyspora antimicrobica. Next base: position 7,286,942 of record NZ_RBXX01000002.1, on the reverse strand, counting down.
CACGTGCTCGTAGCGCCCGCGCAGCTCCTGGACGATCTCCGCGACGCTGCGCTGCCCGTCGCAGAGTTCGAGGATCGCGGCGCCGGTCGGGTTGAGCACCGACACCGCTTCCGGCGCCAGCAGCAGGTGCTGCTCGCGGACCCGGTCGAAGGTCACGCGCACGTGCGAGGTCAGCTCGGGGCGGCTGGACGGGTGCACGACCGGCATCAGGACGGCTCGGCGACGTCGGGATACGCCCGGTCGATGCCGTCCAGGACGCTCCAGAGCACGTCGCACTTGAACGACAGCGCGTCCAGCGCACGAGCCTGCTCCGCCTCGGTGCGGCAGTGCTCGGTGACCACTTCCATCGCGTGCTCGGCGTCGCGGGGGGCCTGGGTCAGCCGGGACCGGAAGTAGGCCAGGCCGTCGCGCTCGATCCACGGGTAGTGGCGCTCGAAGGCCGCGAGGCGCTCGGCCATCAGGTCCGGGGCGAACAGCTCGGTCAGCGACGAGGCCACCGCCTCGACCCACGGCCGGGTGCGGGCGAAGTTCACGTAGGCGTCGACGGCGAAGCGGACCCCGGGCGCGACGTGCCGCTCGTCGAGCACCTCGGCGCGGCTGAGCCCGACCGCTTCGGAGAGCCGCAGCCAGGCCTCGATGCCGCCTTCCTCGCCCACCCGGCCGTCGTGGTCCAGGATGCGCTGGACCCACCGCCTGCGGACCTCCCGGTCCGGGCAGTTGGCCAGGATCGCGGCGTCCTTGCGGGGGATGTTCTCCTGGTAGTAGAAGCGGTTGGCCACCCAGCCCCGGATCTGCCGCGGGTCGAGCAGACCCGCGTTCATCCTGACGTGGAACGGGTGCTGGTGGTGGTACCGCTGCGAATGGGCCCGCAGCGCTGCGGTGAAGCTGTCGGTGAGCGCGGTCACGATGTCAACCGCACCTCCAATCCGTCGGTCGCCACTTCCACGCCGTGCTGCTCGACGGTGCGCCGCTCGGGCGAATCGTCGAGCAGGACCGGGTTCGTGTTGTTGAGGTGCACGTAGATCTTGCGCTCGGCGGGCAGCGCGGCCAGCCGCCGCAGGCTGCCGTCCGGGCCGGCGATGGGCAGATGTCCCATGTCGCGCGAGGTCTTGCCCGCCAGTCCGAGCCGGATCATCTCGTCGTCGTGCCAGCAGGTCCCGTCGACCAGCAGGCAGTCGCCGCCGGCCAGCTCGTCGAGCACCGCGGGCGTGAGCTCCTGCACGCCGGGCAGGTAGACCGCGGTGCGCCCGGTGTTCGCGTCGGTGAGCCGGTAGCCGACCACGCGGCCGTGCTCCCGGCCGGGGCCGAACCGGTTGCGCTTGTTCGTCGGCACGTCGAAGGCCCGGTAGGACAGCCCGCCGCCCAGCTGGGTTTCCGCGCCGGGCACGACCTCCCGCCAGGTCACCGCGCAGTAGGCCTCCAGCGTGCGCAGGATCGCGGTTGCGCGGCAAAGGGTTTCCCGCACCGCGGCGGTGGCGTGCAGCTCGACGGACTTCGCCTCGCGCAGCAGGAGCAGCCCGAGGGTGTGGTCCAGCTCGGCATCGGTGAGCAGCACCGCCTGCAGCGGCGTCGCTCGTCCCGCGCCCGGTCGCAGCGCGGGGAACGCCTCGATCTGGGCGCGGATGTCCGGTGAGGCGTTGAACAGGAACCACCGCTGGTGGTCGGCGCTCACCGCGATCGACGACTGGGTCCGGGGTCGGGCCGGACGGGAACCCGCGCGCACCGCGCGGCAGTTCGGGCAGCCGCAGTTCCACTGCGGAAAACCACCACCGGCCGCCGATCCGAGCACCCGCAACCACATCCGTGGCTCCTCGCTGGAAGTTCGGGCGGGCACCGGGCCGCACGCCCGGCACCCGCGGTGCGGCTGCTAGTCGTCCAGCTGCGCGACGTACATCGTCACTTCGGCGGCGCAACCGACCTCTTCGAAGTCCGGTGTCTCCCAAGCCAGGAGTTCCGGCCGCGCGGCAGCGGATTCCATCATCTGACCCCTTTCTCTGCCGGATTCCCGGACGAGCGAGCCCGGCCGGGAGTGGAAGGTGAGCAGGGAACCCCGTGGGGGTGACCCGACCATAACGGGCGAGCGGCCCCCGACCCAGGTTCCCCACCCGACTGGCTCAGCGGCTCCGAGCGCGCCGACGGTGCGTGGCCGGTGCGGAAATGTCCTGTGGGCAGCGCTTATATCCGATCGAATGTCCAATGTGGCCGGATGCGGGGTCGGATGCTACGCCTGCTAGGCGTCGATCCGCTGCTGCAAATGCGAGCCGGTGGCCGCCGGTGTGTAGATTCGGCCACCGATCAGCGCAGCAGGAGGGGCGGTTCGTGGCGGACGGTTACTACTTCAAGAGGATGGTCTTGCGCGATCCGGCGCACGAGCCTGGGCCGGATGGCGGCGTCGTGCTGCTCGATCCGGCTGGCGGCGGTCAGCTGCCGCGCGCCGAATCGATCGCACGGGCCGGGAAGTGGCCGCTCGTCGAGACCAACGAGGGCGACCCCGACGCGGAGTACCAGTGCTTCCGCACTTGGGGAGCGGCTCCTGGACTCTGGATGAGCTACCTGGAGGACCTGAGCACCCGCACCTCGGTGCTGATCGTGTTCGGACCGGACGAGGCCGATGTGGGGGAGCTCAGCCGCCGGGTGCTGCTCATGTTCAGCTTGCGGTCGTACTCGCGCGAGGAGCTGCTCTCGATGCCGGGCCATGGGGACGAGCGGGAACGGATCAAAGCCGTTCTGCGCGCCGCGCTCGCGATGGGGGACACCTTCGACGAGGAGCTCTTTAGCGTGATCTCCAGCGCCTCCCGCGATCCTCGGGAGATGGTCCGCGTCGCCGCGGCCTGGTCCACGACGTACCTCTCGTGCCCCCAATCGCTGAACATGCTGGAGACCATGGCGCGGACCGACCCGGACGACCAGGTCCGGCACCAAGCCGACGACCTGCTCGCGCAGTACCGGTAGCGCGGTCGGCGAGAAGTCGCCAGCGGTGTTCCGGCTCTTCCGGCGCCGCACGTAGGGTCGAGCTGATCTTCGCGTGCCGACCAGGAGGCCGACATGGGTGCTGCGCGCCGGAAACCGACCAGCGGATTCGTCGCACGGGCGCTCGTCGGCGCCTCGGCGCTGCTCCTCGTGCTGCCGCCGGGCTCGGCCTTCGCCGAACCACCGCAGGCGCTGCCGGGCTCGGCCCCGGATGCCGACCGCAAGTGGCAGCCCGCGTTCGACTACGACGGCGACGGCTGCTACCCGACGCCGGCGATCGGGCCGGACGGCACCGTGGCCGAAGGCCTCAAGCCGTCCGGGCCGCTCGACGGCGACTGCCACGACGAGTCCGACCTGGACAACACCAACTCCTACTCGCGCGCCAAGTGCGATCCGAGCGGCTGGTGCGCCTACCTCTACGACCTGTACTTCGAGAAGGACCAGGCACTCGGCGGCGTGGACGACGTCTTCGGGCACCGGCACGACCTCGAACACGTCGTGGTGTGGGTGCACGAGGACCGGGCGAAGTACGTCTCCACCTCCGCGCACGGCGACTACTCGACCTATCCGGCCGAGAATGTGCACTGGGAGGGCACTCACCCGAAGATCGTCTACCACAAGGACGGCGCCAGCACGCACGCCTTCCGGCTGGCCAAACCCGGTGAGGAACCGGAGAACCACCACGGCACCTGGCAGTACCCGCCGCTGGTGGGCTGGGAGAACTACCCGGAGGGCATCCGCGAGAAGCTGACCTCGGCGGACTTCGGCAAGGCGAGCCTGGGCATCAAGGACGGCGCCTTCGAGGACAACCTGGCCAAGGCGAAACCGGACGGAATCCCGTTCGACCCGCACGGCTGACCCGGCGGATGCCCGGTTGCTGCCCTGGTCCTCCCGCACGGTGTCCGGTTGACTGCCGGGCGAAGCGGACACCGAGGAGGGCGACCGTGGCGGTCAACGAGGCCGGAGTGCGGACGGCGCACGTGGTGTGGGACTGGAACGGGACGTTGTTCGACGACGCCGACGCGCTGATCCAGTCCACCATCGAGGCGTTCGAGGTGACCGGGGCACCACCGGTCACCGTCGAGCAGTACCGCAAGCAGCACACCCAGCCGATCGACGTGTTCTACGACCGGCTGTTCGGCGCACCGGTACCACCCGATGTGCGCAGCGCGCTGCACGCGGCGTTCCACGAGGCTTACTCGCGGCGCAGACCTTCGCTCTCCCTCGCGGTGGATGCCCTTGAAGTGCTGGGCGCGATCGCCGCGCGGGGCCTGTCGCAGTCGTTGCTGTCGATGCACCCGCACGACCGGCTCACCGCGCTGGTCGACCGGTTCGGCATCACCGCGCACTTCGCCCGCATCGACGGCCAGCGCGGCCCGGACCGCGGCTTCAAGCGCGCACACCTGGCCGAGCACCTCGCGGAGCTGGGCCTGACGGCCGGCGATGCGCTGCTGATCGGCGACAGCGTCGACGACGCAGTCGCGGCCAAGGCGCTCGGAATGCGGTGCGTGCTCTACGCGAGCGGGCTGCACGCCACCGAAGTGCTTGCCGAGCAGGGAGTTCCGGTCGTCACCTCGCTGCGCGAGGCGATCCGGCTCGCGATCGGGGAGGCCTGATGAGCGCCGGAACCACGACGACGACCAGCACCGGCTCGGTCGTGGCGGTGCTGCGATCCCGTTACGTGCCGAGACTGCTGTCGGCCTCGCTGATCGGGCGGCTGCCGACCGGCATGGCGCCGCTGGCGATCCTGCTGACCGTCCGCGAGAACGGCGGCGACTACCGGCTGGCCGGTCTGCTCGCCGCGCTGTACGCCGGGAGTGCAGCGGTGTGCGGCCCGGTGCTCGGACGGCTGATCGACCGGACCCGCCAGGTCCCGGTGCTGCTGGCCAGCGCGGCGACCTCGACCGCGGCGTTCCTGGTCCTCGGCCTGGTCGACCCGGTCCGCTCGGTGGCGATCGGCGCGGTGGCCGCGGTGGTCGCGGGTGCGGCGACTCCGCAGCTGGAACCGTGCCTGCGCGTGCTCTGGGAGCACGTCGTGGTGGGCGAGCACAACATCCGCGCGGCGTTCTCGCTGGACGCGGCCACGCAAGAGCTGATCTTCGTGTGCGGGCCGCTGGCGGTCCTCGGCGTGACCGCGTTCGGCGGACCGTCCGCCGGTCTGCTCGCGGCAGCCGCGGTGGGAATGCTCGGCGCAGCGTGGTTCGCCACCGCCCGCCCGGCCCGCGTCTGGCGAGGCACGCACGTGGAACGGCACTGGGCCGGACCGCTGCGCGGCGCGGGTGTGCTCCGCCTGTTCGCCGCGCTGGTCTGCGTGGGCGCGACCATCGGCGCTTTCACCGTCGGCATCACGGGATACGCGGAGGTGGCGGGAAGTTCCTCCGCGGCAGGCCTGCTGATCGCGCTCAACGCGGCAGGTGCGCTGGTCGGCGGGATCGCCTACACCGCGGTGCCCGTGGCGCACCGCGAAGACCGGCGGCTGCTCGTGCTCCTGGCCCTGCTCGCGCTGGGCTACCTGCCGCTGGTACTCGTGCTGAACGTGCCCGCGATGGCGGCATTCGCGGTCCTGAGCGGATGCGCGCTACCACCGGTGCTGGCCTCGGCCTTCGCCCTGATCGCCCGCATGGCCCCGGAAGGAACGCTGACCGAAGCGCACGCCTGGATGATCACGTCGTTCGGAGTCGGCAACGCACTCGGCTCAGCAGCGGCAGGCACCCTCCTGGACCTGGTCTCACCGGCGGCGGCGTTCACCCTGGCGGTGGCGTGCGCTTGCATCGGCACGATCCTCACCATCCGCCGCCTGCTCACCTGACGCCCGTGGTCATCCGGGAGTTGGTCGATTTCGCGAGAAACTGGAATTTGTGTTCGGGGTGACGGTCGATTTCGCACGGAATCGACACCTTCCCCGCACCACGGGTGGTCAGCGTTCGCGGTGGAGTGCTCGGCTGAAGCCCGCGGCGACCGTGGTGGCCAGGGTCCAGCCCGCTGCCACCAGGGCTACCGTGACCCACTGGGAGAGGCCTCGGGCCTGCCACATGTCGTCGTGGCCGAGGCTCACCACCGGCAGCATCTGGTCCAATGTGTACAGCAGCGGGTTCCACACCGGGCGGTCCTGCTCGTTGACCGGCACCAGCGGGTGGAAGCCGAACCAGGCGGTGCCCACCACCGCGAACGCGGCCAGCCAGCCCACCGCCCGCATCGGCCGGTACCCGTAGCCGACGGTTGCCCGCTGCAGCCAGCTCCACAGCCGCACCGGCCAGCGCAGGCCGGGCCGCGCGGTGCGGGCGATCGCCGCGTAACGGTGGCGCTGCTTCTCGATCAGCACCGCGATCGCGTGCTCCTCCAGCCCGTTGCTGCGGAAGACCTCGGCGAGCTGGTCGTAGGTCCCCGGCTGGTAGGCGCCGCCCGCGGTGGCGCGCAGCCAGCTGAGGCGCTGGCCAACCCGTTCCCGGTCGTCGAGCTCGAAGGACTCCGCGAAGTTCTGGTAGGCGAAGTCCTCGCAGTCCACGCCGCCGCTGGACTCCCACACCGCGGAGTTGTCGGCGAGCAGTTCGCACTGGGCCTGCCGCAGGGTGATCCGGCCGCGCGGCGGCGTGCGCGGCAGCAGCGTGAGCTCCTGGGTCTGCACCCCGGAGGCGTTGAACGCCGTGCGCGACGCGCCGTCGCCGAGCTCGCAGCCCGAGAGGTTGACGTGCCGCCCGATCTGCGACCAGCGCAGCTGCACGGTGCCCTCCGCGGAGAACACCCGATCACCTTCGGCGCAGACCAGGTCGCGCTCGATGCGCGCCGCGCGCAGGTCCAGCGATGGCTTGTAGTTGTTGCGGTGCAGGTGCCAGGCCGGTTTGGTCAGCCGCGAGCCGCGCAGGTCGATGCTCGCGCCGATCTGCGCGCCCGGCAGCTGCAGCGAGCCGACGAGCTCGGCGTCCCGGCACTCCAGGTTGCTGCCCACCGCGAGCCTGCTGCCCACCAGGACGTCGGTGCGCGGGCCGGTCAGCTGCGCCCGGGTGAGCTGCACGCTGCCGCCCACCTTGACGTCGGTCATCCGCCACTGCCCGCGCACGTTCACCGACCGCGCGTCGATGTTGCCGGAAACCCTGGTGCCGTCCAGGTTCACCGCGCGCAGCGGGTGCAGCACCGACTCGGCGGGGGAGCGCAGCCAGCTCACGTCGACGACGGCTCCGGTCATCCGCAGGTTGCCGCCCACCACGGCGCCGACCAGGCGCAGCGTGCCGCCGCTGCGGAACTCCTGGTCGAGCTGGACCTCTCCGCGGACCTCGCAGCGGTCGGCGATCAGCGCCGCGGTCGGGTCGTCGTAGTGCGAGTTGCCGGGATCCGGCGGCCGGACACCAGGTTCCAGCACGGCGTCCCGCAGCCGCAGGTCACCGGAGATGTGCGCGCTGGGCAGCCGCAGCGTGCCCGCGGAGGTGAACAACCGGCCGGTCCCCGGGTCGGCGTCCAGCCGCAGCGAGCCGCCGATGCGGATGCCGGTGGCGTTGATCGCGTTGCCGCCGCGGTTGCGCAGGGCGGCGCCGGACAGCGTCAGGTTGCCGCCGATCTTCGCGCCGGGGATGCGGATCTCACCGGCGGTGCGCAACCGGATTCCCAGCAGCGCACCGGAAACCGACAGGCGGTCGGCGTAGACGCAGCGCTGGCCGGGATTGCGCAGTTCGCTGTCGTTGAGCAGCAGCGAGCCGCCGAGATCGGCATCGGCCAGGTCGAGGATGCCGCCGACGCTGGCGCAGTTGCGCAGCACCACGTCGTTGCTGACCGCGAGGTTTCGCGCGTGCATCCCGGGGAACCGGCAGTGCCACAGCACCAGCCCGGCGAGCCGGGCCTGCCGCAGGTCGGGCGCGTTCTCGAAGCGGCAGCCGACGAACTCCAGCAGGTAGGGCAGATCCACGTTGCGCAGGTCCAGCTGCCCGGTGATCGTGGCGTGCTCCACGACGATCACCAGCGGCTGAGTGCCGCGCCGGGTGAACAGCCGGCTGCCGTCCTCCAGCGATTCGATCAGCCGGGCCGCGAGGTACTCGCCGCGGATCTGCTGCTCTGCGTCGGGGACGCTCGCGGGCTCGGCCTGGTCGGCGGCCGACTCCGCCGTCCTGCCCTGCGCCAGCAGCTCATCCAGCCGGCGCTCGGCGTCGGTAAGGGGTTCTGCGGTGTTCCTCGCCCAGCCAGTCAATGTTCGTCCCATCGACCACGAACTCACCGCACCCACCGTAGTGGACCGGCGACCCGGCGGAGACGTGATTCACCCCGCACGCGCAACGACGTGCCACCGCCGGGGCGGTGGCACGTCGCAGGTCGCTGCGGGATCAGGCGCTGCCGGGCGGATCCGTCCGCTCGTCGGACCAGGACAGCGACGGCGGCGTGATGGTCGCCGTGAACGTGATGCCCGGTGCCGGGGTGTCGGACGTCTCGGGTTCCGGCGTGGCGTCCTCGGCCGGCACCGGGAGGCTGCCGGACATCGAGGTGTTGCCGGTCGTCGGCAGAGCGCTCGACGTCGGCGTGCTGCCCGACGTCGGCCCGGTGCTGGAAGTCGGTGTGCTGCCCGACGTTCCGCTCGACTGCTGCACGAGCTCGCTGATCGTGGAGATCGAGTCGGTGAGCGCGCTGACCGCCTTCGTCGCCGTGCCCACGTGCTGCATCAGGTTCTGGGCGCTGGAGAGCAGCTGCTGCATCACCGCCACGATCCGGCCGCCGTACTCGGCCGCGACCTGCACCGCCTGCGGGATCGCCGCCGCCACGCTGGCGCCGAAGGTCGCCGCCGCCGCGGCCATCGCCTGGTTGAGGATCATGATGATCCGGCCGGTGGCCTCGGTGATCAGCGTCGTGACCTCCTGCAGCGCCTTGGCCGCGGCTTCACCGGCACCGGTCGCCGCTTCGGCCAGCGCCACGCTCGCGTCGCCGAGCCCGGCGATGCCGTCCACCAGCTCCGCCCCGGTCTTGAGGTACCCGGCGGCGGCGTCGCCGGACCAGCCGCTGATCTCCGGGCCGACCGACTGCTGGTAGGAGTCGGCGATCGAGGAGACGTTGCGCCCGGTGTCCTGGAAGCCCTGCGCCCCGGCGGAGACCGAGCTGGGGTCGCCGGTCAGCTGCTGCAGCGGTTCGCCCAGGAACGACACCGACCCGGTGATGAAGCCGAACCCGGATTCCGACAGCGCCGAGAGCGGGTCGCTCGTCGAAGCGAGCGAGCTCATCCCGGGGTTCTCGCCGCTCAGACCACCGGAGAGCCAGTTGCGGTCGCGCACCGCCGCGATCGTCGACTTGAGCTGTTCGAGCTCCTCCGGCCGGGTCGCGCCGATCGTGATCTGCACCGTCATCGCGAGTCCTCCTGGAGCAGCCGCACCGCGTTGTCGTCATCGGTGCGCTCGTAGTCCTCGGCGGTGCGCACCAGCGCCGAGCTGACCGCCTCCACCGCGGAGGAGGCCTGCGCGATGGCCTGCCCGGTCTGGGCCATGGCCGAGCCCAGCCCGGCGGTGAGGAAGCCCAGGAAGGTGCCCAGCGAGTTCTCCGCCGGGCCTGCCGGCACCGCGCCGGCCGCGTCGGACAACCCGCTCGCCAGCCCGGCGACGGTGTTCGCGTGCGCCCGGATCTGGGCGGGATCGACCTGCAGGTCCATCAGACGATCACCACCGGGTTGGCGAAGAAGTCGTCGTCATCGTCGCCGGCCGGGTGGCGCGCGCCGGCCTCGACCCCGGCGGCGGGCGGCATGTTCTCCTTCACGAAGTCCAGCGCAGGGCCGTCGCCGACGTACTCGGTCATGATCTCCACGACCTGCGCCCCGACGGTGCGCTGCGCCTCCTGGGAGGTCGTCAGGATGAGCTGCGCCAGCTGCTCGGCCTCCATCGCCCGCGCCGCGGGGGTGAGCCGGATGTCCTCCATCGCGCCGCTGGGCCCGACCTGGACGGTGATCTCACCTCGCGGCGAGGCCGCGGTCCCGCTCATCTGGCGCAGGCTCTCGTTCGCGGCCTTGGCGTCCGCGGCGGCCTTGGCGAGCCGCTCGTCGTAGCCCGCCAGCCACTGAGCTGCTGTTTCCACCTTTTCCCTCCGTAAGAGCCTGTTGGTGCTTGCGTGGTCGCTGAGCCGGTGCGCGCGTCCTGGCCGGGAAACCGGCTCAGCTCCGCGTCACCGCGGCTCGCGGGCGATCCTGGCCAGGTCTTCGACCGCGAACCGCACGTCGTTGGGCCGCATCGGGTTGACGCTCACCCAGCCGTGCTTGGCAGGCACCACCCGCACCCGCCCGCGCGGACCGTCCAACCAGGACAGTTCGGCACCGGCCCGGGTGTTCTCGCCCGCGTCGCGCCGGGTCGCCCCGACCTGCCCGCGACCGGTCAGCACGGCCAGCAGCCCGGCGAGCTGGTCGAGCGCGTTCGGGTCCCCGCCGCAGTCGCGGACGAGAGCGCGCAGCCGCTGCTCCTTCTCCCGGTCGTCCTCGATCTCGCCGACCAGCTGACCGGCGGTGACCACCGCGCGTTCGGGCAGCGTGATCGGCATCGTCCGGGCCGGTGCGACGTCGGGGACGAGGTCGAGCAGCGCGTCGGTCAGCGCGTCCGCCGCGACCCGGTGGATCCGCACCGGCTGCGCCGGGTCGTTGTCCAGCCGCTGCACGCAGATCAGCGCCCAGGACCGGTAGACGATGGCCACCACCGCGGTCACGCCGGTCTCGTCGACCAGCACCAGGTCGACCGTGCCGCGGTGCTGGCGCAGGGCGGTGACCAGTTCACCGGCAGCACCGGCGGGCCCGTCCTCGTCGGCGAACCCGCGCAGCCGGAGGGTGTGGCCTGCGGTGGCCAGCAGCACCTCCCGCTCACCGGCGATGCGGCCGAAGGACGGCACGCGCAGCGGGAACGGCAGCGGCACCCCGGCGTGCGTGGACAGCAGGTCCAGCTCGACCTGCCCGAATTCGATGGGAGCGGGTGCGCGCCGCGCGGACGCCGTGGTCATGCCTGGTCACCACCGGTGTCGCGCAACGCCTGCGCGGCGTTGTCGTCGGAGGCGAGGTAGCCGCTGACGGTTTCGCCGAGCGCGGTGCGGAAGTTGTTCAGCTCGGTGTCGGCCGCGCTGATCTCGCCGCTGAGCCCGGACCGGCCACCGGCTTCGCGCAGCCGCATCGCCAGGTGGATCGCCGGCGGCGCGGTGCCCAGCTGCGGCAGCCGCTCGGCCAGCCTGCCCGCCGAGCCGACCAGTCCGGTGGTGCGCTCGCGGAGTCCGGAAAGCGCCTCGACCTGCGCGGAAAGTCCCTGCGGGGCGACCTGGTAGCCGTGTCCCGCTGCTGCTTCGGAAGTCAACGTTCGCTCCTGTGCTGCGCTCAGCCGATGACCGGGGCGCTGGCCGGCCGGTCGTCGTCGAAGAGTTTCTGGTCGATGGTGGGCAGGCGGTTCTCGTGCAGCTGCTCGTCTTCCTCCTCGCCTCGCCGCGCACCACCAGCACCGGGCATCATGCTGCCGCTTCCCGTGCGACCGGCCAGGCCGCCGAGACCACCGGAGCGCGCCAAAGCGGCGTCCAGCGCGCCGAATCCGCTACGCGCCCCACCGCCCAGCTGCTCCGCGCCGACCAACCGGCCCCACGGCACGCCGCCGCCACTGCCGCTGCCCGCACCACCGCTGAACCCGGCGGCGGTGGTCGATGCGGGGGAGTTGAACCCGGCGGCCTCCAGGGAGCCGGGCGGCGCGATGGCCTGGCTGCTGTTGCGCAGGCTCGCCTCGTACTGCTGCATGACGTGCACCGCCTCGGCCTTCTTCTGCGCGGCCGCGACGTTGGACATGAACAAGCTGCCGCCGCCGGCCGCCACCGCGCCGATGGCGGCGCCGATCGCGGCCCCGGGAGCGGCGCCGATGCCACCGGCACCCGCGCCGACGATCCCGCCGATGACCGCACCGGCGCCGGCCCCGGCCATCGCGCTGGTCAGCGCGGAGCCGGTCGGGTCGCCGGGTGGTGGTGGCATCGTGTTGCGCGCGACCGCGAGCGCGTCGCCGGCCTCCTGGGTCGCGCCCTGCACGGTGCCCGCGCGGTCGCTGATCCCGGAGGTGCGGTCGCCGAGCTCACCGAGCTGGCTGGTGGCCAGGCCGGCGGACTCGCTGCTCCAGTTGGTCTGCATGGCGTTGCGCTCGTGCCGCATGGATTCGGCGTGGTCGGCCAGCTCGGTGCGGTGCTGCCCCCACTCGGCCGCCATCGAGCTGACATCGCCGACATCGGCGTTCTGCCAGAGCATCTGGTAGAGCTCTTCGTGGGAGTAGGAGTTCCAGTTGGTGCCGTCAGGTGGGATCGGCGAGCCGAAGTAGCCCTCCCAGACGTTGCGCAGGGCGTCCACGACCGGCACCGCCAGCGCCCCGGCGGGGCCGGCCTGCGCCAGCGCGGAGGTGGCGGCCGCGGCGAGGTCCTGCACACCTGCCGACGCGGTATCGATGAGGTTCGCTGCGGATTCGTCGCTCATCTGCGGTTTTCTGCCTCCCAGTACGGCGCGCGGCTGCATGCGCCGAACACGGCCAACGAGTTTCAGTGGGGCGCGCGTGCTGCGCGCCGGAACGTGCCCGCCTCCCCAGACGCGGGCTCCTACTGAGATCACCAGAACCGGGCGTGGGAAACATCCGCAACATTGCTGATGTTCACGGATTTCACGCTGACCTGCGAAGATCAAGAGGATAACGGGACGAATCGGGCGGGCGGCGATGTCCGCGACCGGCCGTCAGGACGCCGGAACCGCTTCGGTTACGTACGAAACCTCCCCGAGGACGAGCAGTCCGGCGGCAGCGGGCGAACAAACGGCTCGACCACGGACTTATAGTCGCGATCGTGGACGCGGTTGTGGAGGACTACGCAGGCAACGTCGCATCCGCGATGGCGGCGACGCTGGGCTCGCGCTTGGTGGGCGTCTACCTGCACGGCTCTGCGGTGCTCGGCGGGTTCGACGCACGCCGCAGCGATGTCGACGTCCTCGTCGTCTGCGAAGGTCCGATGACGGCGGTCGAGAAATCGGCCGCCGCGGAGAGGCTGAGCCGCGAGCGCCTGCCGTGCCCCGCGCACGGGCTGGAGCTGAGCATCGTCACCTTCTCGGCGGCCCAGCACCCCACGGCACGACCCGCGTTCGAGCTGCACGTGACCACGGCACCGGAGGACACCAAGTACGTCGACGGCCACGATCGCGAGGGAGATCCCGACCTCCTGCTGCACTTCGCCGTCTGTCGCAGTGCCGGGCGGCTCCTCGGCCCCGGACGCCCGGCGCCCGAGGTGTTCGCCACGGTCGCCGAGGACCTGATCCTCGCTCAACTGGCGCGCGAGCTGCGCTGGAGCACCGGACACGCTCCCGGGGAGTACGCGGTGCTCAACGCCTGTCGGGCATGGCGGTTCGCCGTGGACGGCGCTCTCGTGTCCAAGATCGACGGGGGTCGGTGGGCGCTTGATCGCGTGTCAGGCCCGGACGGCGAGCTGATCCGAACCGCCCTGGACCGTCAACGCCGCCTCTCCGCCGCAGAGCTCGACCCGCGCGCCGTCCAGCGGTTCGTCGACCACGCCCTCTCCCGTCTCACCGAGACCTCGGCATAGCGTCCACCGCGAGCTCAGCTGCGGCGCTCGAAGCCGAGGACGATCTCGACGCGCGATGCGTAGCCGAGCTTGGCGAGGATCTTCGACACGTGGGAATCGACCGTCCGGACCGACACGATCAGCCTCTCGGCCACCTCCCGGTTGGTCAGGCCCTGGGCGACCAGCTCGGCGACGCGGTGTTCGGCCGCGGTGAGGCTTTCCCAGCCGTGCTTGGGTCTCCGGCGCGGACCGGTCGCTCCGCGCCGGACGCCGAAGGCGCGCAGCTCGGCGTCGGCGCGGTGGATCTCGCCGGCGGCGGCCAGCGCCGTGAAGCGCTCGATCGCGGTTCGGTAGGCGGCCCGGGCGTCCGCCGATCTGCCGGACGCCGCAAGCACTTTCGCCGCGTCCTGCGCCGCCCGGGCGGCGGTGACCGGTGAACCGTTCTCGGCGAACTGCTGCGCCGCGTCGAGCAGCAGGTCCACATCGCTGTCGAGCAGGCCCTGGCAGTAGGTGAGAGCGCCGCGCTCGCCCAGCGAATCGCCGGTGACCAGCTCCTGCATGTGCGCCACCACGCGTTCGGCCAGCTCGCGATCGCCGCTGCCGACCGCGATGCGCACGATCCGCGCACCGATGGTGCTCACCGCGTGACCGTTGTGCACGCCCACGTCGCCGTTGGCGAGGGTGCGCACGATCTCCAGCGCTCGCTGGGAATCGCCTTCCGCATCGGCGAGCACGGCGTGGCCGATCGCGGTGATCTGCTCGTAGAAGAGGGCGACCCCGCGGGGTTCCGCGCCCTTGGCCAGCTCGGCGTGCGCGCGGGCGGCGGGGAGGTCGCCGCGGTGCACCAGGATGGCGATGGCGATGGCGTGCAGCGGGCCGTCGAAGCCGTGCAGGTCGGGCAGCGCGGTGGCGGCTTCGATCTCGGCCAGGGATTCGTCCCAGTGGCCGTTGTTGAACAGCGCGAGCGCGGTGATGGTGTGCAGCCAGACCAGCAGGCCGGTGCCGAGCTCGCGCGCGAGCGGGCGTGCCTGCGCGGCGGTTTCCAGCGCCGCCCGCTCCTGGCGCAGGTCCTGGACCACCGCGCGCAGCAGGCGGGTCATCAGCCGTTGCCCGCGGTCGCTGGCGGCGATCTCCAGCAGCGCATCGGCCTGGTCCAGCAGTTCCAGCGCCCCGGTCAGGTCGCGGAACACGAACCGGCCGATGGCCTTGATGTTGAGCAGGTACAGCGCGACGACCGGGTCGTCCGCGGCGTGCGGTTCGGCGATGTCGAGCGCGTGCTCCACCCCGGTCAGGTCGCCGACGAGCAGCCGGGCGAGGGCGTCGAGCACGGCCAGCCGCGGCGGCAGCTCGCCGTGCTCGCGCTCCGGCTCCAAGGCCTTCGCCGCTCCCCCGGGATCCATCGCACCGATGCGGAGCAGGACGAGCACGGCCCGCGACCGGCGCCGGACCGGCGCGTCCGGACGAGCCATCAACGTGGTGCGCGCGGTGTGCTCGGCAGCGTCGAGCCGCCCGGACCACAGCTGCGCCTCGGCCAGCGCCGCCCGCAGCGGCAGCAGATCCGGATCGCCCGGCACGAGGTGAGCGACGGCGCGTTCGAGGAGGTCCACGAGCCCAGGAGTGGGATCGGCGGCCAGCTTCTCGGCGTGCCGGCCGAGCCATGCCGCCAGCCAGGCGTCCACCGGCGCGTGGACCAGCTGCTCGACGACTGCTTCGGGCGGAGCGTTCCGGCTGATCAGAGCCTTCGCCGCGGTGGTGCGCAAGGCCGCCGACGTCGCTGCCACGTCGTCGCGCACCACCGCGTGGCGCAGCCGCACGACACCATCGGTGACTTCGGCCAGCCCGAGCGCGGCCAGCCGCTCGGCACCGGCCAGCACCTCGGCCGGGGGCGATCCGACCGCCGCCGCCAAATCCTCCACGCACGCGCGATCGGCCAGGATCGCGGCGAACCGCAGCAGCGCGGCATCGGAGCCGGCCAGCCCGGTGGCCCAAGCGGTCACGGTCTGCGCGCGGTTCTCCGCGGTGAGCTGGGCCAGCAACCACGGGTTTCCGGCCGCTCCGGCTGCCAGCCGTCGCAGCGACTCGGAGGGCTCCGCGCCGGTGAGTTCGGTGAGCAGTGCGTGCACCGAGGCGTCGTCGAGCGGGAGGAGGTCGTGCACCGCGGCAGTGCGTTCGAAGTGGGTGAAGCGTTCCGGTGCGGCACCGCGATGCCGTCCGGCGACCACCAGCAGCGATCGCCCGCTCAGCTCCTCGGCGAGGTCGTGCAGCGCGAGCAGCGTCGCGTCGTCGGCCCGGTGCAGGTCGTCGATGACGACAACGCCGCTCTCGGGCCACTGCGGGGGAACGCCCTCGGACAGCACCGTTGTGCCGTGCGGGGGCAGGACCGCGATCCGGCGCACCGGAAGTCCGGTGCTCCGCATCGCTTCGGCGTGGGCGTCCAGCAGAGCGGACAGGCCGAGCCCGGGATCGGCGCGAACCACGAGCAGTCCGCCGTACCCGTCCTGCGCGGCGATCGCAGCGTCGGCGAGTCGCCGCAACGACTCGTCCCTGCCGAACAAACCCACCCGAGCCCCCGATCCTGAGAGCAGGGAGCTTAGACCAGCCGGAGGGCCGGTTCGGGCGAAATGGCGGAACTGGTTGTGCGGTCTCAGCAGTGCACGAGGTGTCCACAGAGGATTGGTCTGGTCGTCGACCGGAGCATAACCGCTGGCCCGGCGCGAGGTGCCGGGCCGACTATGGCGCCCATCACGCCCGGTCCGGGCCCTGCCCGCGGGCAGGGCCCGGAGGCGGATCAGGCGATCACGCCGTCGATCCAGCCGCGGAAGTGGCCGACACCGGTGTAGATGTCGGGGGACTCACCGCAGACGGAACCGACGCCGCGGCTGTCCAGGCCGGCCAGCTCCCAGCCGTCCTCCTCCCGGGTCAGCAGCGGCGAACCGGAGTCGCCGCCGCACGGGCCGCGGACGCCCTCCGGGTTGTCGGTGCAGACGTCGCCGCCGCGGATGCCCCACGCGTCGTCACCCGCGTCCGCCACGCACTTCGGCGTGGTCGGCGGGATGACGGTGGTGTCCAGCTGCTGGAGCTGGGTCGGCAGCTTGCTCGGGTCGCCCTTGTCCTCGTTGGCGATGTAACCCCAGCCGATCTGGCGCACATCGGTGCCCGGCTCGGTCAGCTCGGTCGCCATCCGCACGGGCTCCTGGTCGCTGGGCGCGTCCAGGCGCATCAGCGCGATGTCGTTGCCCTCGGAGCGGTCGGGGAACGCCTGGTAGTCCGGGTGCACCACGATCTCCTGGATCTTGGCCACGCTGCCGCCGGTGGTCCGGTCGGTGCTGCCGATCCGCACGTGGAACATCGCCGGGTCCAGCACGACGGGCTTGCCGTCGGGGGAGTCCTGCGTGACGCAGTGCGCCGCGGTGACGACCCACTCGGGGCTGATCAGCGCGCCACCGCACCGGTGGGAGTCCGGGTTCCCGTCGCGCTCGTACTGCAACGAGGTCATGAACGAGTAGGTCTGATCGGCCGGGGAGCCGCCGATGATGTAGGGCGTGACGCCGCCCTGCGGCTCATCGGCGTGCGCCGTGCCGAAGCTCGCGAGCGCGCCGACCGCGGCCACCGCCGCCACCGCCGCGGTGCGCTTGCGCGCCCGCGGCGCCCGTAATTTCTCGACCATTGCTGGTGTCCTCCATCGTCACCTGCCCGAAGATCACGAGCATTGTTGATCAAGGTAACCCACCCCACCGACACCCGGAGCCGGATTCCCGGCGCAGGGCCGCGACCTGAAATTCGCGAAACAGGCGAAATGGCAACGAGTTTTGGCGAGTTCGCCTGACTGGTGTACTTGAGCGAGGCTGAACGGCCCAACTGCCTCACCGGCCACCCGGCGCACTACGCTGGGGTGATTGCGCCGGTTCTTCGCGGCGCGGTCCTTCCCGGTGTCCACAGTGGATGACTGGTGCCGGGCCGGTGCGCGGCCCCGGCACCGTCTCGCTACATCGTCGGGGCGGGGACTCGACCGGTGTGGTCGCGCGGAGTCTTCGCCACCTTCACCGCCGGGTCGCCGGCTTCGGCCGTGGCCGCTACTTCGACGATCGTCCTGACCTGGGCGACGATGTCCTGCAGGTTCCGGGTGAAGACGGGGTCGACCACGTTCTCGGCGTTGTCCGGGGCGAAGGTCAGCACCGGCGTGTGGACGTGGCCGCCGCGCAGGTCCGCTCCGACAGCGTCGCGCAGCAGGGTCGTGCGGTAGGCGATCTCGTTGGACAGGTAGCTGCCCCCGCCGCCCGCACGGGCCGCCGAGCCCGGTGTCGGGCCGTCGGGGCGCACCACGGGTTCGGTTTCGCCTGCCGGGATCTCGGTGACCTCGGTGTTGTGGAAGACCGGGTAGCGGCCGGTGTCGGCGTTGACGATGGCGGCGTAGGGCTGGGTGGAGGGCACGAACTCCGGCGCCGGTTCGACGGTCGGGACGCCCGGCGGGATCTCGGCGACGCCGTCGCGCCGCTCGTCGTTGTTGTCCACGCCGGTGTGCCAGCGGCCGTTCCACTGCTCGATGTCGAACTGCTCCGGGCGGCCCTGGCTGACGGTGGCGAACAGGTCGACCTGGTCGCGGCCGGGCCGCAGGTGCGGTAGGAAGGTCTGCTCGACCATGCCCTGCTCGAAGGGCTTCCACAGCACCGGGAACATCGCCGTCTCGACGCGGACCGGCCCGGACCCGGTGTTCAGCACGAGCCCGTCCAGGGCCAGCGCGGAGGCGCCGGAGGGGTTGCTGCGGCGGATGTCGCCGTTGAGCTGGAACGGGTCGAAACCGCTGACCAGCACGCGCTTGATGCCCTCGCCACGGGGGAACTGCACGGAGGTCTGCCCGCGCGAATGCCGTTCCAGACTCCACAACAGCTGGTCGCGCTGCTCGTCGTCGAGCGGGAACGACGGTGTCCACTGGCGCAGCGCGGCGGTCATGCCCAGCCTCGCCCAGTACAGCGGGCGGTCGTCGGCCGTGGGCAGGTCACCGGTGGTGTCCCGGCCTTGGGCGCGGGCCACCGCCCGCTCCCAGAGCTGCTCGCCGCTGGAGCTGATCAGCCGTTCGGCGGCGGCCAGGTCGCCCGCCTCGCACAGCGCGGCGCCGAACGCCGGGGCGATGTCGGCGAAACCGCTCCTGGCCAGCAGTTCCTGCGGAACGGGCTGGGGGAGCCGCTGCTCCTCGACGCTCAGCGGGCGGGACGGGTCGGTGCAGCTCGGTGCCGCCTGCGACGCGACGGGGCTGAGCAGAGCCAGGGTTGCCGAGGCGAGCGTGCACGCGATGCTGCGGCGGACCGTTGGACGCACGTAGTCCTCCTTGGTGCGGTTGGCGCGAAGAACACATTCGACCGCACCGCACCCGCCGGAGACCAGCCCCCGGCCCCAACTGGTCAGTCCACACCGGACTCCGGTCCTAGAACTGGAGTTTCATGTCGTGGTGGTCTTCGGGTAGTGCGGGCGGAGGCCGGCCACGAGGATGCGGTCGAGCATCCGGTCAGGTAGCACCCGCGACAAGCGTGTGATCAGGGCCGCGTCACGGCCGATGGTGTAGCGGGCGCGCGGCTTTCCGGCGGTTACGGCCTTCGCGATCACACGGGCCGCGTCGTCGGCGGGCGTGCCACCTGGGGTGTGGGCGGCGGAATGCGCGTTGATCGCCTGGATCAGCCTTCCGTAGCGGTCACGCTGTTCCGGTGACATGGCAGCGGCCACCCGGTTCGTGGCGGCGATCACCCGGTCCGCCATCTCCGTGCGGACCGCTCCAGGCTCGACGACGACCACCCGCACGCCCAGCGGCGCCAGTTCCCGGCGCAGCGAGTCGCTGACCGCCTCGAGGGCGAACTTCGTGCTCGCATAGGGGCCGTAGGTGGCCATGGCGACCTTTCCGCCGACCGAGCTGACGTTGACCACTCGGCCCGAGTGGCGCAGCAGCGCGGGCAGCAGCGCCTGGGTGACGGCGATGTGACCGAAGAGGTTGACCTCGAACTGCCGGCGCCACTCGCTCAACGGCAGGGTCTCGACGGGGGCGTTGATTTGGATGGCGGCATTGTTCACCAGCGCCCGCAACGCACCTGCCTTCGAGTCATCGTCGAAGCGGGAGGCCAGCCGCGCGATGTGGTCGGCCTGGGTGATGTCGAGGATGACCGGCTCGACGCCCGGGGCACGGAGCGCGTCGGCGTCACGATCGCGGCGGACGCCGGCGAGGACGTGGAATCCCCGGCGGGCCAGCTCGCGTGCGGACGCCGCGCCGATCCCGGTCGAGGCTCCGGTCACGACGACGCAGGCCCGCGTTTCCGACGACATTTCAGATGACATTGTCACCTGAGCGACGGTAGGCATCTCAGATGACGGTGTCAACTGTATGGTGATGCACATGGTCAGCCGTGTGGAATCCGCTGCCGCAACGCGACGCGCCCTGCTGGATGCGGCCGCCGATCTGCTGGACAGCGGCGGTCCAGACGCGGTGACGTTGCGCGCGGTCGGGGCCCGTGCGGGGGTCACCCGCGGGGCGCCGTACCGGCACTTCCCCGACAAGGACAGCCTGCTGACCACCATCGCAGCCGAGGCCTTGGATCAGCTCGCGGATCAGGCGCAGCTCGTGCGCGCCGATCCGCGGTTGCCCCCGGCCGACACGCTGCACCGCGCGCTGGAGGCGCTGATGACGATCGGCCGCCGACGGCCGCACCTGTACCGGCTGATGTTCGCCTCTCCATCCGGCGCCGCGGCCGCGGTCCACGCGGCGGCCCAGGCGGCCAACCGCGCCATGGACGAGTTCCTCGCCATCGTCGGCGATCTGGTTGGCGCACAGCACGCCCGGCGATTTGCGGCGCTTCTGCTTACCAGCGCGCACGGGATCACGGATATGGAGGTCAACGGGCACCTGTCCGCGGACAAGTGGCACATTACGGCCGAGGAACTCGTCTCGACCCTGGTGTCCATGATCCACCGGCACGTCCGCAACGGGTAGCCTTGCGGGGAGCGGCACCACACGCCCCATCGGCACGCGAGCACCGCCAGGCGAGCGGGTTACTCGCCCGTCTCGTCGAGGATTACGACCTCGAACCGTTCGACGCAGCCAGCCAATCTCACTGACGTGTCCCAGCTTTCGCGCTACCCGACGTCCGATCAGACAGTGGTCACCTGCGCACGGAAGTGGTGAAGTGCGCGGGAAACCTACAGGGACGAATCTCACTGCGATGTCGCATACGACATCCGTGCGACATCGCTTCTGAGATTACGACATCCGAGAGTCAATTGCCGTGCTGCGTCCCCTTGAAGCTGCGGTCTACGGCCGGTATGGCCACGGCCCTGCCACGCAGGGAACCAAATCCGGTGTGACAAGCGTGCCATGGTCTTTCGTCCCGGAACTGATTTCGGAGACCGGTCCGTCCGGCTCGTCGATCGTGCTCAGGCACTCGCACTGAGCGAGAAGGTGTATGACGAGGTCGGAGCAGGCTCTGCTGGCTGACCCGACCGAGGAGAAAGCCACTGGAGCGTCCGGCTTTTCGACGAGCCGTACCGGCTTCCGACCCCAACTCGCACGGCGCTGCTGCTCATGTCGGCCTTCGCAGCACGTGACCCGCGCTCAACGGACGAGACAGAACGGCAGTGAGTTCCTGGGTCCAGAGCAAGTGCAGGATCCCCGCCCGGACAAGAGGTTCAGCCCATCCGCGCTGTCGCCAGTTCTCCGGTTCGATCCCGCGGAGGCCGACCCGGCCACCGATCCAGATCGATCCCACACCGGCCGATCCGACCACGATCGGTTCTCACCGGCGGGCGAACACCCCGATCGCGTCGTAGGCGATCCAGGAACCGTCGTCCTTGTGCAGGTCGATGGTGTTCTCCCCGACCCGGAAGACCTGCGGGAGGCGCATCTCCAGGTAGGACGGCTTCAGCGGGGAGCCGGGCAGCGTGCTGTCGCCCTGGGTGGAGCCCTTGGTCGCCCCGTTCTCGAAGCGCAGCCGGTCGACCGGGGTGCCGTTGATGCTCAGCACCACCGAACCCGCCTTGGACGCGTGGCTGTCGATGAGCCACACCGCGAGGTCGGAACCGTTGACCGGGAGCTCGGAGAGCTCGAAGCGCAGCCGGAACCGGTGGTCGCGGCGACCGGCCCAGCCGTCGGCCGGACCGGGCTGGAGGTAGCACCAGCCGGTTCGCGGGTCGTCGACGCCGGCCCGGAAGTCCACCCCGTTCGGGAAAGCGGTCGGGTAGTCGGCGTAACCGCCGGGGGACAGGGCGAGTTCCAGGCCCTTGCCGTCGAAATCACCGACCACGGCCAGCGGGATCCCCGACCGGCTCACCGACTCGCGGCTGGTCACGGTGACCGCGCGGCTCGGCCGGCTGCGCGCACCGGCGGCGTCGACGGTCACCACGCGGTAGGTCCACTGCTGCGCGGCGCCGCCGAGGCCGTTGTGCTGGAAGTGCGGGTAGACGGTCTTCAGCAGCAAGGTCTCCGGGGACACCGCGACGTCGGGGCCGGGCGCGCCGTGCACCGCGTAGTGGTCGACGACGGTCTGCCACGGTGCGGGTTCCCAGTCGACGACGATGCGGGCGAGTTCGCCCCGGCCGCGCAAACCGGTGGCAGCGGGCGGAGGTGCGGTGGGCATCGCGGGGTCAGGCCTTCCTGTGCAGACCGGGGTTGCCGGCCGGGGTGCTGAAGCGGGCGACGGTCTGGGCGGGTGCGTTCGCGTCGGCCTCGATCCACGGCACGACCTTGAAGTCCGACACCAGCTCGTCCGGGGTGAGCCTGCACCGCACGTAGCCGCGGCGGCCGTCGTAGAGCTTGACGTACGGGTGCTGCAGCCAGTCCTCGGTGTAGTTGTCGGTCGGTGCGCCGTCACCGTCTGAGGCGACCGAGGTGCAGATCAGCTCCACGCCGACGGTGCTCGAGCCCGCATCGGCGAAGTCGGCCTTGAGCTCGGCGGCGACGTGCTTGTGGATGTCGCCGGTGAGCACCACCGGGTTGCTGGTGCGCTGCATCGCCTCGATGAGTCGCCGCCGCGCCGCCGGGTAGCCGTCCCACTGGTCGACGCGGTCCTCGGTGATCGCGGCGACCGTGACGCCGTTGGCCAGGAAGTTCCACGCCGCCGGGGAACCCGCCATCCCGTCGTAGAGCCACGCCTCCTGCTCGCGGCCCAGCATCGTGCGCGCTTCGGCGTGCTGTTCGGCGGAGTCGGCGGGGACCGGGTCGCGGTACTGCCGGGTGTCCAGGACGTTGAACCGCGCCAGCGATCCGACGTCGAAGCGCCGGTGCACCCGGCTGTCCGGGCCCTCCGGCAGCGCACTCAGCGACAGCGGCAGGTGCTCGTAGAAGGCGCGGTAGGCGACCGCGCGCCGGTGCCGGAAGTGCACCGGGGAGATGCCGTACTCCGACTGGTCCGCGTTGTAGTTGTTCTGCACCTCGTGGTCGTCCCAGGTCACCAGCCACGGCGCTGCGGCGTGGCTGGCCTGCAGGTGCGGATCGGTCTTGAACAGCGCGTAGCGCAGCCGGTACTGCTCCAGCGTCTCGATCTCGACCCGGTGCTCCGGGCCGAGCTCGGGCGCCCCGCGCCGCAGCAGGTTGCCCGAGGTGATCCCGTACTCGTAGATGTAGTCCCCGAGGAACAGCACCGCGTCCAGGCCCTCGCCCGCCATGTGCCGGTGCGCCGAGAAGTGGCCGTGGTACCAGGCCTGGCAGGAGGCCGTCGCGAAGTCGAACGAGGCCACCCGGGCACCGGGCGCGGGCAGCGTCCGGGTGCGGCCGGTGGGGCTCAGCTGGTTGCCGGCGCGGAAGCGGTAGAAGTACTCGCGGCCCGGCTGCAGCCCGCCGACCTCCGGGTGCACGGCGTGCGCGAGCTCCGGCGAGGCGATCACCGTGCCGCGCCGGGCGATCCGCGTGAACCGCTCGTCCTCGGCGACCTCGTACTGCACCGGCACCTGCCGCAGCGGCATGCCGCCGTGGCCGTCGGCGGCCAGCGGTCGCGGGGCCAGCCGGGTCCAGAGCACGACCGCGTCGGGCCGGGGATCGCCCGAGGCCACACCGAGGCTGAAGGTGCCGTCGGGCAGCGGTCGGCCGGGCGTGGCACCGGCTGCCCCGGGCGCGGAGATGCCCAGGGCCACCGCCGCCGAGGTCACCCCGGCGAGTTGCAGGAACGTGCGCCGGTCCGTCGTGGTCATGGTGCTCCGATCAGGGGTGTGGCAACGCGCGCCAGCTTGATCGACCGGAGCGGCCGGCAGGTGAAGGGCAGGTGGATCGGACCGGTACGACCGGCGACCGGTTGATCGAGTTGCGACGCCGTTGTCCTCCGTGCAACCGGTCCGGTTGCACGGAGGAGCGCCCCCGGCTAAGCCGCCGGTGTGGTCACCTGACGCCGGCCGGGAGTCGGCTCGTCTGCGCGAGGTGCTCGGCGAGTTCGAGGTTGAGGCGCGTTTGCTCCGCGGTGCGGCGGCCGTGGCCGCAGGCTGCGCCGACACCGGCCACGGCCTGGCCGAGCGCGGCTTCGGTGTGGCGCAGCGCTCGGGCGGACAGCTCCGGGTTTCCTTCGTCCACGCAGCCCGCGATCACCTCGACACCGCGGGCGAGATCGCGCAGCGGCACGTAGGCCGAGGCCGACGCGGGCGGCGGCTGGTCGCCGTGGGCCATCGGGATGTGCATGGCGGGCACCGGGAACCCGACCGTTCGCAGCCGCGCCGCCAGCGCGTTGATCACCTGCACCGCCGGGCGCAGCCCGGAAGGCTGGAACAGCGCGCGGTGGCCGAGGTCCCCGTAGCACAGGTGCAGCGTCCAGCGCGCCGATCGCGGGGCGGCGGTGATGATCCTGGCCAGCTGGTGCGCGAGCAGTCGTGCCGTGGCCGGACGGGCGGCGGTCGGCACCCGGTGCAGCGCGCAGAGGGCCGCCGGTGACTCCAGCTGGAAGGTCACTTCGGTGCTGTGGCGCTGCGAGATGCGGACGACCTCGGAGATGATCATCTGTTCGAAAACCGCGTGCACGCGAGGCATCTGCGCCATGCCCACGGTGAAGATGGCTAGGTCCAAAGAGGACGGAACGCTGATCTGGACGGGCAGGTCGGCGCCGACTTCGCGTCGCGCGGCGACGGCGGCGACGGCCTCGCGCGGGCGGCCCAGCGCGATGTCGTCGACGGTCAGCCGGCGCCCGCCGCGAACCCGGTAGAGCGGCATCGCGGTGTAGCAGCTGCCGTCGCCGGGCTTGGCGACCTCCAGCCCCGGTGAGCCGGCGCGCGAGAGCAGGTAGTCGATGATCCAGTTCGGGTCCACGTCGCAGGGCAGCGCGCTGAACTGGGCGGATCCGGCGTGGTCGAGCACCCAGCGCATGCCCGCGGCGACGTCGGGAGCGAGGCTGCGCGGCAGCGAACCGGCCAGGTGGACGCGGCGCCGGGGTTCGGAACGGGGAAACGGGGGTGCCATGGAGATCTCCGGGAAGCGGCTGGGCCTGACGAGGTCGGCACGGGATGGGCATCGCGCGTGGCTCAGGTCGGATCGCGACCGGCGGTGATGATCGTGTGCGCCCAACTCTGGCAGATCCCGCGCGGTGGTGCAGGTTTTCGCTTCCCGGAACCGGTACGTTGCGCCCGTTCGGCTGACGGCGGCGGGCGGTCAGGCGTGACTTCGGTGGAAGATCAGCCGGTAGATCAGCAGCAGGATGAGCGAGCCGACGATCGCCCAGACGAAGCTCATCAGGTTGAAGCCGCTGATCCCGGTGCCGGAGACCTGCGACCCGATCCAGCCGCCGAGGAATCCGCCGACGATGCCGATCAGGATGGTCACGATGATGCCGCCGGGGTCGCGCCCGGGGAGGATGAACTTGGCGATCGCACCGGCGATCAGGCCGAACACGATCCAGCTGAGGATCCCCATGGTGGTACTCCCTTCTGGCCGTACGTTGCTCCGTTGACTACCCGCGGTTCGCCCGTCGCATGCCCCGGACGGGCACCTCGGTTGCGGATGGGATGCGGGGGTGCTGCTGTTGCGGGTGAGGCAGGGCCCGCACCGGCAGGTCCACAGCGGACGGTTCACGCCATCGGTACGTCTGCGCCGCGTTCGGCGTGGATACCCGTGAAGAGCGAGGTCCGAGCACCGAGGGGGGACGGGAATGGACACGAGGAGCCCGGCGGCCAGCGGCCTGGTCGACTACATCCGGTCCGTGGCGGATGCGCTGGGGGACGACGTGACGGAAGTCGACGTCGACTTCGACGACGGGCTGGCGACCGCGATCATCCTGGTGCGCTCGCACGTGCCGACGCTGCTGGAGTTCCCGCTGCTGCTGACCTGGGACGAGGTCAGCGGCTGGGCGCTGCGGGTGGAGACCGACGGCACCGGGGACACCACCGCGCTGGAGTTCCTGGGCGGCGACATCCTGCCGCACCCGCAGGTGGTGCGGGAGTTCCTCGGCGACGCGGTCTGCGGCCGCAGCCCGGGCTTGGTCCTGCCCCCCGCGTTTCGCACGCCGAACGCGGGCGACGAGCTGGAGCACCGGCTGGCGCAGTTCCGCGCCTGAGAGCTGTCCGCGCTCGGGTGAGCGGCGGTAGCCGCTTCGGGTGCGGATGCAGGGTGACCAGGTTTTCCGGCGAGGACGGCCCTGTATCGGGCATCAGTGGCACCCGCAGTCGGGGAAGTGCTCAGGTGGCGACCACACGCGCACAACGGCCGGTTCGAACCGGGTCAGGGCTGCTGTCCGTTCGTGCTGGGGCCTGGCGGAACGCGCGAGTCGGCTACCAGGGACCGCACGACGGTGTTGGCCGTCGCCACCAGCGGGACGGCCAGCACCGCCCCGCCCACCCCGGCGATGGTGAAGCCCGAAGCGACGCTGAGCACCACGGCCAGCGGGTGCAGCCTCACGGCGTGCCCGAGCAGCAGCGGCTGCAGCACGTGGCCTTCCAGCTGCATCACGCACACCACCACGGCCAGCAGGATCAGCGCCGTGACGAACCCGTTCGCGGCCAGCGCGACCAGCACCGCCAGACCACCGGTCACCACCGCGCCGACGTAGGGCACGAAGGCGCCCAGGAAGATCAGCACGGCCAGCACGAACGGCAGCGGCACGCCGAGCACGACGGCTCCGATGCCGATCAGCGCCGCGTCGGTGAACGCAACCGCCGCCGTCGCCCGGACGTAGGCCACCAGCGTCGCGAAGCCGCGTCGCCCGGCCGCGTGCACCCGGTCGCGGACGGGTCGCGGCATCGTCGCGTGGACCGCGAACGACCAGATCCGGCCGCCGTCGCGGAGGAAGAAGAACAGGGTGAACAACCCGAGCAGCATCCCGGCCAGGAGCCGCAGCAGCGTGCCGGTGGTGGCCAGCGCGGTCGTGGGCAGCCCGCCCCGGTCGATCCGCAGCGCCTGCGTGAGCTGCTGGAACACCTCGTTGAGCTGCTGCTGGTTCAGGCTCAGCGGCCCGCGGATCAGCCAGCTGCGGATCTGCTCGACGCTGGCGGCCAGCTGTTCGGTCAGCCCGGCCAGCCCGGCCACCAGCGTGTTGATCACCACCGCCAGCACCGCGCCGAGCGCGCAGAGCCCGCCGACCAGCACGAGCACGGAGGCCAGCGTGCGGTGGACTCCCTTGCGCACCAGCCAGTTCACCGCCGGGGCCATCAGCGCGGTGAGCAGCGCGGCCACCGCGACCGACATGACCTCGCCGTACAGCGCGTCGAACACCCGCCACGCCACCCACAGCACGGCGCCCAGCACGAGCAGGCGCCACCCGACCGCGGCCGCGACGCGCAAACCGCGGGGAACGCCGTCCGCACCGGATTCACCCACAGCTGGTGGTTGGCCCGCCGCGCTGATCGCCAAACGCGCGGCCCTGTCCGTCCACTGTGGCCCGGCCGTCAGCTCCGCTGGAAGTGCCAGATCATCATCGCCGGCATGCCCTTGCTGGCCGCGCGGGTCGCCTCCGGCACCATCCCGGCCAGCGACCACGGCCAGAAGTCCCACGGCCCCGGCTCCGTCGGCGCCGGGCCGGACGGGACGGGCTGGTCGGGCAGCTCCGGTTCGTCGTAGCCGCGCAGCTGCAGGCCCAGCGGGAGCGCGGTGCGCAGGTAGTCGCCGATCTCGTGGCGGTGGCTGACCAGCCGGCCCGGTCGGCCCTCCGCATCGCGCACCGGCGGGACCGAGCCGAACATCACCCGGCCCGGGTGCAGGTCCGAGATCACCAGGTGCCCACCGGGGCGCAGCACCCGGGCGAACTCGGCGAACACCGGTTCCAGCGACGGGACGTGCGTCAACGCCAGCGCGCAGACGACCAGATCGGCCGCGGCGTCGCCGACCGGCAGCCCGGTGAGCTCGCCGGTGGAGAACTCCCCCGCGGGGACGCGCTCGCGCGCCCGCGCGAGCATCTCCGGTGAGCTGTCCACGCCGATCACCCGGTGGCCGCGCCCGGCCAGGATCTCGGCGAACCGGCCGGTCCCGCACGCGGCGTCCACCGCGACACCGGCGGGCAGCTCGTCGAGGATCGCACCGACCGCGGGCTCGTCGAAGTCGAACGCCGAGTTGCGGCCGTCGTCGTAGGTCCGCGACCAGGTCCGGTAGCCGGTCACCGAGTCCACCCGCTCGACGTCCACCGCCGCGTCCGCCAGCGACTCGTCGTCGAGCAACCGCCGGATCTCGGCGATCCGCTCGGCCACGAACTCCTTGTCGTGCTCCCCGGTGAAGCTGCGCAGCAGCGCCACCCCCTCAAGCCCCAGCAGGTACGCCAAGGGGTGCTCGTAGATCATGGCCGGACACTAGCGACCGCGGTTGCGGGCGGGCCACCGAATTTCCGCCGGTATCCGGTCGGTCGCGATTGGACCTTGCCCGACCACCCGGGTCGCTTGCGACGATGGAGCCGTGATGACATCCATTCGCCGCCCCTTCGTCCAGGTCGACGTGTTCGGATCGGGCCCGTGCAGCGGAAATGCGCTCGCCGTGGTGCTGGCCGCCGAAGGGCTCAGCGATGGGGAGATGCAGCGGTTCGCGCGGTGGACCAACCTCTCCGAGACGACGTTCCTGCTGCCGCCGACGCGGCCGGAGGCCGACTACCGGGTGCGGATCTTCACCGGATCGGGCGAGCTGCCCTTCGCCGGGCACCCCACGCTCGGCAGCTGCCACGCCTGGCTTTCCCAGCAGCCGAACCCGGTCGGCCCGCGGATCGTCCAGGAGTGCGCGGCCGGGCTCATCGAACTGCGCGCGGACGGCGGGCAGTACGCCTTCGCCGCACCGCCTCTGCTCCGCCAGGGCCCGGTCGACGAGCAGCTGCGCGAGCAGCTCGCGCGCGGACTCGGACTCGCGCCGGGGCAGCTGCGCGATGCCCAGTGGGTCGATAACGGGCCGGGCTGGGTGGCGGTCCTGCTCGGCAGCGCGGGAGAGGTGCTGCGAGTGCCCACCCCACCCGCGACGCTCCCGCCGCTGGGCGTGGTGGGGCCCTGCCCGCCGGGCGCTGCGCACCAGTTCGAGGTGCGCGGGTTCTTCCCCGGTGGCGGCCAGATGTTCGAGGACCCGGTCACGGGCAGTCTCAACGCGGGCATCGCGCAGTGGCTCATCGACACCGGCCGCGCCCCCGCGCACTACGTCGCGAGGCAGGGCACGGTGGTGGGAGCCGACGGCCGGGTGTCGATCGACCGCGACGACGACGGCACCACCTGGGTCGGCGGCGCGGCGGTCACCTGCATCGAGGGCGAGGTCAGCATCTGAACACCTGTTGAGTGCTTGTTCCTCGGGTGGTCGCTTTGCGTAGGCGGTCCAAGCACGGACGGCTCCGCCGACATGCTCGCTGGCATCAGTCCCGGGTCAGCTCGTCGATCTCGGCGGCGGCCTCGGGCCAGCCGTCCCGGAGCTCGGCGCGAGCACCCAGGGCGAATCCCTCGAACCGGAACGGCGGGGCGAGGGTGAGCCCGATGAGCGACCACGCGCCGTCCGGCCGGGAGCCCTGCCAGGCGCCGGCCGGGACGACGGTCTGCAGCACCTGACCGGCTTCGAGGTCCGGGCCGAGGACCACGCGGCGGATGCTGCCGCCCGGCTCCAGCACCAGCATCCGCACCGGTGCACCGCCCTGCCAGTGGTAGACCTCCGGGGTGTCCAGCCGGTGCAGGGCGGAGAAATCGGGCGCGATCATCAGGTAGATCGCCGAAGACATGTTGTCGTCGGCGTACATCCGCCGCACGTGCCCGCCTTCGCCCTCCAGCGGCTCCAGACCGAGCTGCTCGATCAGGGCGTGCCCGACAGCCGGGTCGTCCCCACCAGGCAGGCCGATGCCGCCCCCCGAGGTTCGTGGTGCGGTGCTGCTCATGGGTTTCCTCTCGTTCACCAGGTCGGGCGGATCGAGGCGCCGCCGTCGACGACCAGTTCCTGCCCGGTCACCCAGCTGCTGCCCGGGCCGCAGAGGAACAAGCAGGCGTCCGCGACGTCGGTGGGCCGACCGAGTCTGGCGATGGGATTGCCGGTCTCCCACGCCGCCACGCCCTCCGGCCAGTCCGAGTGGATCTCCGGCCGTTCCACCAGGCCGGGGGAGACCAGGTTGACGCGGACTCCGTCGCGCGCGAACTCCAGCGCCGCCGAGCGCACCAGCATGCCGACGGCCGCCTTGGACACCGCGTAGTGTGCCGAACCGGGCTTGGGCTGGTTGCCGACGATCGAGCCGATGGCGACCACCGCGCCGCCGCTGCCCTGCCCGGCCATCGCGCGGCGGACCGCTTGCAGCACGAGGAACGTGGCGTCCACATTGGATTCCTGCACCGCGCGGAAGTCGGCCAGCGACATCTCGGCCAGCGGCTGCACCGGCTGGATCCCGGCGTTGAGCACTGCGGCGTCCAAGCGCCCGAAAGCGTCGAGGGCGGCCTCCACGACGCGCTCGGCGTCTTCGGGGGAGCGGAGGTCGGCTTGGGTGGCAACCGCGTTGCCGCCGGCCGATTCGATGGCACCGACGACCTCGGCCGCGCCCGCCGCGTCCCGGTGGTACTGGACCACCACCGCGGCGCCGGCCTGCGCGAACCGGCGCGCGATCCCGCTGCCGATGCCGCCGCTCGCGCCGGTCACCAGCGCGACCTTGCCCGCGAGGCCGTCCTGGTCCATGCCCGCCATCCCTTCGCCGCCGGATCGTCCGCTTCCAGGGTGCCCCACCGCTGTTCGGTGCCGCGCGACCGGGTTCCGCCCGCGCGTAGGGTGAGGGCATGATCGAGTTGTGGGACCCGGCCGCACCGGGAGTGCTCCAGCTCCCGTCCGGTCGTTCGGTGCGCGGGCGCGCCCTGCGCAAGGCACTGCCCGCTGGGCCGCAGCCGGACTTCGCGGTGTACCTGCTCGGCAAGCAGCCGCCCGAGGTGGCGTGGGAGAGCCGGTGGCTGCGGTGGCCGGACTTCCGCCTGCCCTCCGACCGCGACCACGCCCGTCAGGTGCTCCGCGAGGTGTGGGAGCGCGCCGAGCACGAGCGGGTGGAGCTCGCCTGCGGCGGTGGCCGGGGCCGGACCGGCACGGCGCTGGCGTGCCTGGCGGTCATCGACGGAGTCCCGGCGGCGGAGGCGGTCGCCTACGTCCGCACCCACTACGACCGCCGCGCGGTCGAAACCCCTTGGCAGAAGCGCTACGCGGCCAAGTACGCGCCGTGAGGCGATCGGTCCGGCGGCAGACGCCCGGGGTCTTCTTCCAGGCGGCTGCGGCTGCCGCCGGCCTGCACGAGAACATCCCGCGACCGCTGCTGTCCACTGAGGACATCAGCAGTCGCCGAGCGAAAGGACCCCGCTGTGGGCCGCAAGATCATCCTCGACGTCGACACCGGCACCGATGACGCGGTGGCGATCATGTTCGCCGCGCTGCACCCCGAGCTCGACCTGCTCGGCATCACCACGGTCAACGGCAACGTCGCGCTGGCGAACACCACGGACAACACGCTGCGCGTGCTGGACTGGATCGGCCGCCCGGACATACCGGTGCACCCAGGTGTGCCGCACCCGATCGCCCGGTTCGGCTTCCCGGGCGGCAGGCACTTCGAGCAGGACGACGAGAACGACCCGCACGGCACCGAGCTGCCGATCCCGGCACCGACCACCGCCGCGCGGGACACCGGTGCGATCGAGTACCTGGTGGAGACCCTGCGCGCGACCACCGAGCCGATCACGCTGGTGGCCGTCGGGCCGCTGAGCAACATCGCCACCGCACTCGCCGTCGACCCCTCGGTGGCCGGTGCGGTGGACGAGCTGGTCGTGATGGGCGGCGGTCACGCCGTCACCAACGTCTCCGCGTCCGCCGAGTTCAACATCTGGGCCGATCCGGAAGCGGCGAGCGTGGTGTTCTCCGCCGGCTTCGCCCGCCGCACCCTCGTGACGCTCGACGCGACCCACCGGGCGCTGATCCCGCAGCGGACCTGCGAGGCGCTCGACGCTCTGGGAACCCCGGCCGGGACGGCCGCGGCGCGGTTCATCACGCGCCGGATCGGCGCCTACGAGCACACCGCGGTCGGCGCGGCACCGGTGCACGACGTGGTCTGCACCGCCTACCTCGTCGCGCCAGAGGTGATCTCCACGCAGCACCTGCCCGTCGCGGTGGAGACCGCGAGCCCGCTCACCGTGGGCCGGACCGTCATCGACACGCGCCCCGGCACCGAGCTGGTGCCGAACGCGCACATCGCGCTCGACGCGAACGCGGACCTGCTCAACGAGCTCCTGCTGAGCACCTTCGCCCGCGACGTCACTTCCTGATCTCCCGCGGGTTTCCCCGAACAGGGCGTGGGGGACCGCCCTTCCGGTGACGGGGCGGATGCGCGGCGGTGCTGCTTGCCATAGTCGCGAGAGGCGCCGCAGCGCCGTTCCCCACGACCGGTTCGGGAGGGCCCACGATGTCCGCGTTCGACCACACCGTGTCCGACTACCAGCTGCCGCACGCGTACTGGCTGGCCAGAGCGGCCAAACTCGCCTACTCCGACGAAGCGACGATCCGCGACACCGTGCGGGAGTGGGGTTTCGACCGGTGCGAGTACTTCCACGCCGAGCTCGACTCGTCCTTCCCCATCGAGGACACCCAGGCCTACGCGGCCGGTAGCGACCGGATGATCGTCGTGGCCTTCCGCGGTACCGAACCCGCGAAGATCAAGGACTGGCTGTCCGACGCCAATGCGCTGGTCGCTCCGGGCCCGGCGGGCAAGGGGCTTGTCCACGAGGGCTTCAGCCGGGCGCTCGACTCGATCTACTCGCAGGTGCGTGATGCGGTGCAGCGGTTCCGGGACGCCGAGCAGACCCTGTGGTTCACCGGGCACAGCCTCGGCGGGGCGCTGGCCATGCTCGCCTCGGCCCGGATGTACTTCGAAAGCCCGCAGCTGCTGCCGGACGGCGTGTACACCTTCGGCCAGCCGCGCACCTGCGACCGGTTCCTGGCCGGGCCCTACGACGATGCGTTCCCCTCGCGGGTGTTCCGGTTCGTCAACAACAACGACCTGGTCGCGCAGCTGCCGCCCGAACCGTTCCACCACGTGGCAGCCATCCGCTACTTCGGCGCCGACGGGAAGCTGCGCGAGCGGATGACCGTCGCGGGCGGGCTGACCGACCGCGTCAAGGGGTTCACCAGCGACGCGTTCGCGCCCGCCTCCGACGGCGTCCGGGACCACCAGGTGGACCGCTACGTCGACCTGCTGGAGAAGAGCATCGGCTGACGAACCGGTCTGAGTGACTCGTTCTGCGTGGCCGGGTGCCCGGCTTCACGCATGACCGGATCGCCGTTGCGGGCCATACTCGTCCGCGGGCCGCACCCGCGGTTCCGCGGACGATCCGTCGAACGGAGCAGCCATGGAGTTCCGCCATCTCGGCCGCAGCGGTCTGGTGATCAGCGAGATCGCGTACGGGAACTGGATCACGCACGGTTCCCAGGTGGAGGAGCAGGCCGCGGCCGCGTGCATCCGCGCGGCGCTGGACGCGGGGATCACCACGTTCGACACGGCCGACGTCTACGCGGAGGGACGTGCCGAGGAGGTGCTCGGCCGGGCGCTGCAGGGCGAACGCCGGGCCGGGCTGGAGATCTTCACCAAGGTCTACTTCCCGGTCGGGCCGGGCCGCAACGACCGCGGGCTCTCCCGCAAGCACATCGCGGAGTCGATCGACGGCTCCCTGCGCCGCCTGCGGACCGACTACGTCGACCTCTACCAGGCGCACCGCTACGACCCGGAGACGCCGCTGGAGGAGACGATGGAGGCCTTCGCCGACGTGGTCCGGGCGGGCAAGGCGCTCTACATCGGGGTTTCGGAGTGGACCGCCGAGCAGATCCGCGCCGCGCACCGGCTCGCCCGCGAACTGCGGATTCCGCTGGTGTCCAACCAGCCGCAGTACTCGATGCTGTGGCGGATCATCGAGGACGAGGTGGTGCCCACCAGCGCGGAGCTCGGGATCGGGCAGATCGTGTGGTCGCCGATCGCGCAGGGCGTGCTCACCGGGAAGTACCTGCCGGGATCGCCGCCACCCGCGGGCAGCAGGGCCACCGATGAGAACGGGGCGAACTTCGTCGCCCGCTGGTTGCGCGACGACGTCCTGACGCGCGTCGAGAAGCTCCGGCCGCTGGCCGAGCAGGCCGGGCTCTCGCAGGCCCAGCTGGCGGTGGCGTGGGTGTTGCAGAACCCCGGTGTCTCCGCGGCCATCATGGGCGCTTCCCGCCCGGAGCAGGTCACCGAGAACGCCGGGGCCGCCGGGGTGCGGCTCGACGCCGACCTGCTGGCGGCCGTCGACGAGGTGCTGGACCCGGTCGTCGTCCGGGATCCGGCGCTGACCAAGGCCAACGCCCCGAAGGCCCGGACGTAGCGCGGAGGTGCCGCGGGAGGCCGCCGCGGCACCTCCCGGCTCAGCCCTGCCGGGCCTTCCAGCGCGGGTTCCGCTTGTTGACCACGTAGAGCTTGCCCCGGCGGCGGACCACCTGGGAGCCCTCCTTGTTCTTCAGGGACTTGATCGATGCTCGGACCTTCACGTTCGTTCCTTCCCGGGCCCGGTGGAGGTGGGCCCGGACTGAGCATAGTCGGAAACGATAATCATTCTCAATTAGGTGTCTGCCGACGGGAGGTCAGCTGCGGCTGGGCGTGAGCCTGCGGGCCACGTGGCGGGCGTCGCGGCCGCAGCCGTGCATGGTGCCGGACAGGATGCTCCGCTGGTGCTCCAGCCCGACGAAGGTCAGGCCCGGGTGGGTGTGGGAGATCCCGTGGCGCTGTCGCGGCCTGCCCGCCTCGTCCAGGACGCCCAGCGGGCGCAGGTAGTCCAGCGCCGGGCGGTAGCCGGTGGCCAGGATGACCGCGTCGACGTGCTCGGCTGTTCCATCGGGCCAGCGCAGCGAGGTGCCCTCCGCGGCGACGAACATCTCCCGGCGGTCGGGCTTGCCCGCGTCGATCGCGGCCTTGTATCCGGCGATGTCGACCACCGGGATCGTGCCGTGGCCGAGCAGCGGACCGAGCGGGAGACGGGCAGCGGCCGAAAGCACCGACCAGAATCGGGAATCGCCGGGGATCGGCTGGTTCGTCGCGTACTGAATCGGTTTGCGCGTGGCCAGCGTGACCTCGGCGTGCTCAGCCAGCTCCACCGCGATCTGCACCGCGGAGTTGCCCGCGCCCACCACGACGACCCGTTGACCGGCGAAGGGTTCCGGCGAGCGGTAGTCGGCGGAGTGCCGGACCACGCCGGTGTAGCCGTCGAGCGCGGGCAGTTCCGGCCGGTGCGGATTGCCGAAGATGCCGGTGGCGGCCACGACGGCGGTGCCGGTCAGCTCGGCTCCGTGCTCGGTGCGCACGAGGAACCCCGCCGGATCGGAGGTCACCGACGTGACCCGGTGGCCGGTGCGGATCTCGCAGTCCAGGCTCTCGGCACGGCTGCGCAGGTAGTCGGCGACCTCCGCGCCGGTCGGATACCGGTTCGGATCTCCGGGCAGTGGCGCCCCGGGCAGTGCGTTGAACCAGGCCGGGGTGAACAGCGTGAGGCTGTCGTAGTAGTGCGGCCAGGAACCGGTCGCCTTCGGGCCGGATTCCAGGACGAGAGGTCGTGCTCCGCGCTCGAGCAGGGCCTGTGCGGCGGCGATCCCGGACTGCCCGCCGCCGATCACGATCACTCTTGACATGGCCGGAATTCTGGACAAGGAGAACCATTCGGGCAATCGGTTTTTCGTCCGTCGCGCCGCAGCTGCAAAAGGCGCGTGCCGGTGCTCCGCGGCCGCAACCGCGGAGCACCGGCGTGCCCCCTCAGCCCTTGACGCAGATGACCTGCTTGAGGTGCGTGACGACCTCGACGAGGTCGGTCTGCGCCGCGATCACCGACTCGATGTCCTTGTAGGCGGCCGGGATCTCGTCGACGACACCGCCGTCCTTGCGGCACTCGACCCCCTCGGTCTGCGCCGCCAGGTCCGCCTCGGTGAAGGTCTTGCGCGCCTTCGTCCGCGACATCCGGCGGCCCGCGCCGTGCGAGGCCGATTCGAAGGACCCGGTGTTGCCCAGGCCGCGCACGATGTAGGAACCGGTGCCCATGCTGCCCGGGATGATGCCCATGTCGCCCGACCCGGCGCGGATCGCGCCCTTGCGCGTCACCAGCACCTCGACCCCGTCGTGGACCTCCTCCGCGACGTAGTTGTGGTGGCAGTTTCCGGTCAGGATGTGCCCGTCGAGAGCGAACGAATGAGTTCCCTCGACAACCGCGCAGAAGACCTCTTCGATCTCGTTGGTGGCTCGAACGGCCCGAACCGTCCACCCGCGTCGTTCGACAGCATTCCGGTTCGCTTCCCAACGAACTCGGTGTTCGTCGTGCACGAAGAACTCCGGGGTGAGGTCGCTCCTTGACAGACCCATCACGAAGACCGGTGTCTCCGCTTTTCCGAACCCGGTGCGAGTTTTCTGTCGGATCGGCAGTGTCCAGATGCCTAGTGCTTCACACGCGGCCTTGAAGAACTCCAGGTTCGTTCGGTTCGATGACCAGATCGCAGGGCGTCCTGTCTTGCCGACTTCACCGTCGGCGGCGAAGTAGCCGGCGAGCCAGCCGTACAGGTCCGCGGCCGGACCGTCAAGATCCGGGTATTCGCGCTTCCACTCACGCGGAAGGCCGCCGAGGCGCTTGTACTCACGGACCGTTACGCCCGCCGCGCGAAGTGCCTCAACTTTGTCTGCGCACACATGGTCCTTCCTTACGACTGCATCGTTGTACGTGTAGTGGTAAGTGCGGACCCGGTCGTTGCCGTCGAAAAACGGTAGCAGCGCCTTGTCCTTGTGGCCGAAGAAGTTGGCATGAGCCATGCTGTCGCCGGATATCGATCCATCACCGAAGACGAATCCGCGCGCGATGCCTTTGCGGGACGGCTGCAGATCAGCACTACGGGCTGGGAACACGTGGGCAAGCCGGTCTCCGACTCGAAGCTCTGCAGTCGTTGCCTCGGTCCTGTTGTGCGCCACCTTGGGGCGCAGCAACCAACGGTGCTCTCCGGTCGCACGGATGGTCCGCTCTTCCCCGTAACGGCCGATCACCACTTCCCAGAGCGGCTGTCGACCGAAAGCCTTGACCGGTGCTTTGACCCACTTTCCGCCATCGGTGAGCAGCATGTGCATGCCACCCGCGAGTTTCGAGATCGGGCGGCTTCCGGCCTCGGTCATGACCAGTGTTTCCCCTGCGAAGCAGGAGATCGGCGTGTCGAAGCGGGTGCCGGGGACGGTGTCGGCCAGCGCCAGCTGGACCAGGGACAGCATCGTCGCGCGGTTGCGCGCCGCGTAGTCCTGCGCCCAGAACAGGTCCCGCCGGTAGGCCTGCATCTCTGGGGTGCCCGCCACGAACACCGCGAGGTCGGGATCCGGCAGATCGGCGTTGTGCGGGAGCTTGCGGGCGATGTCGATGTGCCGCTTGGCCAGCTCGTTGCCGATGCCCCGGGAACCGGAGTGCAGCATCAGCCACACGCGGCCGGCATCGGGACCGCCCTGCTCCAGGCAGACCTCGATGAAGTGGTTGCCGCCGCCGAGAGTGCCCACCTGCGCCCGCGCCCGGTCCTGCAGGTTCTGCACGCCCGGGTGCAGATCGCGGAAACCGGCCCAGAACTGCTGCCAGCCGCCGGTGCCCGGCACGCGGGCCGGGTTGACCGGCGTGCGGTGCATGGCGAAGCCGACCGGCACGGCCGACTCGATCCGCCGCCGCAGGACGCCCAGGTCGTCCGGCAGGTCGGTGGCGGTCAGCGAGGTGCGCACCGCGCTCATGCCGCAACCGATGTCGACGCCCACCGCGGCAGGCGACACCGCCTCGCGCATGGCGATGACGCTGCCGACCGTGGCGCCCTTGCCGTAGTGCACGTCGGGCATCACGGCCAGGCCGTGCACCCACGGCAGGTTCGCGACGTTGTGCAATTGGCGCATCGCGGCGTCCTCTACGGACTGCGGATCCGCCCACATCCGGATCGGCACCCTGGCGCCGTCGATTGCCGTGTGCATGGTCGTCCTTCCTCTGGTGTACGCGACCCGTCGATGATCGCCCCATTCCCGTTGCGATGCCACCGAATTAAATCGGCGCGCGGCAACGGGGGCGCGAGTCCGATGTGGACGACCGATGCGGAATCCAGGTCAGGCGGCGCGCAGCTCGGCCACCAGTTCGTCGACGACGACCAGCCGCGGGTCGGCGAACGGCTCCAGCGCCTTCGGGTCGACGCCCGCCCTGACCAGCGCCGCGAGCGTGACGGGCAGCCTGGCGCGATCGGTGCCGTCGGCGATCTTCGCGGCGATCGCGGTCCCGTCGGGCAGCGCGGCGATCTGCACCGCCTCGAAGCCGTCCTTGGCGATCAGCCCGGGCACGGCCCGCATCAGCGCGGTGGCATCACGCCGCGTCCCGGCGACCATCTCCGGGTGCGCCCGGAGCGCTTGGGCCACAACGCTTTCCGGCGTTCCGGACGGTGCGCTGGCGATCCGCCCGGCCGCGGTGGCGAGGCCGCGCAGCGAGACGGCGAACAGCGGCGCGCCGCAGCCGTCGGCGGCCACGTGGGCGATCTGCTGCCCGGTGAGCTCCTCGACGGTGGCGGCGATCTCGCGCTGGAGCGGGTGCTCGGGATCCAGGTAGTCCTCGGTCGGCCAGCCGTTCTCGTGCGCGGTCCACAGCATCGACGCGTGCTTGCCCGAGCAGTTGTGCGCCAGTTTGCGCGCCGGTTCGCCTGCCGCGATCCAGCGGTCCCGCTCGACCGGGTCGAACGGGAGGTCGGCGGGGTTGCCGAGGTCGTCCTCGGTGGATCCGCTCGCGGCGAGCACGCGCTGCGCCCCGTCGAGGTGGAAGCGCTCGCCGGAGTGGCTGGCGGCGGTCAGCGCCAGCAGGTCCGGCGGCAGCGACAGGCCGAGCCGGGTCATGGCCACCGCCTGCATCGGCTTGGCCGCCGAGCGCGGGTAGCAGGCGGTGTCGGCGTCACCGGCCTGGAACAGCACCGAGCCGTCCGGGGCGAGCACGACGACCGAGCCGTGGTGCACGCTTTCGACCAGGCCGTCGCGCAGGACGTGCACCAGCGGTGCGTGCGCGGGCGCGCCGGTCGGGGGAGCGGGGTGCATTCGTGGACCTCCTCGTGGGGGTGCGGGTCAGCGGGGGCGGCCGACGATGTCGCTGAGGGCGTGCTCGACGTTGGTCAGGTGGTGGGCCATCGCCTCGGTCGCGGCGCTGCGCCGGCCTGCCGCGATGGCCTCGACGAGCCTGCGGTGCTCGGCGTCGGACTCCGCGCGGCGGTCGCCGCGCTGGTTCAGGAAGGCGGACTGCCTGGCCAGGGCGTCCCGGATCTCCTCGATGACCTTGCCGAACACCGGGTTGCCGGAGGCCTGGGCGACGGTGATGTGGAACAGCGAGTCCAGCGCCACCCACGCGGTGTCGTCGGTCTCGCGGGCCATCCGCTCCAGCAGGTCGGTGAGCAGGCCCAGGTCGTCGGCGGTGTGCCGCAGGGCGGCGTAACCGGCGGCCGGGATCTCGACGTGGCGGCGCACTTCGAGCAGATCGCGCGCCGAATAGGAGCCGAACCGCGGGTCGTCGACCGGCTGGGCGGCCAGCACGAAGGTGCCCTTGCCGGTCCGCGACTCGGTGAGCCCGAGGGCCTGCAGGCCGCGCAGCGCTTCGCGCACGACCGACCGGCTCACCGCGAACTCCTTGCCGAGCGCGGCTTCGGAGGGCAGCTTGGCGCCGACCGGGTGCTCGCCGCGCTCGATGGCACCGCGGAGGTGGGCCAGCACGGCTTCCATCGCGCTGACCCGCTGGATCCCGGGGCCGGCTGTCCGGCTGTCAGACAGGTTCACGATGGAATCGTGAATCGGCCACGTTCCGTTGTCAATTCCCGGACGCGACTGAGGCGGAAGAGGGATGCAGAACACGTCGGCGTCACTGCGGGTTGATGATCGAGGGGCGCTGGCCGAAGATGTTACCGACCAGTAGGATCGGTGCTCCACCGCTGAACCCGAGGAGTCGCAGATGTCGGAGCGCGTGTCGGTCGAGATCGAGGGGTCACTGGCCCACGTCACTATGACCCGAGAGGACCGGCTCAACGGGCTCGACCTGGACATGCTGCGGGCGCTGATCGACGCCGCCGCGCAGGTGCGCGCGGACAGGTCGGTGCGGGCGGTCGTGCTCAGCGGCGCGGGGCGCTCGTTCTCGGCGGGGCTCGACTTCGCCTCGGTGGGCAAGGACCCGCGGCGGATGATGCTCAACTTCCTCCGTCCCCCGTGGCGCTCGACCAACCTCTACCAGGAGGCCTGCTGGGCCTGGCGGCGGCTGCCGGTCCCGGTGCTGGCGGTGGTCCGCGGGCACTGCTTCGGCGGCGCGCTCCAGCTCGCCCTGGGTGCGGACTTCCGGTTCGCCGCGCCCGACGCGCAGTTCTCCGTGATGGAGGCGAAGTGGGGGCTGGTGCCGGACATGAGCGGCACCGTGACGCTGCGCGAGCTGCTGCCGATGGACGTCGCCAAGCGGCTGGCCATGACCGCCGAGATCTTCGACGGGGCCAAGGCGCACGAGCTCGGCCTGGTCACCGAGGTCGGCGCCGACCCGCACGCGGCGGCGCTGGAGCTGGCGGAGCAGCTCGCGTCCCGCTCGCCGGACGCGGTGGCCGCGACCAAGCGCATGTTCCAGCGGACCTGGCACGTTGCTCCGTGGCAGGCGTTCCGGCTGGAGAGCTGCTACCAGCTCCGGCTCCTGCTCGGCGCCAACCACAAGATCGCCCGCAAGGCCAACGCCGGCGGCAAGGTCGCCGAGTTCGCCAAGCGGGCGTTCCGCTAGCGCGCCGCCCGGCAGGCCGACGCCGCGCGAGCGGTGATCCGCGCGGTCAGCTCGCCTGCGCTGCCCGCGCGGCGCAGCTCGGCGGTGATGGCGGGGACGAGCCGGTGGCAGCACAGGTGCACGGCGGCCTCCAGCCGGGTGTGCACCCGGCGCCATTCGTGCGTTCGCTGCAGGTGCAGGAGCGTGCGCATCTGACCCCTCCGTTCAGGATACCCCCGTAGGGTACCTCAGCGGGAGAAGACGCCGACTCCGTTGGCCACCGGTCGCGGCACGCCGTCGGAGGGCACGTTCCGCACCGTCGCGAGGTCCTGGCCGGGTTCGCGCGCCGCGATGGTCGAGGAACCGCCGCCGTCGAGGTTCATCCCGTCGACTGCGCCCGCGGACCGCAGGAGCTGGGCCGTCTCGAGCACGCTCAGACCGGTGCTGGCCGCCGACCGCCCGTCCACGGTCAGCAGGTAGGCCGTGCGGCCGTCCGCGCTGACCCCGGCCGCCGTGCGCGGCGCGAGCTCCTTGGTGTCCAGACCGGACAGCGGCTTTCCGCCGCGGAGGATGGGGAAGCCGCCGACGGCGAAGTCCAGCGGCGGGGCGTCGGCCGCCGACAGGTGGGTCTCGACCACGACGCGGTCACCGACGTCGAGCTTCTCCAGCTCGGCCGCACCGCCCTCGCGGCCCACCAGGACCACCGTTCCGGCCGGGATGTCCCCGGCTCCGGGGCGGTCCTGCGTGCTGCTGACCACGCCGTTGCTGACGACGACCTCCTCGGTCTGCTCGCTGCACGGCGCCGTGCGGTCGGTATCGGTCCCGCACACCGCCCGCGCGCGCGAAACCCGGCCCCAGTCGGCGTTGAAGACGCCGATGCCGTCCACCGGCAGCGCGTACTGGTTCAGCCCGGAGATCTCGGCGGTCCGGCCGCGGCTGCGGAGCATGCCGTCGAGTTCGACGCTGGACACCCGCGCCCGCCGGTCGACACCGACCCCGAATACGTCCTCAGTGGAGGTTCCCGCGGGCAGCGCGGGGCCGAAGCGCTGGCCGTTGGGCACCGCGGCCTTGCGGTCCGCGCCGTCGGCGATCTCCGGGCCGACCGCGGAGCCGGTGGCCTCGATGCCCTCGTGGGACGAGCTGATGTTGAAGAAGTCGCCGTTGACGCCGGCGATCGCGCCCTGGGCGTTGGCCATGTCGGGGATCTCGTCGCGCGCGGCGACCGCACCCGGGTGCAGCAGGCCGAGCTCGACGCTCGGGACCCGCAGATCGGCGGTGAGCAGGTAGGCGACCACCGGGCCGTGCGCGGTGGACATCTCGAACGACCGGTAGGTGATGCCCGGTGCCAGCTGGACGTCGGTGTGCAGCGATTCGGTGGCGCTCGCTGCCGGTGTGGACAGCAGCAACGCGCTGATCGCGGCCACGGTGCTCAGCGCCCTCCGGCGCCCACGCTCGGCAAGGGCCATCATCGACCGCCTTCCTCGGAAATCCTGCGCCCGGTTTCGATCACTGAATCATCCGGTGGTGAACAACCGGTGTGCTAGATCCGAACTGCGCCTGCCGGTGACAATACGATCAGCGCAGAAGCAGCAAGGCGGCTGGGCCGAAAGAAGCAGCGAAACCCGGAATGCGGGGCGACGCGGTCGATTTCGCACCCGCCAGCCACGGCGACGCAGTCCACCTGGTCGCTCGATTCCCGTGCAGAATCACCCCATTGGATCCCCGTTCGGGAACGCCGCGGTGCGATCCGGCGGCGGAGGAAGTGGCCGACGGCACTGCCACGGAGTTCGTCTACGATCCCGACGGACAGCGGCTGCTGCGGCGCGATCCGGGTGGCACGACGTTGTATCTGGACGAGTAGGAAGCCCGCCTGGGATCCCGCAGGTGCGGCGGTGGCCGGGCACCCGTTACTACACGCACGCTGGTGCCACTGTTGCGATGCGGCAGAGCGGTGGTGCGGTGACCTGGCTGTCCCAGGATCACCAGGCCACCACGATGCTGGCGATCAATTCCGTCACGCTGGAGACCACGCGGCGCCGGTTCCTGCCGTTCGGTGGCGAGCGCGGGGGCGTGGTGGATTTCCTGAGGAAGAAGGGCTTCGTCGGTGGCACGATCGATGCCGCTGCTGGTCTGACGACCCTGGGTGCGCGCCAGTACGACCCTGGGCTGGGGCGGTTCTTGTCGGTGGATCCGTTGATGGATTTGTCGGATCCGCAGCAGATGCACGGCTATGCCTATGCCAACAACAACCCGGTGACGTTCTCCGACCCGTCGGGGCTGCTGCCGGGGGCGGGTGCCTACCGTCCACCTTCGAGCGGCCGTGATAAGTCCAGGCCGGGGGTGGGTGCCTATCGTCCGCCTTCGAACGGCCGTGGAAAGTCCAGGCCGACGGCGGCGGTGGTGGTTTCGACTTCGAAGCCTGTGAAGAGCACGTCTAACAGGGGCTGCCGGATGGGAGGGTGTGTGCTGAGCGTGAGCCCCCACCGTCGCCGTCGATGAGTGCTGCGGACTGGGCGGCCCTTGGGCATACCTTGCTGGATATTGCCGGTTTGATCCCGGCGTTCGGGGCTGCGTTCGGTCTGGGGAGCTATGCGTGGTACGGCGCGGACGGGGCGGCTGCGGATGCGGCGTTGTCGTGTGCTGCGGCGGTTCCGGTGGTGGGTGATGCGGCCGCGGTGGGCAAGCTGGGGTCGAAGTTGTTCAAGGGCGCTGATGCGGCCCCTGCACCACGTCAGCAAGGAGTGCCGTGTGCGCCGAACAGCTTCGTGCCCGGAACCCTTGTGCTGATGGCCGACGGCTCCCACAAACCGATCGAAGAGGTCGATGTCGGCGAGGTGCTGGCCACTGACCCGGAAACCGGCGAGACCGGTCCCCGCCGTGTGCTGGCCACGATCACCGGCACGGGCGAGAAGAACCTGGTTGAGATCACCATCGACACCGACGGCGACACAGGAGACGCCACCGGCATCGTGACCGCCACCGACGAGCACCCGTTCTGGGTCGACAACCAGGGCCGCTGGATCAACGCCGAAGACCTCACCGCCGGAGCCGACCTCTACACCCCAGCCAGCGAGACCGTCGACGTCACCAGCATCCGCACATGGTCCGAACCCCGCACCGTCCACAACCTCACCATCAACGGCATTCACACGTACTATGTCCTGACGGGTGAGGTGCCGGTCCTCGTACACAACGCGCCGCCTGGAACATGCTCCATAACCACACCGTCGACTGCTCCGGTGATTAACAGTAAGACCGTATACACGGCTAAAGATCGCTCGTTCCGTGTGGATATAGAGAATCAGAATCCAGGCCAGCCGGGTGCAGGTATCCACTTGCAGTTTATGGGACGTGGTGCAGACCCGAAAAAGTATTACTATGATCCTGCGGACG
The DNA here is from genome assembly GCF_003635025.1 of Saccharopolyspora antimicrobica. Lineage (GTDB taxonomy): Bacteria > Actinomycetota > Actinomycetes > Mycobacteriales > Pseudonocardiaceae > Saccharopolyspora > Saccharopolyspora antimicrobica. Next base: position 7,242,905 of record NZ_RBXX01000002.1, on the reverse strand, counting down.
GAACGTGGCGGACGGAGTCTGGTCATACTCTCTCACCCAGGGTGGTCAAACAGGTCCCCCAGCGTGCGCTCGACAAAGCTTATCAGTATTTCGGAATGGAGGCGCCGTGAGAATGAACTCCTTAATGCGGTCATTGTGTCAGACTGCCAGTGAAAAAGAAGGTGCGAGAACGCTTCCTGAAGAACTTCGAGATTTAGTCGAACGTGGATGGCGAATCGGGCCAAATGGTGCGCTATTGTTCGCCGCCTGCTACGACGATGGGGCCGGTTGGCGAAGTGATTGGCGGGCAGAGGAGATTGCGCAGCACGAGTTAGAAGTCAATGATATAGGAATCCCTTGCGGAGATTTTCCGAAAGAACGTGCTCCGTTTCTGAATGGTGCCGTCGCGCGGTCTTATGCTTTTTCGAGAGCGGCATTGGGGGCTGCCCGAGGCTTACCTGCATCCGAACTGCTTGTGGCTATCATTTCCGTTGGGGTAGATGACGACTATCTCATGCACGGCGCCACTGTGAAATTCGCTACCAGGCGAGATGGATTCCCTACGGCCTACGACGACTTGGAGCGGTTTCAGTATGAAGCCATGGCCGTGATCGAAGGCCGGGTGGAGTAACAGCGCACGCCGCATAGCGATGTTCCTCGTGGCCATAACCGGTGGGTCTGTGACGTGATTGAGATCGAGATGGACGAACGACCACTACAAGGCAATCAAGCCTTTCAGGACGCCCCACTTCCCTGACGCCGGGTGGTAGTGGTCAGGAGTGAATGCAATGGAGAGTTCGGAGAGGTTGCCTCAGGCTTCTCTGGGCTCTCCGCCAGGAATTTCCTGGGCGACAGCGGGAAGGCGTGAGATGAGTGAAGGCGGTTCGATGATTCCGCTCTATCACCTAGTCGAAGAAGAGACCCGAAATTCGGTGATGGCCCGGCAGCGTTGATGGAGGTTGCGCGGGAGATCGTCGAAGCAAAGTAAGCAATAGCAAATATGAATCCCCGCCAGGATGCCTGGCGGGGAGTTTTGGCTGCCTCGGGGGTATGATCGTAGATCGATCATCGAGAGCGTTCCGGAGCATGGATTGATGCCGTTGTTCCTTGGGGTATTTTTGCCATTCTAATTCGATAAGTTGAAACCAGTGATTCCTGTGTACATAGTTCGTGCGGCTGGTGGGAGAGGCATTTACGCTGGTCGCGCTGCGTGCAGGCATGTGTGCGTGTGCGGCTCCATCCTCCAACTTTCGTGTTGAAGGTCGACGGTCCGCGTGAGGCCGGGAGCGAGTTGCCAGGCGGCGGCATTTGAGGGCGGGAAGGATTGGTTTGACAAATTTCTCGGATGAGCAGGGCGATCGAGGTGTCAGGCCGCCGGCTTCCACCATCGTCCTTAGTGTCGACCAGTTCGAAGTGATCTTCCAGGTAACGCATCAGCTGCCCAATTTCCAGGAGGCCCGCCTCATCGAGCTCGGGTGTACGGCTGCCGACCTGCAGACGCTGATTGGCACGCTTCGCGAGATTGATGTACGCGTGGCTGGAGCTTCGCGAGTCTGCATCTGCCTTCGTGACGATGAGTTGGAAACCACCGTTGAGGTTCAGGTGAGGTGAGTGATGTGGGCGCTCTGAGCGTGGAGGTTGTGGCGACTCTTCCGTTGCGAATTGGCGGATTCTGGTTTGCTATCGCGCAGCTAGTTGTTTCTGCTCTGGGGTCTCGGGAATTGTTCCTGCGGACGGGGTGCGGGTCTGACGAGGTCCAAGCGGCAGTGGCAGTACTTTATTTGAGTTAGTTCGCGGTGCGGAAAACGATTGAAAGGAATTCGGTAGCAAATATTATCGGGACGTTGATGAGGGCTGGCCTCCCAGAAAAGGCTGGTCATGGTGGTTCGGCGTGGAAGGTTTATCGCGAGACTTCGACCGGGCCAGAGTGGGCGCTGATGCTATATAAATGGTAACTTTATGCCACATGGTATAAGGGAGGGGGGTAAATTAATTGCGTTCAGAGATCATGCAAGGAAACGGTTGGTTTAATGGGGCTGAGAAAATTCGGTGAAGCTATGCTAGCTTGCATGAATTACGATGGCCTGGCGTAGAGGATTGAGAAGGGAGTTATTCCATGGTCTCTCGACCTGGAGGGCTGGATCCCTGGGATGTTATCGGAATGCGAGTCAACGCCGTCCTGGAGATCGTCGACCCTGAAAGCGCAGCGGCCGCTCTACAGCTCACTTTTGTGGAAGGCTCATCCATAGTGTCTACTGTGTGGACGGACTGGTCCTTGGTTCTAGAATGGAGATCTGATGCAGAAATCCCAGATTATCTTTGGCCTCCTGGGGAGTATGATCGTAGATCGATTGTCGGGGGTATTCCGGGATCTGGATTGGAGATCACTTCACTCGTGATATCTAGGGATGAGTTTGGTGTCCCGCTGGGTGTTGATATCGAATTTGGTGGACATCAAGTATCGGCCCGATCGATGGGCGGGGAGATCGTGCTATCGGTTCGTTGATTGGTTCTCGTTCCAGGAGTGAAAATGAAAGATGATCCTTGCAATCGCATCCCGATTCGATGATATCGATAAATGATCTGGTTCTGGATGGGTGCGATGTGCTGTCCTTCGGCTCGGTTGAAGTGGATCCTCTGCGGGAGGTGGATTCTCTTCAGGAGGCGCAGTTGCTCGACTCCCGAGTGTGTCATTTGACTTCCACGGCGGCTCTTCTCTTTGAGATGCGCACCGCCTTGCAGTTTGAGGTTGGAAATTCGGCGCTGTTCGTGGTGCGCGGTCTGCGATCGTTTGAGTGGAAATTGCTGTCGAAGCAGGTGCCACTTGCGGCACTGACGGTTGTATCCAGTGTTCCTGAGTGGTCGAATGATCGTGTTGGTGTGCGTTTTGAATTCTTTCCGGGTGCACAACTCGGGGTGTCGGGTGATCTGGCGGAGTTTTATGTCCTCGATGTGGAAGAAATCGGTGACGTGCCGCCTGATTATTCGAGTATGGACCTGAAGCAGCTTCAGGGCTCCTTACCGTCTTGGTCTTCCGCATGTGGCCTGCTTCAGGTGTCAAGGTCATATTGAGGCCCAAGGGCGGGAAAGCAGCGGAACGTTGAAGGTTGGGCAGGTGCGGGCTGTTCGCGCCGTCAGCTGCCGCGATGCAGGCGCAGCACGCTGCCTTCGCCGTTGGCGGAGACGTAGAGCGAGCCGTCGCGGCCCGCGGCCACGCCCGCGAAAGGCACTGGCACGCCCGGCAAGCCGTGGTTGAACAGCTCCGGTTGCGCGCGCATCGTTACCGGCGGGAGTCCGACGGCGAGGTGGTGAGCTTCCACGCGCTGTTCGCCGGTCGCCAGGTCGATCGCGAGCAGTCTGCGCCGCCCCGTCTCCACGACGAACAACTCCTGGCCTAGCACGGTGATGCCCTGCGGTGCGTCGAGTCCTTCGGCCACGACCGCGATCCCGCCATCGCCGATCAGCGATACCGTGCCGCGCTGGTCGTCGCTGACGTAGCAGCGGTCCTCCTCGTCGATGGCTACGTCGACCGGGGAGTCCAAGCCGTCGGCCAGGACGGTCAGGGCGTCGTCATCGGCGATGGCCACCACGCGCCCGGCTCCTGTCTCGGCCACCACGAGGCTGCCGTCCGCGCGTGTGGCGATGCCGGTGGGCCGTGCCAGTTCTCGCGCGCGGGTCGTCAGCACGCGGTTATCGGGCTCGTAGGTGCGTACTTCGCCGAACTGCGAAGTGACGTGCACCCGTCCTCGTTCGTCGGCGGTGACACCGTGGCTGAACACGAGCAGTTCGCGCGTGCTCACCTCGCCGTCGTCGATGCTCGCCAACCGGTAGTTGTCGCCGGTGAACACGGTGCCGGAGCGGTGCACCGCCACGCCGAACGGGCCGACGAGCCCGGTCGGCACCACCTCGCGCGCCCGGCCGTCGGGTGCCAGCTCCGCGATCCCGCCCGCCGCGAAGCTGGACACGAACATCCGGTTCTCGGCGTCGAAGGCGGCGTTGTCCATTCCGGACACTTCGCCCGGCACGACGGAGCGCTCGCCGGAGCCGAGCACGTCGATCCGGGTGACGATGCCCTCGCCGCCGCGCGAGAGCACGGTCAGCACGCCGCCCCGGTCGAACCGGACCGCCACCGGCGCGTGCACGTCCTCGGCGACCAGCTCCGGCTCGCCGCCGTCCAGCGGGACGCGATGGACCTCACCGGTGATCATGTGCGGGTAGTACAGGCACCCGTCCGGGCCGAGCTGCATCGCGTTGCCCATCGCCAGCCCGCCGGCCAGTTCCACCGGCTCGGCACCGGGCGTCACCTCCAGCAAGCGGCCGCCCACGCGCATCTCGTTGACGAACAGGCGGTCTCCGACGCACGCGATGCCGTTGGGCATCACGACCTCGTCGGTGATCAGCGTGAACGTCCCGTCCGGAGCGCGCCGCCACACCCGTCCGGGCGTGAGGTCGGTGATGTACATCGACCCGTCGGCACCGAAGGCCAGGTCGTCGGGCGACTGGACCGGGCCGTCGGCGTCCACCACCGCCTCGACCTCACCGGAAGCGAGGTCCACGGCGCTGATCCGGCCGGCCACGTACTGCGCCACGTAGAGCCTGCCGTCCGGCCCGAACGCGATCCCGTTGGAACCGAACAGCGGATTCGCCCTGGTGAGCCGCTCGATCCGCCACCGCTCGCTGTCGGGCCGTTCGGCGTGTCCGTAGCGAGTGCGGCCCGGTTCAGCCCGCATCGCCGAGCACCTCGTCGATGCCCTCGCCCTCGCGCCATTCGCGCAGCAGCCGGTGGAAGGCCGCCGGGCCGGGCGCGTAGAGCTCGCGGGGACCGCGCGCCCCGCCCTCGTTGTTGTAGTACCCGGGAGTGCACTCCTCGGCGAAGCGCTCCTGGTCCCAGGCGGTCGCCCGGAGCGTCTCGACCCAGGCGTCCTCGGCCTGCGCTGTCGGCTCGACGTGCTTGACGCCGCGCCTGCGCGCTTCGGCGACGATCGCGCCGATGTGGATCGCCTGCTCGTCCAGCGCGTGCACGAAGTTCACCAGCGGGGCGCTCTGCAGCGCGCCCAGGAGGAACAGGTTGGGAAAACCGTTGCTGCACAACCCGTGCAGCGTGCGCACCCCGCCGGCGGCGGCCCACGACTCCAGCAGCCCCGTGCCGTCCCTGCCGTGCACCGGGAGCCGTCCGGTCATCGCGTCGGACTTCCCGACCTCGAAGCCGGTGGCGAAGATGATGCAGTCCACCTCGTACTCGGTGCCGCCGACCACCAGCGCGCGTTCGGTGATGCGCTCGACGCCGCCGTGGTCGGCGGTGTCCACGAGGGTCACGTTGGGGCGGTTGAAGGTCTGCAGGTACTCGTCGCTGAACGTCGGGCGCTTGCAGCCGTAGCGGTACCAGGGCTTGAGCAGCTCCGCGGTGGCCGGATCGTCGACGATCGCATCGACGCGGTCGCGCAGCTGGTTCATCTTGGCGAAGTCGAGGATCTCCTCGATCCGCTCCCACTCCTCGCGCGGGAGGTGGTCGTGGGCGTCAGTGGCGGTGATCTTGCCGAGCACGTGGCCGCTGGCCGTCCACGCGTCGGACACCAGGTCCTCGTCGATGTCGTGCCCGGTGACGGCGGCGAGGAAGTTCTCCCGCCTGCGGGTGTGCCAGCCGGGTTCGAGGGATGCTGCCCACTCCGGATCGGTGGGCCGGTTGGCGCGCACGTCCACAGCGGACGGAGTGCGCTGGAAGACGTGCAGGTGCTGGGCGTCGCGGCCCACGTGCGGGACCACCTGGACGGCCGTGGCGCCGGTGCCGATCACCGCGACCCGCTTGTCCGCCAGTCCGGTGAGACCGCCGTCCGGGCCACCGCCGGTGTAGCCGTAGTCCCAGCGGCTGGTGTGGAAGGTGTGGCCGGTGAAGGTCTCGATGCCGGGGATGCGGGGCAGCTTGGCGTGCTCCAGCGTGCCGTTGGACACCACGGCGTAGGTCGCCCGCACCTCGTCGTCGCGGTCGGTGCGCACGATCCACTCGCCGTCGTCCCAGCGCAGCTCGCGCACCGCGGTCTGGAAGCAGGCGTCGCGGTAGAGGTCGAAGGTGCGGCCGATCGCCACCGCGTGCCGGCGGATCTCCTCGCCCGGCGAGTACTTCCACTCCGGTACGTGCCCGACCTCCTCCAGCAGCGGGAGGTAGACGTAGGACTCGATGTCGCAGTGCACGCCCGGGTAGCGGTTCCAGTACCAGGTGCCGCCGAAGTCGGCGCCCTTCTCCACGATCCGGATCCGCTCCAGCCCGGCCTGGCGCAGCCGCGCCGCGGCCAGCAGCCCGCCGAAGCCGCCACCGACCACCAGGGCGTCCACCCGGTCGCGGACCGGTTCCCTGGTGAATCCCGGTTCCGCGTACGGGTCGTCGGCGTAGTAGCCGAACCGGCCTTCGGCGCGCTGGTACTGCTCGTTGCCGTCGGGGCGGATCCGGCGCAGGCGTTCCGCCCGGTACCGCTCGCGCAGGGCGTCGGGGTCGAAGTCGAGGACGTCGGGGATCCGCGGCGGGAGCGTCGGCATGCCGGCCTTTCTCACGGTGGCGATCGACCTTTTAATTCAGCTGACTGACTTAAAGAAGCTACCAGTGATGTCCCGCTGCTCGCCAGCACGGGTGGACCCGCGGCTCCGGGGGTCCACATAGGACGGTTGCGCGGCCGGTCAGCTGCTGCGGTTCGGCTCCAGTTCGCCGGTCACGACGTCTTCGAGGGGGCGCCGCGGCGTGGCCGGCACGGGGGAGCCGTAGCCGACGCGCAGCACGATCTGCGGCCACAGGCCGCCGCCGATGAGCGCGCGCAGCTCCCGGCGGGTGTCGGCGACCTCCACCACCTGGGAGAGGAACGAGCTGGCCAGCCCGTTCGCCGTCGCCGTCAGCAGCACCCGCTGCATGGCCATGCCCGCTTGCAGCTGCGCGTGCCGGGAGTCCTGGAAGGAGCCGAGCACGCAGATCAGCGGCTCGGGTTCGAAGTCCTTGCCGGTCACGCGGGTGCGCGCGCCGCCGGCACCGAAGTCGCGCAGCACGAACTCGTCCTGCGGCTCCGGGACCGGACCGCTGCTGCGCACCGGGACGCCTTCGCCGACGTCACCGGCGCGCCCGGTCCAGCGCTGCCACTCGGCCACGAACTCCGGGTCGTCGAGCTGTTCCTGGTGCGCTCGCCTGCTCAGCCCGCACAGCACCAGGCGCTGCGGGGGGTCCAGGACGGCGAGCCAGCCTCGCTCGGTCTCGGCGGCCTGCCGCAGCGACGCCTGCAGCACGGCGGGAACCGGGTCGTGGTGGAAGGGCCTGCGGTTGGTCCGCCGCCGCGGGATCGCCGCGGCCAGCTCCTGCTCGGCCGGGGTGGCGGGTCGCCGCGCGGCCGGGCGCACGGTCGCCAGCAGGCTCGGCCGACCGGGTTCGGGCAGCGTCCGGACGTCCGGGACGGTCCCGCTGGCGCGGATGGCCAGGCGCAGGTTCAGCAGCGCCGCACCGCAGGCCAGCACGAGCTCGCGGTGCTCCGGGTCGGCGGCCTCCAGGGCTCGCGAGGTGTCGGCGTGCAGCTCGATCGCACCGGGCGTGCAGTGGAAGCGCCAGGGCTGGGTGTTGTGCAGCGACGGTGCGGAGGTGGCCGCGGTCAGGACCTCGCGGACCTCTCCGGCGGTCAGGCTGCCCACTGGCGTGATGGTCGTGTTCATCGTGGCCCCTCCGTCGCCCGCTGCTCCTCCAGCCTGTCGGCGGGCTCGGGCGGCGAGGTAGAGCCGATGGTCACTGTCCGGCGGGGCGATGACGAAGTGCCCTGACCGCCGGGCGCCGCGATGGCGCAACCTGGAGCCGGGACCGGCGGAGGGGGAGGCATGTCCGAGAAAGCGGTCGTGGTCGGGTTCGACCTGGCGGAATCGTCCAGGCGAGCGGTGCGGTGGGCGGCGCGGGAAGCGGCCGGGCGCGGTCGTCCGCTGCTGCTGGTGCACGCGCTCACCTGGCCCTTCGAGGAGCACACGACCATCCGGGTGCCGGGGGAGGGCGACGTGGCCGAGCCGCTGCAGCAGGCGTTGCGGCGCGAGCTCGCCCAGCTCGTCGAGGAGTGCCGCCGGATCGACGCCGACCTGCCGGTGCGCAGCGAACTGCCGTTCGGCGACCCGGCCGAGGTGCTCGCCGCGATGGCCGCGGACGCCGATCTGCTGGTGCTCGGCGGGCCGCGGCTGGAGCCGTCGGCCGGGATCGGCGCGACCTCGGCGGAACTGCTGGCCAGGCGCGGCGGCGCGCCGGTGGTGGTGGTCCGGGGCGGTGCCGACCAGCCGGGTTCGGGGCCGGTCGTGGTGGGCGTGGACGGTTCGGCCACCAGCCGGGCCGCGATCGGCTTCGCCTTCGACTTCGCGTCCCGGAACCGCTGCGAGCTGGTCACCGCGCACGCCTGGAGCGATCTGCCGCTGGACCCGTTCCAGTGGGTGTCGCACTGGGAGCTGGCGTGGGCGGAGGTCCACGAGGAGGCCGCGGAGGTGCTCGCGGAATCGGTGGCGGGCTGGGTCGAGCAGTACCCGGACGTGGTGGTCCGGCGCGTGGTCACGCCGGAGAAGCCCACCGAGGCGCTGCTGCGGGAGGCGGAGGGCGCGAGCCTGCTGGTCGTGGGCAGCCACGGCCGGGGGCGGTTCCGGCGCAGCTTCCTCGGTTCGGTGAGCCACGCGGTGGTCAACCGCGCGCCCTGCCCGGTCGCGGTCCTGCGCGCCGCCTGACCATCCACATCGGAGTGATCGGGACCGGGTTTGTGCCCGGTCGCCGGATCGCGTACGCTCCAGATACCCTACGGGGGTATGGTTGGTATGGTTCACCGATGAGAGGAGCGGACGATGGCGCAGGCGACCTTCGTGGTCAAGGGGATGACCTGCTCGGGATGCATGACCAAGGTGACCAACGCGGTCACCGGGGTGGCCGGGGTGAGCGACGTCGACGTGGACATCAGCAGCGGGGAGCTGACGGTGACCGGCGAATCGGCGGTCGACACCGAGGCCGTCCGCCGGGCCGTCGGCGACGCCGGTTACGAGATCGCGGGCTGATGGCCGAGCAGCCGGTGGTCGTGATCAAGGCCGTGGACAACGGCCCGTACCAGGTCAAGGGTCCGGTGCGGGTGGTCGACCACGAAGGCGGCGAGCACGAGCTGGGGCCCGGGCGCACCCAGCTGCTGTGCCGGTGCGGGATGTCGGCCAAGAAGCCGTTCTGCGACGGCGCGCACGCCCGCAACGGGTTCGCGGCGCAGGAACGCGCCGGGAGCTAGCCGGATCGTGAGCGCTTCGGGGTGCTCAAGCGCCCCGAAGCGCTCACGGCCGTCACAGCACGGCGAGGAACATCGCGCCCATTCCCGTTGTCATCGCCGCGTTGCAGGTCGCCTCGTAGGCGGCCGCGCGCTGCGGCCGGGTTCGGGCGCTGCGGCCGATGTCGACCGCGGCGGAGAGCCACGGCAGCGCGCTCAGCACGAAGTACGCGCCCAGCACCAGGGACACGACCATCACCGCGTTCGCCGGAGCGGGGGCCTCGGCCGCGGCCAGCACTCCGGCTCCCATCGCGTGGTGGCGGGTGTGGCCGGGCTCGACCGGTGCGTGCGACATCAGCGCGGGCATCGCGGCGAGCATCCAGAACATCCCGGCCGCCATCGCCGCGTGGTGCAGCTGCTGCCACCGGCGGTGCGCGGTGCACCAGCGGACGTCGGCGGCCAGCACCAGGAACCACCCGGTCATGACGCCGAACACCACCAGCTGCGGGTTCACCGGGATCGCCATGCCCCACGGCCAGCACATCGCGATCATCGCCGCACTCATCACGACGTGCCAGGCGGCGCTGATCCGCATCGCCGGACTCGCGGGCACGGCTTGGTCCTGACCGGCCTGGGCGAGCCGGCCGGACACGGTCGCGATCGGCTCCGCCCGGATCAGCCGGTGCAGACCCCAAAGAGCCGCGGCGGCGAACACGACGGTCAGGACCCAGCGGAGCAGCAGGGATTCCACCACGGTCAGACTCCCTTCTCGCGGCGCGCGCCGAGCACGGCGTCGACGGCCAGGAACAGCAGCAGCGAAGCACCGAGCAGCGGCATCGCGTACCCGATGAACGCGGCGGCGAGGATGATCGGCGCCAGCACCCGGCCGGGCACCCGGCGCCACGCACCGCGCTCCGGTGGCGCGCCGAAACCGCGGGTCGGCCTGCGCAGCCACCACATCCGGTAGGCCCAGAACACCGTGGCGGCCAGCCCGATCGCCAGCGCGGCGAGCACGAGCTGGTTGGGCAGGCCGAACAACAGCCCCATGTGCGCGTCGACGCCCCACCGGGCCAGCTTGGCGATCAGCGAGAAGTCGGCGAAGCGCAGCTCCTCCACGACGTTGCCGCCCGCCGGGTCGACGGCCACCGCGTCCAGCTGCGTCGGCCAGTGGCGCTCGGTCTGCTCGACCTTGTACGCGCCGTCGCCGGGCGCGGTGATCTCCACCGACCCGGTGATGCCGTGCGCGATCGCGGCGGCGTGCACCTGGTCGAAGCCGACGTCGCCCGCGGGCGGCCGCGGCAGTTCGGTGGACACCGCCGGGGTTTCCCACGACAGCGCGGACCGCATCGCCGTGACGTTCTCACCCGCGAACAGCGACCAGGTCAGGCCGGTCGCGGACAGGAAGAACATGCCCGCGCACGCCCACAGGCCGAACGAGCCGTGCCAGGACAGGACCCGCCGCCGCCCCTTGCCGCGGAACTGCGGCGCGACCATCGACCGGGCGCTGCTGCGCTTGCGGCGCACCCACATCAGCAGTCCGCCGAGGGCCACCACCCACAGCCAGCTGGCGGCCAGTTCGCTGTAGACCCGGCCGGCCTCGCCGAGGTGCAGGTTGCGGTGCAGCTGGGCGAGCCAGGTGCGCACCGGCAGCGACTGGCTGCTGCCGTAGGTCTCCAGCACGCCGCGGACCTCGGCGGTGTGCGGGTCGACGAACACCGTGCGGTAGTAGCTGCCCTCGACGTCCGGGTCGTCGAAGATCACCCTGGTGGTGTCGGTGGGCGTCGGCGCCGGGCGAACGGCGGTCAGCTCCGCACCGGGCAGCGCCTCGCGGGCGACCTCGATCTGGGTCGCCAGCGACTGCGTGACCGGACTCGGCGGCACGCGCAGCTCGTGGTCGTAGATCGCCCGCTCCAGCTGCGGGGTGAAGATGTATAGCAGGCCGGTGAGCGCGGTCACGACCAGGAACGGCCCGATGAAGATCCCGGCGTAGAAGTGCAGGCGCCGCACCAGTGGTCGCAGCGCGGGCCACCACGGCTCCTCGGACCGCTGCGGTGGCGCCGCCGGTTCCCGGGCGGTGGACTCCTCGACTGACATGCTGCTCCTCGCTGATCGGGTCATCGCAGTACCAGTCGTGCGGGAGAGCCCCTCGGTTCCCGGCCATTCGGCGCAACATCGGCGCATCTCGCGCACCGGGAATTCCGGGATTTCAACGGATTTGCGCGGCGCTCGAGAACGCCCGGCGCGCAAGCGTTCTCGCCGTCGCGCTCCGGCGGTAGCCTGCGTGATCATGAACCACTCCGCGGTCGATGACACCCGGCTGACCGACCTCGCGCTCGCAGCGGGGCGCGGCGACCGGGCGGCGCTGGAGGCGTTCGTCCGCGCCACGCAACGCGACGTGTGGCGCTTCCTGGCGCACCTGTCCGGTGCCCGCGGCGCCGACGACCTCGCGCAGGAGACCTACCTCCGGGCGCTGCGCAGCCTGCCCCGCTTCGAGGGGCGCTCCTCGGCGCGGACCTGGCTGCTGTCGATCGCCCGGCGGGTGGCCGCCGACCAGGTGCGCTACGAGCGCGCGCGGCCGGTGTCCCCGGTCGACGCGGCAGCGGTGGAGCGCCCGCAGCCGGGCGGGTTCGAGGAGGTCGTGGAGCTCAACGTGATGCTCGACGGCCTGGACCCGGAACGGCGCGAGGCGCTGCTGCTCACCCAGGTGCTGGGCCTGTCCTACCAGGAGACCGCCGAGGTGTGCGGCTGCCCGATCGGTACCGTGCGTTCCAGGGTCGCGCGAGCGCGGGAGGACCTGCTGGGCGATCGCCGACGCCGGTCAGCGGAAATCGGGTGAGACCGGGAACTACGGGAACGCGGGCGACGACTGGATGGACGTGGACTGTTCGCACATTCGCGAGGGGATATCGGCACGGGTCGACGGCGAGGAACCGCCGCTCCCGGCGGAGCGGCTCGATGAGCACCTGGCTCGCTGCGCGGACTGCCGGGAGTGGCAGCGCGGTGTCCTCGACCTGACCCGGCGGTTGCGCGTCCGCCCGGCCGAACCGGTGCCCGACCTCGTCGCCGAGGTGCTCGCGGCGCGGCCGGCCCGGCGGCGCTGGCCGGGGCTGCTGCTCGGTGCCGTCGCGGCGTGCCAGCTCTTGCTCGGGCTGGTGCAGGTGACCGGGCTGGTCGAGCTCGGTCACGGCGGCCACGCCGGTTCGATGAGCGCGCACCTGTTCAACGAGAGCACGGCGTGGAACCTGGCACTGGGCGTCGGCCTGCTGCTCAGCGCGCTGCGGCCCCGAACGGCGGCCGGCCTGCTGCCGGTTCTTTCCGCGTTCCTGGTGGTGCTGGCCGGGTTCAGCGTCGTGGACCTGCTCAACGACGCGGTCCCGGCGACGCGGCTGCTCTCGCACGGGTTCCTCGTCGCAGGCCTGGTGCTGCTGATGGTGGTGCGCCGGGAACACCGCGACGCCCCGAAGCCGGACGCGGCCGCGCCACCCGAGCACCGGGTGAGCGCCGGTCGCGCGGCCGAGCCGCCGGAGGAGGACGGCGGGACCGAGCGCCAGCACCTCCGCCCGGTCAGCCATCACGCCGCGTGACGCTGGGCCGTTCGGCGCAACGGCTTTGCTGCCGACGGGCTGAGGCCTTGATCTCGCGGTCCGGTTTGGGCAAGCTGTGCGGCGCAGAACGGGCGAGTCGGGGCCCGGCGTGGTGGCCGGGTAAGCGTCCGGTGGACGAAGCTCGCCTGGAGGCACGCCGATGCTCACCCCCGACGACGTGCGCAACGTTGTCTTCGCCAGGGCCTGGCGCCGCGAACGCGGTTACGACGAATCCGAGGTCGACGCGTTCCTGAACCGCGTCGTGGCGACTTTGTCGGGCAAGCGGTTGCTGACCGCGCGCGATGTGCTGACCGTCGAGTTCAGCCCGCGCAAGCGCGGTGCGCGCGCCTACAAGAAGACGCAGGTCGACGCCTTCCTGGACCAGATCGCGCTCACCCTGATGAAGCGCGAGGTCCGCGCGTCCCGGACGGCCGGCGCGCAGGAGCGGCGCGCCGAGCCGGAGCCCAGGATCGTGCGGCGGGTGGAGAAGTCGGCGGAACCGGTGCAGGCAAAGCCGGTCGAGCCGGAATCTGTCGATCTGGTGCCGCGCGGCGGTTTCGACCAGGCCGGGCCGCAGCAGCCCGCGCTGGACAAGGCGGAGGTGGACGCCTTCGTGGACCGCGTCGCGGCGACGCTGCGCGGGGCTGACACCCTGACCGCGCAGGACCTGCTGACCGCCCGGTTCAACCCGCCGAAGCCGGGCCACCCCGGCTACCAGGAGGCGAGCGTGGTGGCGTTCCTGGTGATGGCGTCGACCAGCATCAAGCACCTGGCGCCGCGCGAACGCGCCATCCCGGCGCAGCGCATGCCGATCGCCAAGGCCTTCGGCCGGATGCGCGGCGGTCCCAAGCTGACCGCGGAAGCGGTCGGCAGCGTGGTGTTCAGCGAAGCGCCTGCGGGGGAGCACGGCTACGCCGTGTCCGAGGTGGACGACCTGCTCGACCGAGTGGTGGCGGCGCTGCGCGGAGCTGCGGCGCTCTCCGCCGCCGAGGTGCGCGACGCGGAGTTCACCGCGGTGGAAGCGGGTGGCTACGACCCCGAGGAAGTCGACTCGCTGCTCGACCTGGTCGCCGAGCACCTCGACACCGCGCCCGCGCCGAACCGCGCCTAGTCCGCGCCGGGGAGCCGCTGCAACGCGTCGAACGCCTGCACCGCGAGGGGTTCGAGCGCAGCGGCGATCTCGTCGGCGTCCTGCCCGGCGAGCGTGCGCCGCTGGACTTCGCGGAACAGCGCCCGGTGCACCGCGATGGCGTGCGCGGCGGTGAGAGCAGCGGTGAACTCGTCGGTTTCGCGCGCCAGCACGGCAGCAAGCGCGGCTTCCCGCTCCTCGTGGATCTCCCGCAACCGGGCCAGCAACGTCGGGCTTTCGGTGATCAGGCGGGCGAAAGACGGGCTGGAGAACCCGAGCATCGCATCGCGCCGGGCCAGGTCCTCGAAGTAGGCGCGCCGCAGCGCCGCAAGCGGTGATTCGCCGGGGGTGCGCCCGGCGACGACCTCGCCGAGACGGGCGATGAACTCCTCGTGTATGTCGAGGACCAGGTCCTCCTTGCGCGGGAAGTGGTTGGTGACGGTCATCTTCGCCACCCCGGCCGCGGCTGCCACCTGCGCGATCGTCACCTCGTCGAAGCCGCGCTCGGTGAACAGCCGGGTGGCGATGTCGGAGATCTCCTGTCGCGTCTGCCGCTTTCGCCGGTCCCGCAGTCCCATGGCGCCGAGCTTAGACCAGACCCAGAAATTAGGCTTGACCTAATTATTAGGTCCGACCTAAGTTGTGTCCGGTCGAACTTCGAGGAGGTGACCATGACGGCTCCAACCGCCGCTCGACCTGACGAGCGGACGGACGCCGAGTTGTGGCGCACGGCGGGCATCCTGCTCTGCGCAGCGGTTCTGGCGGGACTGGACGCGACGATCGTCAACGTCGGCATCGACGCGGTCGCGCGGGATCTGGGTGCGCCGCTGAGCACCGTGCAATGGGTGATGACCGGTTACCTGCTCGCGGTGTCGGTGGTGATGCCGATCTCGGGCTGGGCGTCGGAGCGCTTCGGCGCCAAGCGGATGTGGCTGTTTGCGGTGGCGTTGTTCATCGGCGGCTCGGCTCTGTGCGGGCTGGCGTGGTCGGCCCCGGCGCTGATCGCCTTCCGCGTGGTGCAGGGCATCGGCGGCGGCATGATGCAGCCGATCGGCCAGGCGATGGTGGCCCAGGCCGCCGGTCCCGCCCGGATGGGGCGGATCATGGCGGTGACCTCGGTTCCGGTGATGTTCGCGCCGGTGCTCGGGCCGGTGCTCGGCGGGCTGATCGTGCAGGGCCTGGACTGGCGGTGGATGTTCCTGGTCAACCTGCCGATCGGCGCGGCCGTGCTGGCCGTCGCGGCGCGATCGCTGCCGTCGACCGGTGCGCGGATGCCGCAGAACCGGCTGGACCTGCGCGGTCTGCTGCTGATCTCGCCCGGACTGGCCGCCGTGGTCTACGGGTTCACAGCGGTGGGGGAGGCAGGCGGTTTCGCCGCGCCAGGTGCACTCCTGCCGCTGCTGCTCGGCTCGGCGCTGCTGATCGCCTACGCGGTCCACGCCTTGCGCGGCCGCGGCACACCACTGATCGACCTGCGGTTCTTCGCGCGACGAGGATTCGCCGCGGCCACCGGCAATTCGTTCCTGCTCGGTGCCTCGCTGTACAGCTCGATGCTGCTGATCCCGCTGTACTACCAGCAAGTCCAGCAGGTCAGCGCACTGGAGGCCGGACTGCTGCTGGCGCCGCAGGCGCTGGGCACCGCGCTCACCACGTACCTGGCCGGGAGGCTGGCCGACCGGTTCGGCCCGCGCCCGCTGCTGCTCACCGGCATCGCCGCGTCCCTGCTGGGAACGCTGGCGTTCACCCAGCTCGCCGCGCAGCCCCCAGACTGGCTGCTGACCGCATCCCTGGTGCTGCGCGGCATCGGGATGGGTTTGACGATGGCGCCCGGCATGGCCGCGGTCTACCGCAGCGTGGCCCGGCACGAAGCGCCGCGAGCGGCGAGCGCGCTGAACGTGCTCAACCGGGTCGGCGGCTCGCTCGGCACGGCCGTGCTCGTAGTCGTTGTGCAGAACGGCGATCCGGGACCAGCGGCGTTCGGTGACGCCTTCTGGTGGGCGTTCGGCCTCACCGCGCTGAGCCTCGTCCCCGCTTTCCTGTTCCCGCCCCGAGAAGGAGGATCGGCATGACCCCGCGCCTCATGAGCGTGCACGCCCACCCCGATGACGAGTCCAGCAAGGGCGCGGCGACGCTGGCGCACTACGCGGCCGGAGGAGCGGAAGTCCTCGTCGTCACCTGCACCGGCGGCGAACGCGGTGACGTGCTCAACCCGGCGCTGGACCGGCCCGAGATCCGGGCGGACATCGCCGCCGTCCGCAGGCGGGAAATGGCGGCAGCGGCCGAAATCCTCGGCGTGCGGCAGCAGTTCCTCGGGTTCACCGACTCCGGGCTGCCCGCCGCGGGAGAGCCGTTGCCTGCGGGCTGCTTCGCGCTGGAGCGCACCGAGGTGGCGGCAGCGGCCCTGGTGGCGCTCATCCGCGAGTTCCGGCCGCACGTGATCATCACCTACGACGAGTCCGGCGGTTACCCGCACCCGGACCACATCAAGACCCACGAGGTGACCGTCGAGGCCTTCGACGCGGCAGGCGATCCGCACCGCTACCCGGAAGCCGGGACGGCGTGGCGCCCGCTGAAGCTCTACTACCAGGCCGCGCTGTCCCGGAAGTGGTTCCGGGCACTGCACGAGGCGATGCTGCACCGGGGCGTGCCCTCGCTCATCGGCCCGGTGCTCGACGACTGGCCCGACGACGCACCCGAACTGGAGGTCACCACCCGGGTGCACTGCCAGGAGCACTTCGCGACCAGGGACCGGGCCGCCCTCGCCCACGCCACCCAGATGGGGCCGGACAGCCCGTTCTTCGCCCATCCCAGGGAAATCGAGCGCGAGGTCTGGCCCACCGAGGACTACCACCTGGCCCGGTCGGCGGTGCCCACCAGCATTCCCGAGCACGACCTGTTCGCCGGGATCAGCTCCAGGTCATGGTGATCTCGCCGACCGAAGCGATCTGGTCGTTGTTAGTCGCGCGCTCGTGAGCTCCGGGCTGAGCGGCTGCTGCGCAGCCCCAAGGTGCGGCGTGCCTGACGCAGGACTTCGTCGATCATGACCCGGATCGGGTGGAACGCCACGACGAGCACGATCGCGTCGCGCGGCCCGAGGAGCGTGGCGAACCACTCGTCGACGTCCGCGCGATCGGATGTGGGGCGCTGCGTCCACAGGCCGGCTTCGGTGTCGTCGTAGGCATCGGTGATGACCGAGGTGCGGGGGTTCAGTCGATCGGCTTGACCGAGGTCGGCGGCGGCATCCGCCGCGATGCGCCGGATGTGCTCCGGAATCGGGATGCCCGGGGCGGGCCACGTGGTATCGGTCCTTCCCGTGGCTGCCGACCACGCGCCGTACACGAGGGGATTGCCCGTGCGCATCACCGCGTACAGGCTGCGCGGCGCGGCTCTGACGATCGCCGCGCGCAGCAAGGCGCGCCAGATCGTGCTGGAAATACCGGTTCCCTGGTGCTCCGGGTGCACCCCGGCGGAATTGGCGTAGAAGCACCTGCGCCCGCCGAAACTGCGGTCGTTGCTGGCTACCCACGCCACCGGGAGGCCGGTGGAGTCGAGGACGACGACGAGGCCGGACAACTCGTCGAGGTTGCCGTCGGACAGCCAGTCCTCCCAGTACTGCTCGGTCGTGGCCGTGAACGCCTGCACGGCCACGGCCGGGAAGGTGCGGCGCAGGTACTGCCGAGCCGGCCCGGAAAGCCGGGTCCTCACGTCGGTCCACAACAACCCGGTGAGCTCGGGGCCGACGGAGATCTTCTTCGCTCCGGCGAGCAGCTCGGGCGGGCAGTGCCGAGGAGTCGGGTCAGTGGTGCTCATCCCTGTCCTTCAGGTCGGCTCGTCGGCGCGTCTTCCGCGGAGAGCGGTGGTCCGTCGGCCTGCCCGCGTCTGGGCGGCTCGCGGTCGAGGATCGCCCGCACGGCCGCTTCGAGGCGCCCGCGCACGTCCGCGGTGATCTGGACCGTGCCGTCCGCGGTGATCTGGCTGAGAGCTCGGCGCAGCAGTGCGGTCGGCAGATCCACCACGCACGTCGTGATCACTTCGACGCTCGGGCCGTCCCTGCGCCCCCACAACGCAGACGCCAAGCGGCACAGCACCTCCGACACCAGCCTCCGGTCCAAGCCGAGCAGCGCGTCGGCGAGTTCCTCGGGAAGGTCGGGTCCGAGCAGCTGTTCTCGGCGCACCGTCATCAGCATCCGAGCGGCCGTCGGCCGCCGCTCCGCGAACCTCGCCGGTGCGTCGGCGGCGGCGACCACTGCGTTCACCGCTGCCCCGACGCCCGGTGCAGGTGCGGCGCCCAGCGCCTCATCGATGAGTTCCGCCTGCAGGTTCAAGAACTCATCGGCGGCCCGCAGCCACATCCGCCCGCGCAACGCGGGCAACGAGCCGAAAGCGTGGTATATTGCGCCGTTGGGCACGCCGCTCTCCGCCGAGAGGCGGCGCACGGTGAGTCGTTCCGGCCCGACTTCCACGACGAGCCGCTCGGCGACGTCCAGCACCCGGTCAAGGTCGTGCACGCGCGGTCGGGGCATGAGCGCAACGTAGTGGAGCACGTGCTCCACCACAAGGATCGGGCGGTAGACGCCGATCACACCGCCTGAATCGCCGGGATCAGCTCCAGGTCATGGTGATCTCGCGCTGGAAGTCGACGAACCCGGCGCGTTCGAAGGCCTTCGCCATCGGGACGTTGCCGAGGTCGGTGGCCGCCCGGATGCGCGGGACGTCCTGCTCGGCGAGCACGCGGATGCCCTCCGCGAGGACGTCGTCGATGTAGCCGTTGCCGCGGTGTGCGGGCAGGACCGCGAGGTAGGCGATCGTGGCGTTGTAGCCGTTGTGGGCCGGGATGACGAATCCCACCGGTTCACCGCCCGGCAGCGTCGCGATCCGCCACCACTCCCGCGGGCTGCTGAAGCGGGCGAACTCGCTCTCGTACTGCTCGACGGCCACCTCGCGGGCGGACCTCCGGGTCAGGTCGTCGCGGGAGTGCGCGTCCAGCGTCCCGTCCAGGACCGCGGTCATCAGCTCCAGGAGCTCCTCGGTGTCGCCGACCGGCCGGAACCGGAGCCGCCCGCTGGGCTCGGGAACCGCGGCCCCGGGCTGCCACACCAGGCGCAACCGCTCCACGAAGAGCTCGGCGCCGAGCTCTTCCAGCACCGCCATGCGGTCGTCGACCACCTGCTTGCTCGCCGGGTCCTCGCGCCAGTCCGGCGGGACGAAGCGGCTGTACAGCGGCGGCAGCGAACCGGCGGGCACGACGGCTGCCATCGCGGTGCGCAGCAGCTGGACGCCGGTGTCAACGCAGCCGGCTCCGACGTCGACCACGTCCAGGATCCGCGGCGCCTCGTCGCCCGGCCGGTTCCACCAGGCCACCCGGGCCAGCAGCTCATCGCCGCGCAGCGCGACCCACATCCGGCCCGGCTGCCGGCGACCGGTGGCGAGGTCGTCGGCCAGCTCGTCGTCGAGGACGTAGGGCAGCCCGCAGAACAGGTCGAGCTCGCCGGGACCGGTGATGGGCCGCATGGTCACGTCGGGAATCGCGGTCAATGCACTCTCCGTGAAAGGGCGCCGTGCGCCCCGGGAGGAAGCAAGCGCGATGATCGTGAAGAGCATAGCCGCCGGTTTTCGCCCCGTCCGCCGGTTTCCGGAGCGTGCTCCGATACTGGCGCACTACCCGGCGGGTCTGCCGTGGCTGACCCCGGCCCGGCGGGTGCGCCGGGCCGGAGTCGGCGGATCAGGTCAGCTTGATCTGGCGGTTGACGTCCTTGTACAGCAGGTAGCGGAACTTGCCGGGGCCACCGGCGTAGCAGGCCTGCGGGCAGAAGGCGCGCAGCCACATGAAGTCACCGGCCTCGACCTCGACCCAGTCGTCGTTGAGCCGGTAGACGGCCTTGCCCTCCAGGACGTAGAGGCCGTGCTCCATCACGTGCGTCTCGGCGAACGGGATCGCCGCGCCCGGCTCGAACGTCACGATGTTGACGTGCATGTCGTGCGAGAGGTCGTTCGGGTCGACGAACCGCGTGGTCGCCCAGGCGCCGTCGGTGTCGGGCATCGGCGTCGGCTCGATGTCCTGCTCCTGCACCGCGAACGCCTTCGGCGCCGGGATGCCCTCGACGGCCTC